>NZ_JAYRUC010000013.1:0-150401 GCF_041919235.1 Pandoraea sp.
GGATTGATCGGTCGCGCATCGCTCATCGGTCGCTTCGCCCGGCCCTTCACGCGAGAGCTGTATGGGCGCAAGCCGTGCTCGGCCGTGATGGAGCCGCGCCCGCTCACGTTCGACAAGGGCGCACGCATGGAGGATCTGAGCCGAATGATTGCCGAAGGCGCCAGCCGGCAAATCGCGGCGGGCTTCATCGTGACGGACCAGGGACGCTATTTCGGCGTGGCGCAGGGGCATGCGCTCATGCGTCATATCACCGATATGCAGCTCGACGCGGCACGGTATGCGAACCCGCTCACGTTGCTGCCGGGCAACGTGCCCATCGACGACTATATGGATCGCATGATCGGCGAGCGGCATTCGTTCCATGCATGCTATATCGATCTCGACAACTTCAAGCCGTTCAACGATGTGTTCGGCTACCGGCGTGGCGACGATCTGATTCAACTGGTCGCCCGCGTGCTGATGGCGGTGCGAAATCCCGAGCGAGACTTCCTGGGCCACATCGGCGGCGACGACTTCCTGATTTTGTTCCGCAGCCCCGATTGGGAGACGCGTTGCCGCGAGGCGCTGACTCGCTTCGGCGAGGCGGTGACGGAGTATTTCCATCCGGACCAGATTGCCGCGGGTGGGTTCGAGGCGGAAGACCGTCGCGGCATGGTGATCTTTCATCCGATCACGAGCCTGTCGATCGGCGTCGTGGCGGTCACACCCGAGAGCTTTCCGTCGCACCTGGAAGTCTCGGCTGCGGCCGCCGAAGCGAAGAAGATGGCCAAGCGGGCCCTGGGCAACAGCTTGTTCATCGAGCGGCGCCGCGCACATCGGTGAGAGCGGAGCAGGGCGGCGCACGCGACGTAAAAAAGCCCGCCGGATTTCGGCGGGCTTCTGCCGGGCGGGTTGCTCGGCACTCGGCACTCGGCGATGGCGCGACCTCGGGCGCTCAGTGTGAGAGCGCGGGCATGCCTTCCATGCTGGCGGCGTCTTCTTCGCGCTCGCCGGCAAGGTACGGCGTACGCCAGCCGGCCTTCACGCCCCAATGAAAGAAGGCGAGCGACATCGCGGCCACGACCAGCATGTCCCAGCCGTAGGGCAGCAGACCCAGACCGCCGAATTCCTTGCTGCCGGCATACGAGCAGAGCGCCATGGCCGGCAGGTAGCCGATCAGCCACCACGATGCCTTGAGGTCTCGGCCGAAGCCTCGCCATTGGTCCTTCGCCTGATAGTAGAAGTAGACGGGCAACGCCACGACCACCAGCACGATGATCTGGCCGGTGAGCGGCCAGCGGGCCCAATACAGAATCAATGACGCGCACACGAAGGCGAACGGTGCGATCAGCGACAGACCGCGCAGACGAAGCGGCCGATGCAGCTCGGGCGCCGAGCGGCGCAGGGCCATGACGCTGATGGGGCCCGTCAGGTACGAGATCACGGTGGCGACCGAGATCACGGCAGCCAGCGAGTCCCAGCCTCGGAAGAAGAACATGAAGACGAACGAGATGGCGAGGTTGAACCACATTGCCGGGCGCGGCACGCCATACAGCGGATGCACGCGGCCGAGGATCGCCGGCAGCGTGCGATTACGCTCCATCGCGTAGATCATGCGGCTCGTGGTGGCCATATAGGTGGTGCCGGTGCCGCTCGGGCTCAGGAACGCATCGAAATAAAGCACGATGGCCAGCCAGTTCAGACCAAGCGCGATCGCCAGTTCGGCGAACGGCGAGCTGAAGCTCACGCCATGCCAGCCGCCGGCCAGTTGTTCGGGCGAGAGCGCGCCGATGTACGCCACTTGCAACAGTAGATAGATGACGGTCGCGAGCAGGATCGAGCCGACAACCGCGAACGGAATGCTGCGGCCGGGGTCGCGCGCTTCGCCCGCGAGGTTCACCGGGCTCTGGAAGCCGTTGAACGCGAATACGATGCCCGACGTGGCGACCGCCGTGAATACGGCCGACATGCCATTCGGCGCGAAACCGCCCTGCGCCGGCAAGTTGAAGTTGCCCGGGTGGAAGCCTGCGATCATCAGGCCCGCAATGGTGAGCGCCGGGATCGCAAACTTGAACAGCGTGATGGCGGTGTTGGCGCGCGCGAACAGTTTCACGCCCCAGTAGTTGAGCATGAAGTAGACGATCACCAGCAGCGCGGAAAGCATGAGGCCGCTCGCGGTGAGCGTGCCATCGACGAACAGGTTGTGCGCCCATGCATACGGCCAGGTGCTCATGTACTGAATCGACGCCTCGGCCTCGATGGGGATGACCGACACGATGGCGATCCAATTCGCCCAGGCGGCAATGAAGCCGACGAGGCTGCCATGCGAATAGCGCGAGTAACGCACCATGCCGCCCGACTCGGGGAACATGGCGCCAAGTTCGGCATAGGTGAGCGCAATGGCCAGAATGACGACGGCGCCGATGAGCCAGGCGAAAAGTGCGGCAGGGCCTGCAATCTTGGCGGCTTTCCAGGCGCCGAACAGCCATCCGGAGCCGATGATCGAGCCGAGACCGGTCAGCATCAGGGCGAACGGCCCGATGTTGCGCATGAGGGGTTGGTTGTTATCCATTTGATGTCTTCTCCACGCCGGGGGGCGCAGGCACCGGTCCCGATGAGGGCGGGGCGGTACGCTGCGCGAGGGCGGACAAACGGCCCGCCGGCCGGTCACCGTCACAAGCGGCATGACGATGCGGGGGCGGCGCTGACGGGCGCGATGTCTGTTGATCGGCTTCGCTGATTTCGACGGGTGTCCGACGTCACGACGCACGCGCGCGCGTGCATCACCATAATTGGGGTCGGAGTCGCCGTTCGAAAAAAAAGCGCGATTTTACCCGAGCCGGTCCGCCTGTGTGGGACTTTGTGGCGCTTTCGCGATGGCATTCGGTGCGGCAGCATTGACGCAACATGCGTGTAAGCCAGACAGCACGCGGGTTTTCGATGCGGGAAAGTGCCTATTACAAAATATTAAAGGGTCAGATGATTTTCGCCTTCCGGCGAGGCGGAATTACTTCATCTCAAGGAACTCGTGCGATGCCGCACGTCGAACCCTCCCGCCGCAGACCTGATGGCTTGACGCCGCCCAGCGGGACCGATGCCCATGTGAAGAAGCGGCCACGCAGCACCTTGCCACCGAGCGTCACACGCCCGCCGGGGTGTGGCAATCGGGCTGCGCGGCGGGTCTTACAGGCCGAGCTCCTTATATAGAGCAGCCATGCGTGCGTCGACGTCGGCGGTCATTTCAATAGGACGCCCCCACTCGCGGGACGTTTCGCCCGGCCATTTGTTGGTGGCGTCGATGCCCATCTTCGAACCCAGTCCTGCCGTGGGCGAGGCGAAATCGAGATAGTCGATGGGGGTACGGTCGACCAGCGTGGTGTCTCGCGTCGGGTCGACGCGCGTGGTAATGGCCCAGATGACTTCCTTCCAGTCGCGGATGTTGACGTCCTCGTCGACCACGACGATGAACTTCGTATACATGAACTGGCGCAGGAAACTCCACACGCCGAACATCACCCGCTTGGCGTGCCCCGGATAGGCCTTCTTCATCTGCACGATGGCCATCCGATAGCTGCAGCCCTCCGGTGGCAGGTAGAAATCGGTGATCTCCGGGAATTGCTTCTGCAACAGCGGCACGAAGACCTCGTTCAACGCCACGCCGAGCACGGCCGGTTCATCGGGCGGTTTGCCGGTGTAGGTGGAGTGGTAGACGGCGTTGCGGCGCATGGTGATGCGCTCGATCGTGAAAACCGGAAACCACTCCTGCTCGTTGTAGTAGCCAGTGTGGTCGCCGTACGGGCCTTCGAGCGCGTGGGCGTATCCCGCCGTCGCGCCGCGCGACGGGGGGGGCGGCGCGCCAACGGGCACCGCTGGCGGCTGCTCGGACGGATAAATGAAGCCCTCGAGCACGATTTCGGCGCGCGCCGGCACGCGCAGTGACGACAGCGCCGGCGTAATGCACTTGGCCAGTTCGGTGCGGCTGCCGCGCAGCAGGCCAGCGAACTGATACTCGGACAGCGTATCGGGCACGGGCGTGACCGCACCGAGCATGGTCGCCGGATCGGCGCCGAGCGCAACCGCGATCGGGAACGGCTTGCCGGGGTTTGCCTGCGCGAACTCGCGGAAGTCGAGCGCGCCGCCCCGGTGGGCGAGCCAGCGCATGATGACCTGGTTGCGCGCGATGACCTGCTGCCGGTAGATGCCGAGATTCTGGCGCTTGCGATGCGGCCCCTTGGTGATGACCAACCCCCACGTGATGAGCGGAGCGGCGTCGCCGGGCCAGCAGGTTTGAATCGGCAGGCGCGCGAGGTCGACATCATCGCCCTCCCAGACGATCTCCTGACACACTGGACTGCCGACCTCCTTGGGCGCCATGTCCCAAATGGCCTTGGCCATGCTGAACAGCTTTCCGGCGTCCTTGAGACCTCGCGGGGGTTCGGGTTCCTTGAGCGTCGAAAGAAGGTGGCCGATGTCGCGCAGCGATCCGAGGGCATTCTCCCCTTGATCGATACCCATCCCAAGCGCCACTCGTTCAGGGGTGCCAAACAAATTGGCGAGCACGGGCATGTCGTAACCGGTCGGCCGCTCGAACCACAGCGCGGGCCCGGCCGCTTTGAGGACACGCTCGGCTAGCGCTGTCATCTCCAGCACCGGCGAGACCGGCACGTCAACGCGACGAAGCTGGCCGGATCGCTCCAGTTGCGCGGTGAAGTCACGAAGATCGAGATATTTCATGAAACAAACCGTTACCAAAAATTTTTTACGAAATTCATACAACCGGTGTAAACGGTCGTTTGAATTTCAGGAAAGTCGCGGTGCCACCCTTGTAAACGCGGGGGTGAAGCAGGGCATTCTACCGGTCAGGACGTTCAAACGTCACGGCAAAACCGCTGTTACAAATTACTTTTAGTAATGATTTTGAGTGTTCATAGTATTGACGGTTTATATATCACTGCTACAATCCGCCCGTTGAATCCAGAAAGGCGGCTTTGAAGACGGGTAGGCCGACCCGCTCAAGCTTAGCGACAACTACAACATCGACGTGGATTTTCAGTGGCTGGTTTTCTCACCGAGGTCGGGAAGCCAGTGTTTTAGGAAGCAGCGCGAGCGATAGCTCGTCAGCGCCGGATACCTGGACAGGTCGGCGCGCTGCGGCGGTAACGGCATCGTCAATGACAAACACGATGCACCGCCTTGTTCCATATGCCGTAAATGAGCACTTCACGGAATGCCTGGCGGGCATCCCGGCTCATTTCCATACGCCCCGGGGCCACCCCGTGGTGACGGCGTAACCGGAGTACGTGGTATGAAGAAGTCTGGTTTATCACCCTGGCTACCGGCCGCAATGCGTGCGCTTCGTACGCGGAGTGCGGCAATGGTAGCCACGGCGCGCCGCGATTGGCGTCGCCTCGCCTGGCACGGCGGTCGTGTCGGACTTTATACGTCGAGTGCAGTCGGTTTGGTTGCCGTAGTCGGTACGCTGGCGCTGTGGGCACGGCCGGCGTGGCGTGCAGATCTCGCGTCACACGTGGGTCCGCTGCTCGAGGCAGCCACGGGTTCGGCCAATGCAGCCGCCCAGGGCCCCGAGGGCGACATGCTCGCACCGAGTTCGCCGTCCGACGCGTCGATGATGGCACAAGCGGCACAGCATGTGCCTTCGGCTGCGGTTCTCGCCGCTTATATTCCGAATCAACGGGTGGCCGCCGACGCGCGTGCGACCAAGGCGTTGGACTCGCGCGAGCAAGTGGCCGTGGCCGACTATCTGGCGCGCCGCTATCGCGTGGCCGGTGACGTGACGGGCAATCTGGTGAGGGCTGCCTACTCGACCGGCAAGGAAGTCGGACTCGATCCGCTGCTGCTCCTCGCGGTGATGGCGATCGAATCGGGCTTCAACCCGTATGCCGAAAGCACGGTCGGCGCGCAAGGCCTCATGCAGGTCATGTCGAAGGTGCACCGGGACAAGCTTGAGTATTTCGGCGGCCCCGAGGCGGCGCTGCACCCGCTGGCCAACATCAAGGTGGGCGCGCTGATCCTGAAGGAATGCATTGCACGCGGAGGCTCGCTCGCGGGCGGTCTGCGTCGATACGTCGGGTCCACCAGCGCAGGCGATGGCGGTTATGGCGCGAAGGTTCTTGCAGAGCGTGATCGTCTGCGGAGTGTCGCCATGGGCCACAAGGTCTCGCCGAATGCGCCGCAAGCGCCGGTGATCGTCAGCTCGGCCAAGCCGGTGGCGAAGCCGGTCGCTGCGGGCAAGTCGGACGAATCGACGGATTCGCTGTCCACGCCGGCCGCGTCGACGTCGGCGGGCAAGGCAGCCGCAGTCGCCAAGCCGCTCGAAGCCGACGACAGCACCGCTGCCTGATCGGCTGACCTTCCCGACGATGCGCCTCGGCCGGCGCATCGCCTTCGGGTCAATCCCCGGCGTGCGATGTTTCCCCTCTCTATATAGAAGGGCGAATGCGCCGCCAACAAAAAACCCATCGAAGCAATTCGATGGGTTTTTTGTTTTCCTACGGGCATTCGCTCGGCCGCCGGGTGACTTAGCCCCCGGCGAACACCTTTTCGATCCGGTCCATCGCCTCGTGCAATTGTTCGAGCGACGTGGCGTACGACAAGCGAATGTATCGACGTGGCTCGGCAAAACCGAAGTCGAGCCCCGGTACGAGCACGACATCTGCCTGCTGCAGGAGAGACTGTGTGAGGCGGTCGCTGTCGGCGGCATCCGGATGGGCGACGCCAGTGCAATCCGCGTAGACGTAAAACGCGCCGTCAGGCATCACCGGTACCCGAAAGCCCAGGCGTTCGAGGGCCGGCACGATGTAGTCGCGGCGTTCGCGAAACGCGTCCTTGCGAGCCTCGAAGATGGCCAGCGTCTCTGGCAGGAAACAGGCCGTCGCCGCATGTTGCGCCACCGCAGACGGGCAGATGAACAAATTCTGCGCGAGCTTCTCGAACGTCGGCACCATCGACGGCGGCACGACCAGCCATCCGAGGCGCCAGCCGGTCATATTGAAGTACTTGGAGAAGCTGCTCACGACCAGAACGTCTTCGCCGAAGGTAAGCGCCGTTGTGGGCTTGCCATCGTAGGAGAGTCCCTGATAGATCTCGTCGACGAGGGTGAAGCCACCCCGCGCACGCACGGTCTTCACGATACGCGCGAGTTCTTCGGTCTCGATGGACGTGCCTGTCGGATTCGACGGCGAGGCGAGCAACACCCCTTTCGTCGCGGGTCCCCAGTGGGACTCGATGCGCTCGGCTGTGAGCTGGAAGCGCTCGGCCGGTCCCGACGGGATCAAAACGGGCTTGCCGTCAAAGGTCGAGACAAAGTGACGATTGCAGGGATAGCACGGATCCGGCATCAGCACTTCGTCGCCGACGCCAACGAGCGCCGCGCAGGCCAGCACGAGTGCTGCCGATGCGCCGGCCGTCACGACAATGCGCGACGGATCGACGTTCACGCCGTAAAAGCTGTGGTAGTAACCGGCGATGGCTTCGCGCAGAGCCGGGATACCCATCGCCCCCGTGTATTGCGTCCGCCCATCGCGCATGGCTTTCACCGCCGCTTCAATCACCGCCTCGGGGGCGGTGAAATCCGGTTCGCCGATGCCCATGTGAATCACGCGATGTCCCGCTTTTTCACGCAGCGCGGCCTGTTTGGCCAGCTCCATCACGTGAAACGGGGCAATGTCATCGACGCGTTGCGCCAGTGTCAGCTTGGCGGGGGTGAGGTCGGGCGTGCGGTCCATGGTGTCGGGGGGGACGGAAAGGAGAAGGGCGGGGAGGGAAAGATGGGCGGGCGGTTGGGCGATTGGGCGGGTTCCGGCGGGTTGCGGGCGAGTTGCGGGCGTTGGGCGGGTTGGGCGGAGCGTGCGAAGTTATGAGGTACGGGGCAGGTGGTGGCCCCGTTCGTTCCTCATTCGGCAGCACCAGGTAGCATCAGGCGGCGAGACCTGCGAGACCTGTGATGCCGTGCGCAGCGTCAGGCGCTTTTGCCGCGGTTGCCATGACGATTCGCCGCGACTTCGTCCGGCCGCACTTCTGCCGCAAACTTGTCGAGAACGCCGTTCACGTAGCGGAAGCCTTCGACGCCGCCAAAGGTCTTGGCAAGTTCGACAGCCTCGTTGATGACCACACGGTACGGAATGTCCATGTGGTGAATCAGTTCGTAGGCGCCGATGACGAGCACCCCGTGCTCGACCGGCGACAGTTCGGCCGCTGGACGGTCCAGGTACGGCTGGAGTTGCTGCGACAAGGCGTCCGCCTCACGGATGCTGCCGTGCAGCAGGGCATCCAGGTGAGCACGGTCGGCCTTGTCGTAGCCGGGGGTGGTGCGCAGGTGTGCATCGATCTCACCCGCGTGGTCGCGCGAGAGCAGCCATTGATACAAACCTTGCAGCGCAAATTCGCGCGCGCGGCGGCGAGCACTCTTCATTACCGATCTTCCTCTTCTTCGTCTTCGTCTTCATCCGATCCGTCGTCGCCGCTGAGCATGTCGATGGCTTCGAGCAGATTGGCCATTTCGACCGCCACACGGGCCGCGTCGCGACCCTTTTCGGCGGCGCGCGCTTCGGCCTGTTCGTCGTTCTCGGTCGTGAGCACCGCATTCGCGATGGGAATACCGAAATCGAGACCGATACGCGTGATGCCGGCTCCGCTCTCGTTCGAGACCAGCTCAAAGTGATAGGTCTCGCCGCGGATCACCGCGCCGAGCGCGATGAGGGCGTCGAACTGGCCGCTCTCGGCCAGCTTTTGCAATGCCAGCGGGATCTCCAGCGCACCGGGCACCGTCACGAGCAACACATCTTCGCCTTCCACGCCGAGGCGGTCGAGTTCGGCCACGGTGGCAGCGCGCAGTGCCGTGCACACGGCGTCGTTGAATCGTGCCTGCACAATGCCCACGCGCAGGCCTTCACCGTCGAGTTCCGGCTGGTATTGTCCGATGTCCATAATGGGCTTCCTCTAAAAAAGTACCGTCCAGGCGGTGCGGCCAACGTTGCGCCGGCACGCCCAAGACAGGCGATGCACGGCAGGGTGATGCCTCGCCGCGACCGGGCGGCAAGGTATCGATATCAGAATACTCAGGCGACGTCCGCGCCAGGCATCGGTTGGAACCCCGTCACTTCAAGGCCATAGCCTGCCATGTTGGGAATCTTTCGCGGGCTCGAGAGCACGCGCATTTTACCGACGCCCAGTTCGCGCAGGATCTGCGCGCCCACGCCGTGCGTGCGGAAGTCTACCGGGCGGCGCTTGGCGCGCGCAGCCTTCTCGGTTTCGTCGAGGGCTTCGAATTGATTGAACAGGTGCTCGGGCGTTTCCACGCAGTTCAGCAGCACGACCACGCCTTTGCCCGCCTCGGCAATCGCCTGAATCGCACCGGCGAGCGTCCAGGAGTGCGTGGACACGCCGGTCTCGAGCAGGTCGAGCACCGAGAGCGGCTCGTGCACGCGCACGAGCGTCTCGTCGGCCGGCGTGGGTACGCCGCGCACGAGCGCCAGGTGCGGACTGCCGCTCGGCTTGTCACGATACAGCGTCGCCTGAAACGGCCCCCAGGCCGTTTGCATTTCGCGTGTCGCGACCGTCTCGATCATCGATTCGGTGCGGCTGCGATAGTGGATGAGATCGACGATCGTGCCGATCTTGATACCGTGCTGCTCAGCGAACGCCAGCAACTGCGGCAGGCGTGCCATCGTGCCGTCGTCGTTCATGATCTCGCAGATGACGGCCGCCGGCGTGAGACCGGCCATCGCCGTCAGGTCGCAACCGGCCTCCGTGTGACCTGCGCGCACCAGCACGCCGCCGGGCTGCGCCATGATCGGGAACACGTGTCCCGGCTGCACGATATCTTCCGGGCGCGCGTCGCGCGAAATGGCCGTCTGAACCGTGTGAGCGCGATCTGCCGCCGAGATGCCCGTGGTGACGCCCTCGGCCGCTTCGATCGACAGCGTAAACGCGGTGCCGTACTGCGTACCGTTGCGATAGGTCATCAGCGGCAGGTTGAGCTGCTTGCAGCGCGCCTGCGTGAGGGTGAGGCAAATCAGGCCGCGGCCATACTTGGCCATGAAGTTGATGGCTTCGGGCGTCGCGAACTCGGCCGCCATGACCAGATCGCCTTCGTTCTCACGATCTTCCTCGTCGACGAGGACAACCATGCGGCCGGCCTTTAGCTCGGCAATGATTTCTTCTGTAGTGGCCAACGGCATAGCGACAACGCGGGACTGAATTTGGAAAGGCTCTATTCTACGCCAAGCCGGTGTGCGGCTGCGCCCGAATCTCACGGCGAACGCGCCGGAAAATTCGCCGGCACGGGCAGTTCAGCCGCTGTCCGATTCGGCACGCGGAAGAATCGCCACGGGGAATGCATGGCCTGAGCGATCGGTTTCGGAAAATCCGCAATACAAAGGTATTGACCTAAGTAATTGGGGCCTCTATAGTCGGTGGCATGACTAACGCATCCACGCCGCTCGATCGGATTTTTCAGGCGCTCTCTGACCCCACGCGTCGCGCGGTCGTCGAGCGTCTGGCGCTCGGTCCCGCGTCCGTGAGCGAACTGGCGCATCCGTTTTCGATGGCATTGCCGTCGTTCGCGCAGCATCTGCGTGTCCTGGAGGGCTGCGGCCTTGTCGTTTCCCGCAAGACGGGGCGTGTGCGGACCTATGCGCTGGAAGCCGAGGCGCTCTCGGGGGCGCAGGATTGGCTCCAGGGGCAGCGCGACCAGTGGACGCGCCGCCTCGACCAACTGGATCACTACCTGTTGCAGATGAAGGAGACGTGAGCATGAGTCGACCCAATCTTTTCTCGATCGATCCGGCACTGGATCTGGTGCTCGAGCGTTACGTCGATGTGCCGTGCGAGCGCGTGTGGGCTGCGTGGACGCAACCGGCGCATCTCAAGAAGTGGTTTACGCCCGCACCGTGGCAGACGGTCGAATGCGAGATCGACCTGCGTCCGGGCGGCTTGTTTCGCACGGTCATGCGTTCACCGGAAGGGCAGCAGTTTCCGAACGTCGGGTGTTACCTTGAAGTGGTTGAAAACGCGCGGCTCGTGTGGACGAATGCCGTTTTGCCGGGGTTCCGTCCGGCGCCTGCACCGGTCGCCGAGCATGGCGGCTTCCTGTTCACGGCAGCCGTATTGATGGAATCGCAAGGCAAAGGCACGCGCTACACCGCGATTGCCATTCACGGCGACGAAGCGACGCGTGCGCAACACGAGGCCATGGGCTTCCATGACGGCTGGGGCAAGGCGCTCGATCAACTGGTCGACCTGATGAAGTGAGCCGAGGCGCAACGATGGACGGCGCTCGGCACGGCGTTGCCGCAGTTTGAAAAAAGGGGATGTGCCGGGCGGCGCTTCCCCTTTTGCGTTTCACGGCGCGCTGGGACGCGTGGCATCGCAGCGCGCGCCATCAGGCGCCGAGATACGCGCGCTTGATGTCGTCGTTGGCGAGCAGATTCGCGGCAGAATCGGCGAGCACGACGCGGCCGGTCTCAAGCACATAACCTCGATCGGCGACATGCAGCGCCTTGTTCGCGTTTTGCTCGACCAGAAACACGGTGACACCTTCTTCCCGAATGGCCCGGATGATGTCGAAGATCTGCGCGATCACGAGCGGCGCCAGACCGAGCGTCGGTTCGTCGAGCAGCAGCAGGCGCGGACGGCTCATCAGTGCCCGCCCAATGGCGAGCATCTGCTGCTCGCCGCCTGACATCGTGCCTGCCCGCTGCCTGCCGCGCTGCGCGAGTCTTGGAAAGAGACCGAAGACGTGGTCGATGCCGGCGTCGATCTCGTCGCTGGACAAAAAGAATCCGCCCATCTTCAGATTCTCGATTACCGTCAGGCTTGGAAACACCCGGCGGCCTTCCGGCGAAATCGCCAGGCCCATGCGCATGATGTCGTGGGTGGGGCAGCCGGTAATATCGCGGCCTTCGAACGTCACACGTCCGCTCGACGCGCGAGGCGTGCCGCACACGGTCATCATCAACGTGGTCTTGCCCGCGCCGTTGCTGCCGATGAGCGCGACGATCTCGCCCTTGTTCACTTCGATCGACACGCCAGAGAGCGCCTCGACGGCCCTGTAGCGGGTATGGATCTGTTCCAGCTTCAGCATTATTCCTCCCCGAGGTAGGCCTTGATGACGCGCGGATCGTTGCGCACCTCGTCGGGCTTGCCGGTCATGATCGGTCTGCCGTGCTCCATCACGAGAATCCGGTCCGAAACCCCCATGACGAGACGCATGTCGTGCTCGATGAGCAGCACCGAGATGCCGAACTCGCGACGAAGATTGTCGACGAGTTGCTGCAACTCGACCTTCTCTTGCGGATTCAGGCCGGCGGCCGGTTCGTCGAGCATGAGAAGACGTGGCTCGGTGATCATGCAGCGCGCGATTTCGAGGCGTCGCTGGTGCCCGTATGAAAGCGTGCCGGCCTCGCGATTCGCGACGGCCGTCAGACCCAGCCGGTCGAGCCAGACCTTGGCGCGCTCAAGCGCGGCGTGTTCGGCGCGACGGAATCCGCCCGTCGAGAAGAGCCCTTGCAGAAAGCCGCTGTGCACGCGCAGATGCTGCGCGACGAGCAGGTTCTCCACGACCGTCAACTGACGGAACAGACGGATGTTCTGGAATGTGCGCACGAGACCGCGTCGCGCCACCCTGTGGCTCGGCAGACCGGTGATGTCGTCGCCGTCGAGCGTGATCGCGCCGCCCGTCGGGCGATAGAAGCCGCCAACGCAATTGAAGACGGTCGTCTTGCCTGCGCTGTTCGGGCCGATGATCGCGAAGACTTCGTGTTTGCGGACGTCGAATTCGACGCCGTCGACGGCGAGCAAGCCGCC
Source organism: Pandoraea sp. (assembly GCF_041919235.1). Lineage (NCBI taxonomy): Bacteria > Pseudomonadati > Pseudomonadota > Betaproteobacteria > Burkholderiales > Burkholderiaceae > Pandoraea > Pandoraea sp. The sequence goes on from NZ_JAYRUC010000013.1 coordinate 12,805, forward strand.
GAAGCGCATCTGCAGGCCGGAGAGTTTCAAGAGCGCTTCACTCATTGCGGCAACTCCACGTGCGGGCGGGTCGCGGGTAACAAACCCTGGGGGCGCCACATCATCATCAACACCATCACCAGACCGAAGATCAGCATGCGGTATTCCGCAAAGTCGCGCGCGACTTCCGGCAGGATCGTGAGCAGAATGGCTGCGAGCATCACGCCGATCTGTGAGCCCATGCCGCCGAGCACCACCACGGCGAGGATGAGTGCCGATTCGATGAACGTGAACGATTCGGGCGTGACCAGCCCCTGACGCGCCGCAAAGAACGCGCCGGCGAGACCGGCGAACGAGGCCCCGAGCGTGAATGCAGAGAGCTTGACGCGTGTGGGGTTCAGGCCGAGCGAGCGGCACGCGATCTCGTCTTCGCGCAGGGCTTCCCAGGCGCGGCCGATCGGCATGCGAATCAGGCGGCGCGTGACGAACAGCGTGAAGCCGACCAGCGCAAACGCGAGCAGATAGAGATAGATCACCATGTGCGCGCCGCTGTACGGCAGCCCGATCAGTTCGTGGAACGTTCTCGCGCCTTCGACACTCGACGAGCGCGCCATTTCGAAGCCGAACACGCCGGGCTTCGGAATGCCCGAGACGCCGTCGGGCCCCCCAGTGAGGTCGGTCAGGTTGTTGAGCAGCAGGCGGATGATCTCACCGAAGCCGAGTGTCACGATGGCCAGGTAGTCGCCCCGCAGACGCAGCACCGGGAAGCCGAGCAGGAAGCCGAACGTGGCCGACATGAGCGCGGCAATCGGCAGGCATTCCCAGAACGTCAGTCCGAAGTACTGGTTGAGCAGTGCATAGGTATAGCCGCCCACCGCGTAGAAGCCGACGTAGCCCAGATCGAGCAGGCCGGCGAAGCCCACCACAATGTTCAGGCCGAGGCCGAGCACACAGTAGATGAGCGCGAGCGTCGCCACGTCTACCGCGCCGCGTGAGCCGACGAACGGCCACACGAGCCCGATGGCAAGCAGCATCCACATAGCGCTCATGTGTTGACGCCGCCGCATGACGGGCAGGCCAGGCAGCTTCACGGCATGCTTCGAGCGCAGCAGCAGCGGCTTGGCCATCTGGAAGACGAAGACGACGACGGCGGCGATCCAGACGGGGCGCCAGTGTTGTTCAACCACTACGTGATAGCCGTCGAGCTTCAGTTGCAGGCCGAGAACGGGGGCTGTGAGCACGATCGTCACGAGCGCGGCGATCACCGCGCTCTTGAGCGTTTCGGCGGCGGGGGCGCGGGTGGCGGCACCGGACTTGAGTGTGAGTTGTTGTGGCATGGTCGACCTCAGACTTTCTCGACGTCGGGCTTGCCCAGCAGGCCGGTCGGGCGAAACAGCAGCACCAGCACCAGCAGGCAGAACGCCACGATGTCTTTGTACTCGGAGGGCATGTAGCCCGAGGCGAGCGTCTCTGCGAGCCCCAGCAGCACGCCGCCCAGCATGGCGCCGGGAATGCTGCCGATGCCGCCGAGCACTGCCGCCGTGAAGGCCTTGATGCCGGCGATGAAGCCGATGTACGGGTTGAGCTTGCCAATGGTCAGGCCGATCAGCACGCCACCGACGGCCGCGAGCATGGCGCCGAGCACGAACGTGCACGAGATCACCCGATTTGTGTCGATGCCGAGCAGGTTGGCCATGCGCATGTCCTCGGCGCAGGCGCGGCAGGCGCGGCCGATGCGCGAGTTGGCGATGAACAGCGTGAGCAGGATCATCAGCGCGACCGTCACACCGACGATCAGCATGCGCGCATAGGGAATGGTCACGGTGAAGTCGCCCATCGGAATATCGATGGCGCCGGCGATCAGCAGGGGGACGGACACATCGCGCGCGCCCTGACCGATCTGTACGTAGTTCTGCAGAAAGATGGACATGCCGATCGCAGAGATCAGCGGACCGAGGCGCGGCCCGCCGCGCAGCGGGCGATACGCCACGCGCTCGATCGCGAAGCCGTACAGGCCCGTGATCAGCACCGATGCCAGCAGCGCGGCGCCGAGCACGAGCGGCAAGGGATACCCGGCGGCCGTGCCGATGGACGTGAGTGCGATCAGCCCGACATAAGCGCCGATCATGTAGATCTCGCCGTGGGCGAAGTTGATCATGCCGATGATGCCGTAGACCATGGTGTAGCCGATGGCGATCAACGCGTAGATCGCGCCCAGCGTCAGGCCATTGACCCATTGCTGGACAAGCTGTGGGAAGAATTCGTTCATGCGGGAAGCCTCGCGACGCGCGGGGGCCGAGCGCGAATCTCCCTGCCACCCGCCATGTCATCGGCGGGTGGCAGGGAGATTCGCTGGCCGGAAAAGCGTCAGGGAATCAGTTGGCGGCAGTCTTGGTGGCGTCTTTGTGCCAGGTGTAGACCACGAACTTGAACGACTTCAGATCGCCGGCCTTGTCGTACGCGACCTTGCCGATCGGCGTGTCGAACGTGTTGGCGTGGAGGTAGTTGGCGACCGCTTCCGGGTCGGTGCTCTTCGCGCCGGCAATGCTCTTGGCGATGAGTTGCACGCCCGTGTAGGCGGGCATCTGGAACGGACCGTTCGGATCGCGCTTGGCCGTGGCGAAGGCCTTCATCAGTTTGGCGTTGGCCGGATCGGCCGCGAAGTCGGCGGGCAGCGTGACAAGCATGCCTTCCGATGCGGGGCCGGCGATGGCCGTCACGTCCTTGTTGCCCACGCCTTCCGGCCCCATGAAGGTGGCCTTCACGCCTTGTTCGCGCGCCTGTCGCAGCAGCAGGCCCATTTCCGGGTGATAGCCGCCGAAGTACACGAAATCCACGCCCTGCGCCTTGAGCTTGGTGATGACGGCAGAGTAGTCCGCATCGCCGGCATTGATCCCTTCGAACAGCACGACCGGGATCCTGGCCGCGTCGAGGTCCTTCTTTACCGAAGTGGCGATACCCTGGCCGTACGACTGCTTGTCGTGCAGCACGGCAATTTTCTTCGGTTTGACCCTATTGATGATGTACTGCGCGGCGGCCGGCCCTTGCTGATCGTCGCGGCCGATGGTGCGGAAGATGAAGTGACGCTTCTTGCCTTGCGTCAGTTGCGGTGCTGTCGCCGAAGGCGTAATCATCACAACGCCCTCGTTCTCATAGATGTCCGATGCCGGGATCGTCGAGCCCGAGCACACGTGGCCAATCACATACCCGATCTTCCGGCTGACGATTTTGTTGGCTACGGCGACGGCCTGCTTCGGCTCGCATGCGTCGTCCATCATGACGGCTTCCAGCGTGTTGCCGTTGACACCGCCCGCCGCGTTGATTTCCTCGATGGCGGTCAGCGCACCGGCCTTGACCATGTCGCCATATTGGGCGACCGAGCCGCTGAACGGCGCGGCGATGGCGATCTTGACCGTCTCGGCGTGGACCGCCGTTCCGATGAAGGCGAGCGCAGTGGCAACGAACAGGGATTGATGGCGGAACTCCATTCTGAACATCTCCTTGATTTGTATTTTTGACTACCCGGACGTGTAGCGGTCTCGATCGACCGCTCGATCTCGTCGGCATTGATTCGTTCACGACATGGGCGGCATGAACGAACAAAAATGGTAGCGTAATACGGAGTCCAATTTAAATGGACATCAAGGGTGATCGATGAAGGCAGCGTGGATAAAGGATTCGCTTGGATTGAGGCTTAAAAAATAAGAGTCGTCACAGAAATTGTCCGTAGTGCTACGCAGATTTGAGCGCGCGGAAGTGAGGATTCAATTCGGTAGATCCAGGTCGGATCGATGCGCGGTAACCAATTGCCGATCCGGATAATCCGGATGCAATCCATCGTTCGTTGAAATTCAGTTGCGACGCGTTGCGACACGTTGCGTCCGATCGGGACGACCGTCGGCGATGCTGACGCGCTACATCGTCGGTGCGTTGCGCCGGTTGCGCGAGCGTCGGATCAGTGTGAGAAAGGCCGCGAGAATCGGGGAATTGTCGTCGCGCCGGTACATGCAGTTCAGTTCGATCGAGCGCAGACGCGACGATTTCAGTGGCCGGTACACCACGCCGGGCAGGCGCAGGTTCGCCGCCGACTCGGTCGTCACGCAAACGCCGAAGCGGCTCGCCACGAGCGCGATCGACGTCACCACGTCCTCGACCTCCTGTTCCACGCGCAACGTCAGGCCCTCGGCACGAAATGCGGCGATCACTTCTTCGGCGAGTCCCGGCACCGGCGCGTTCGGGTAGAGGATCATCCGCTCGTTATCGAGATCGGCCAGCGTGAGCGCGGCGCGCTTGCATAGCGGATGTCCTTCGTAGAGCGCCACGAGAAACGGTTCGCGATGAATCCAGTCGACGACGATATCGGGTTCGTCCGGAATCAGGCGATTGAAGCCGATGGCAATGCGTCGCTCGCGCAGCGCCGCAATCTGTTCCGTCTTAGACAGGTTGTGCAGACCGATCTTGACTTCGGGGCGATCGGTATGAAAGCTCGCCAGCAGCCTGGGAATGACGTTGAGAATGCCCGAGCTGAAGATGCCTACATCGAGTCGTCCGATATGGCCTTCGCCCGCGAGTCGCGTTTGTTCTTCGGCACGTCGCGCGAGCGACAGGATATTCGGCACCTCGGCGAGCAGCGTCTGCCCGGCGGCGGTCAGCGTGGCCCCCTTGGGCGTGCGCACGAACAGCGGCGTGCCCAACTGGGCCTCGAGGGTGTGGATGTGACGGGTGAGCGGTGGCTGCGCCATGTTCAGCCGCGCCGCTGCCCGCCCGAAATGACCTTCCTGCGCCACGGCGAGAAAGTACCGCATTTGCTTGATGTCCATGGAAGCCGCCGTCCGGGTGCGATAACGCAATACCGAAATAGTATCGGAAACTGGAAATTCGGTATTGGACGGTATCTCGTGGCGCGCGCATCATTGGCCACGAAGGCATTTGTTCGGCATTCTTTCGGCATTTTCAGGGGACAGCATCATGCCAATCGTACATATCAATTTGGTGGAGGGGCGCGACGACGCCACCGTGAAGGCTTGCGTGAAGGCCGTCGCGCGCACCGTGCACGAGACGCTCGGCGCGCCGCTCGAATCGATCCGCGTGTATGCGACGCAGGTACCGGCCGCGCATTGGGCCGTGGGCGAGCGCACCAAGGATGAGCCGGCTGCGCCGGCGAAGGCGGGGACGTGATGGCCGCAGGCTCACCCCGCGACGCCGCGGCGCAGGCGCGTTTGCAGCAGGCCGCCGACGCGCTGCTCGAAGCCGAGCGCTCACATCGGTTTATCGCCCCGCTGCGCGACACGTTCGCGCCACTGACCATCGACGATGCGTATGCCATTCAGCAGATCAACACCGAGCGGCGTCTCGCCGCCGGGCGCCGCATCGTCGGCTGCAAGATCGGCTTGACGTCGGTCGCCGTGCAGAAGCAGCTTGGCGTCGATCAACCCGATTTCGGCATGCTGTTCGACGACATGGGCTATGGCGACGGCGAACCGATTCCGGCCTCGATCCTGACGCAAGCGAAGATCGAGGCCGAGATCGCCTTTGTCATCGGGCGTGATCTGAATATGGACAATCCGGGCCAGCTCGACGTCGTCAACGCCATCGACTACGCGTTGCCCGCGTTGGAGATCGTGGGCAGCCGCGTGGCCGACTGGAATATCCGCATTACCGACACGATCGCGGATAACGCGTCGTCGTCGGCGTACGTGATCGGCAACACGCCGAAGACGCTTGCCGAATTCGACGTGCGCATGTGCGGCATGGTCATGGAGCGTCGCGGCGAGCCGGTCTCCGTGGGGGCAGGCGCGGCCTGTCTGGGCAGCCCCATCAACGCCGTGGTGTGGCTCGCCCGCACGATGGCCGCCGTGGGCACGCCGCTCAAGGCCGGCGATCTGGTGCTCTCGGGCGCGCTTGGCCCGATGGTCGCAGTAACGCCCGGCGACATCTTCGAGACCCGCATCAACGGCCTGGGCTCGGTCCGCGCCGTGTTCGAACCCGTTAGCGAGGCGGCACGATGAACCCCATTCAAGACTATGCCAAGCGGCTTGACGACGCGGCGCACTTCGCGCACGAGATTGCGCAGTTCGACACCGACAATCGGCTGTCGCTCGACGACGCTTATGCCATTCAGGCCGCATCGCTCGCTCGTCGAGCCGAACGCGGCGAGACGCGCGTCGGCGTGAAGATGGGCTTCACGAGCCGGGCGAAGATGATTCAGATGGGGCTGTCCGACGTGATCTGGGGGCGCCTCACGTCCGGCATGCAGGTCGAAGAGGGCACGACCCTCGACTTCAGCCGGTATGTTCATCCGCGCGTCGAGCCGGAAATCGCGTTCATCCTGAAGCGCCCGCTCGACGGCCATGTCACGGGCCCGCAGGCGCTCGCGGCGGTCGAAGCGATTGCGCCGGCCATCGAGATCATCGATTCGCGCTACAAGGACTTCAAGTTCACGCTGCCGGAAGTGATTGCCGATAATGCGTCGTCGAGTGGCTTCGTGATCGGTGCCTGGCACGATCCGCATATCGACTTCTCGAATCTCGGACTGGCGATGACGATCAACGGCCGCACCGTGCAGGTGGGGTCGAGCGCGGCGCTGCTCGGGCATCCGCTGCGCTCGCTGGTCGCGGCGGCGCGTCTGTCGGCGGCGGCGGGCGAGCCGCTGCAAGCCGGCTGGATCGTAATGGCGGGCGGCGCCACGCCGGCCGAGTACATCCAGCCGGGGCAGTACGTATCGGTGGAGATGGAGTCGCTCGGTCGCGTGGGCTTCCACGTCTGAGCGCGTCGAACGCATTGACGAGGGCGGCGCTGTCCGCCCTTGGAGAAATTTGGAAGAACTTGGAAGAGCTTGGAAGAGCTTGGAAGAGCTTGGAAAAAGCGGGGTGCACCCAAGGGTACGCCCCGCTTTTTTTGCCGCAAGCCTCGCGACCCTGGATCAGTTGCGCCTGAAGCGTGCGCTTATCCGCAGGTCGCCGTCGATCATGCGTACGTCGGTGAAGGTGAGCGCGAGCTTGTCGTCGAGCGACGTGAGCGCGGGCAGATGGAACATGCCTTGCGCGTCGCCGACGATGCACGGCGCGAGATAGGTCAGCAGCTCGTCGACGCAGTGCTCGCGCAGCAGTGAGCCGTTGAGCTTGTAGCCCGCTTCCACGTGAACTTCGTTGAGCTGGCGCTCGCCAAGGGTGCGCAGCAGCGAGGGCAATTCGACCTTGCCGTTCGGATTGGGCAGATCGAGCACCTCGACGCCCAGGTCGCGCAGACGCGCCGTGCGAACCGGATCGCCGTTCGCGCAGACCACGAGCGCGTTGCCGTTTGCGAGCACGCGCGCGGTGGGGGCAATGTCCAGACGCGAATCGACGACGATGCGCAGGGGCTGACGTGTCGTCTCGACCTCGCGCACCGTGAGGGCCGGATCATCCTCGCGCACCGTGCCGATGCCGGTGAGAATGGCGCATGCGCGGGCGCGCCACGCATGGCCGTCGGCGCGTGCGGCCGGGCCGGTGATCCATTGACTCGTGCCATTGTTGAGGGCCGTCTTGCCGTCGAGGCTGGCCGCCACCTTCATGCGCACCCATGGCGTGCCGCGCGTCATGCGGGCGACAAACCCGATGTTCATCTCGCGCGCCTCCTGCTCCAGCAGTCCGCAGCGCACTTCGATACCGGCGCTGCGCAGCATCGTGAAGCCACGCCCGGCCACGAGCGGGTTCGGGTCTTCCATGGCGGCGATCACGCGTTTCACGCCCGCTTCGACGAGTGCCTTCGCGCACGGCGGGGTGCGGCCATAGTGGCTGCACGGCTCGAGTGTGACGTAGGCGGTGGCGCCGCGCATCGACTCGCCACGCGAGCGCGCGTCGTTCATGGCCTGTACTTCGGCGTGATCCTGACCGGCGGGCTGCGTGAAGCCCTCACCGATGACACGGCCGTCCTGCACGATCAGGCAGCCGACGCGTGGATTCGGCGTGGTGGTGAACATCGCGCGCTCGGCGAGCGCCAGCGCGCGGCGCATGTAGGCAAAATCCTGTTCCGAAAACATGAGACGTCACATCATCAGCGGCCGGTCGGTCAAGGCATTGTCCGGCGCTGCGCCGGCGTGGGCCGGCAGGGATTCGCGCGCAATGCCGCGCAGGGTGTCCAGCGCGTCGAGCACGCTCTGGACATAACGTTCGTCACGAAAACCGGCGCTCATCTGCGCCACGACGGTGTCCCATGTGCGGGTAGACACCAGCGCATCGACGCCCTTGTCGGCGATCAGCTCGATATCGTGATCGGCGATGTTGATATACAGGAGTATGCCCGTGCGCTCGCTCGTATGAGCCACGCCGAGATGGCGAAACAGATGAACGGCGCGTTGACGGCAGGTTTGCCCACGCCATACGGCCGCAAGCGGCATGGCGGCTTCGATCACCAAACGGATCTCGCAGCGGTGCTCGGTCTCCGAATCGCGGATCGAGGCTTCGAGCGCGTTCAGCGCTTTCTCCGGGAAAAGCCATCGCGCGTGCGCGCGCCAGGTGCCGAAATGACGCAGCCAGCGCGACACGTCGTGCGGCTTCAGTTGCATCTCGATGTCGTCATGTGTCATCGCCATCACCAGTTCCCCGACGAACCGCCGCCGTCAAATCCGCCACCCCCGCCGCCGCCGAAACCGCCGCCGCCGCCCCCGTCGCCGAAACCCCCGCCGTCGTTACGTCCCCAGCCGCCCAGGCCGCCGCCGAGACCCGCGCCGAAGGCACCGGCCCCGATGCGGCCTCGTTGTCCGGTGAGCACGCGCGAGCGCGGGTCGGCGGCTGCCGCACCCGGCAGCCCCGGGCCGCTGAAGCGTCGGCGGCTCTCCATGACGACCACCATCGCAATAATGAAGACGATGAAGAGCAGTGGCAGAAAATCGGAGAGCTGGGAATGGGGGGCGCGCGTCGACGGCAGGTTCGGGGCGGGCAGCGCCTCATTGTTCATCGCTGCCTGAATTGCCGCGACGCCCGCCGCCAGACCGCCGAAGAAGTCGCCGCTGCGGAAGTACGGCGCCATTACGTCGCGCAGGATTCGCCCGGAGATGGCGTCGGTCAGCGAGCCCTGCACACCGCGTCCGACTTCGATGCGCATCTTGCGCAAATCGTTAGGATTGTTCTTCGCGATGAGGACGATGACGCCGTCGTCCACGCCTTTGCGGCCGGCCTTCCAGGCGTCGGCGACGCGAATGCTGTACTGGTCGATGGTCTCGGGGGCCGTGCTCGGCACCATCAGAATGAAGATCTGACTGCCGCGCTGCTGTTCGTATTGCGCGAGTTGTGTCTCGAGCGCGTTGCGCTGCTCGGGGGTGAGCGTGCCGGTCAGATCGGTCACCCGCGCGCTCAGCGCGGGCACGGCCACTCGCTCCTCGGCCCCGGCCGGCAACGCCAGGCAGCCCACCCAGGCCAGCATCAGTGCACAGAGCGCCCAACGTGCCCAGAGCACCCATGGCGACCATGGCATGCGCGCGGGCCGGCTGCGGGGGGAGACGCGTGCGGCGTTGCCGCTCACGCCGTCCGTCGTCGAAGGGAGCGGCAGCCCCTCGCCGCTTGTCGAGACGGCAGCGTCAGCAGAGATGGCAGCCATGACCCGATCCTCAGAATTTGACGGCCGGCGCGGTCGAAATGGCCTTCTCGTTCTCGACCGTGAAGTTCGGCTTCGGCCCGTAACCGAACATCTTCGCCGTCAGATTGTTCGGGAACTGGCGCACGTACACGTTGTAGTCCTGCACCGACTGAATGAAACGATTGCGCGCCACGGCGATACGGTTTTCGGTGCCTTCGAGCTGCGATTGCAGGTCGCGGAACAGGCCGTCGGCCTTCAGGTTCGGGTAATTCTCCGAGACGGCCATCAGGCGCGAGAGCGCCCCCGAGAGCTCGCCCTGGGCTTGCTGGAAGCGCTTGAATGCTTCGGGGTCGTTGAGCGTCTCCGGCGTGACCGTGATGCTCGTGGCCTTCGCGCGGGCGTTGATGACCTCGGTCAGCGTCGATTGCTCATGCGAGGCATAGCCCTTGACCGTATTGACCAGATTCGGCACCAGATCGGCACGTCGCTGGTATTGGTTGACGACTTCGCTCCAGGCCGCCTTGACCGCTTCGTCCTTGACCTGAATCTGGTTGTATCCGCAGGCGGACAGCATCGACGTGAGCAGCCCGAGCGCCAGCCAGCGCACAAACGATTGACGGAGCTTGGTCGGCAGCAGCATTTGCATGGTGTTTCTCCTTGTTATGTAAGGCCAGACGAGTCGATCCGACTCGCTACTAATGCGAAGTCGTGCCCACGACGGGCACGTGACGTGTGACGGTCATGCGACAGCCCTGAAGGCATCGCGGGCGGCGTCGAGGGTCGCGTCGACGACGGAGTCGTCGTGCGTTGCCGAGACGAAACCGGCTTCGAACGCGCTCGGCGCGAGATAGACGCCGCGATCGAGCATTGCGTGGAAAAAGGCATTGAAGCGCGCGACATCGGACGTGGTGACTTCGGCAAAGCTTTGCGGCACGTTGGCGCGAAAATACAGGCCGAACATGCCGCCGACGCTGTCGCCCGAAAACGGCACACCCGCCGCGTGTGCGGCGTCGATGAGTCCGGCGATGAGTCTGGACGTGCGTTTGGCGAGATCCTCGTAGAAGCCCGGGGCCTGAATCAGCTTGAGCGTGGCGAGACCGGCGGCGACCGCCAGCGGGTTGCCCGAGAGCGTGCCCGCCTGATACACGCCACCCAGTGGCGCCAGATGCGACATGATGTCGCGCCGTCCGCCGAACGCGGCAGCCGGCATGCCGCCGCCGATCACCTTGCCCAGGCAAGTGAGGTCGGCCGCAATGCCGTAGAGCGCTTGTGCGCCACCCAGGCCGACGCGGAACCCGCACATCACCTCGTCGAAGATCAATACGGCGCCGTGCGCCGTGCACAGCTCACGCAGTGTCTGCAGGAAGTGGCGCGAACCGCGCACGAGATTCATGTTGCCGGCCACCGGCTCGACGATCACCGCAGCGATCTCGCCGCCTTGCCCGGCGAACAGTTCGCGAAGCTGATCGACATTGTTGTATTCGAGCACGAGCGTGTCGCGTGTGACTTCGGGCGGCACACCGGCCGACGACGGCGCGTTGCGTGTCGAATCGGCGAACGTGAGCAGGCCCGAGCCGGCTTTGACCAGCAGGCTGTCGGCGTGGCCGTGATAGCAGCCTTCGAACTTGACGATCTTGTTGCGGCCCGTGAAGCCGCGCGCCAGACGTAGCGCGCTCATCGTTGCCTCGGTGCCGGAGGAGACCAGTCGTACTTGTTCGATGGACGGCACGAGACGGCAGATTTCTTCGGCCATCACCACTTCGCCTTCGGTCGGCGCACCGAAGCTGAAGCCTTGCGACATGGCCGCGTGCACGGCAGCGACGACGTCCGGGTGCAGATGGCCGACGATCATCGGCCCCCACGAGCCGATGTAGTCGATATAGCGCGTGCCTTCGGCGTCCCACATATAGGGGCCTTGCGCACGGGAAATGAAGCGTGGCGTGCCGCCGACGGATCGGAAGGCGCGCACGGGCGAGTTCACGCCGCCGGGAATGGTTCGCTGGGCGCGCTCGAAGAGGGCGGCATTCGTAGTGGGTTCGGACATGGTTTCAGCTTTGTGGCGTTTGGGGTCAGAGCAGGCCCCGATGCGTCGATTCTAGCGGATGGCGCCCGAGTCCGGGACTTCTCGCCGCGCGGGGCTTCTGTTAGATTGAAGGTCACTATCCCAACGTCAAGGAAAAACAGGCCCGCCGACATGTCCATCGCCAACTCGCAACGTCCCCCGATCACTGTCTCGACACTCGACCTCGAACGCCTGGAAACGCTCATGGCGCAGGCGCCGCGTGCGGCATTGCCGTATGTGGAGGCACTCGAAACAGAGCTTGCCCGGGCGAGCGTCGTCGAACCGGAGCAAATGCCGGCAGACGTGGCCACGATGAATTCGGTGGTGCGCTTTCGCGACCTCGCCGCGCAGCAGGAGCATCGCGCGACGCTCGTGTACCCGCAGCATCTTGCGGGGGCCGATCGCGGTATATCGGTGCTCGCCCCTGTGGGCAGTGCGCTGCTGGGCTTGCGTGTGGGCCAGTCGATTCACTGGCAAGTGCCGGGCGGCCACCAGATCGAGCTGGAATTGCTGGGCATCGATTACCAGCCCGAAGCCGCTGGCGAATATCACCGCTGAGTTGCCGCCGAGTCACCGCTGAGTCACTGCCGAGTCATCGCTGAGCGTTCTGCGCGCACCTCCATGGGAGATTCGGTTTTCCCGAGTCTCCCGACCTTCCCCGCACGTTCGCAATCGTCCGCAATCGTTCGCAATCGCTTCCAGCCGGCCGCGCGTTTCGCCGGCTTCAGCGTCGCAGCCAGCCGCGCGCGATCGGCCACGCCATCAGGCGGCGATAAACGCCTTCGAGGATGGCCGCGACGATTCGGCTTGTCTCACGCGCGCCCGCCGTGCGCATGACGAGCGCCACGACCATCGACACCGCCAGCGCGCCGAGCATGTCGAGCGGCCAGTGCACGCCAAGATAGATACGGGCCCAGCATACGGGCAGGGCGCAGATCAGCAGGAGCCTGCCGAGCAAACGAGGCGTGCGTGCGGCCGTGCCCATCAAGACGAAGGCCGATGTGAACATGATCGAGGCATGGTTGCTCGGAAATGCGCTCGTCGGTGCGTGCGCGAGCAGTTGGGTGCCAACGCCGACGGCGAACGGCCGTGGTTCGAACCAGGCAAGACCGATCAAGCCGTTGACGAGCAGCACGAGCCCCACGCCCAATAGACTGTGTACGGCGCTTTCCCGGTCGCGCCCGCCTGCGAGCCATAAGGTGACCAACCCCACCGGGAGCAGGAGAATCAGATACTTGGCAAGGAAGACGGCGACCGCCAGTTCACCTTCACTCACGTTGGGCGAGGCATTGATGGCAAGGAAGAGGGCGCGATTGAGCGAATCCATGGCGTTCCGGGAGCGAAAAAGTCCATGCCGGTCGTCCGGCACGCCACCGGGCTACCCACGGTGCCGGTGCCTCGACGGCCGCCGGCAGGCGGTTTGTGACGAAAACATGACAGATTCTGACTGAGCCGCTTTTCGGTGGAAAGTTGCAATCGTCATCATTTTGTAACACGTTGAATTGTTACTTTTCTTTCGACGCACTCGAAGGTAAAATCGCGCCGTTATAGTTCTCAGGAGGTCCTTCCGTGGACAGTAGTTCTAGTGGTAGTTGCCGGTCGACGCAGGTCGACAGCATCGCCGCGAGTTAGTCCCCGGGATCTTCCCTGCCGCTAACTCGCACAGCCGGGTTGGCGCGCACCTCTGATGTCCGTCTCGAATGCCCTGTGCCCTTGGCCACCATGCCGAAGGGGTTTATCGGGCTATATCGATCGCGTCCGTCGTTCGTCGCACGCTCCCTAATTTGTTTTACATCTGCCGTTCGGGCTTTCCCGACACGGGGGCATTCGTGGTTCGGGCCGTTTGCCATGCGCGCCGGTCGTGGAACACGAGTTTGCGGGCGTTCGCACGCCGCGAAGCGCATGCGGGCCGAACCCGTGTGGTGACGTTCCCCGGGAGGTGGGGCGGCGATTCGCCGACGCCCCGGTCCAGCGGCATTTTCTGGATGTATCCGATGCAACAAGCTCTCACACTGAGCGAGCGCCTGATTGCGGTGCTTGGCGCGCGCCTTGGCCTGCGCTTCTTCCGCCGCCGCGACATGCTCGAAACGCTCGATGCACCTGCGCACGGCCATGAGGCACCGCCAGGTCTCGTCGACGCGGCGCGTGACGCCGGGCCTGACCTGCTGGCACGGCTGCGCACGACGCGCGACGGGCTTTCCGACGACGAGGCTGCCGTTGTTCGTGCGCACGTCGGTGCCAACGAAGTCGAGCATGAAAAGCCGTTGCCCGGTTGGCGGCACCTCTTCAACTGCTACCGCAATCCGTTCAACCTGCTGCTCTCGGCACTCGCCGCTGTCTCGTACGCGACCGACGACACCGAGGGAACGGTCATCATCGCGTCGATGGTGATCATTTCCACGGTGTTGCGATTTGTGCAGGAAGCGCGTTCGAACAAGGCCGCCGAGAAGCTCAAGGCCATGGTGAGCACGACGGCCACGGTGCTGCGTCGGGAGGTGCTCGGCGACGGGCCCCTGGAGGTCGATAGCCTGCGTCGGGTGGGGCGCATGGGCCGGGAAATTCCGTTGGCCGAACTGGTGCCGGGCGACGTGGTATTGCTCGCGGCAGGCGACATGATTCCGGCGGACGTGCGCATTCTTGCGGCTAAGGACCTGTTCGTGTCGCAGTCGGCGCTCACGGGCGAGGCGCTGCCCGTCGAGAAATTCGCGCACCCTTGCGAGTCTGGCGGCAGCAACCCGCTCGCCTACGAGAACCTCGCCTTCATGGGCACGAACGTTGTCAGCGGTTCGGCCACGGCGGTCGTGGTGGCGACGGGGGCGCGCACGTTCTTTGGCTCGCTCGCGCAGCGCGTCACGGCGCAGCAGCCGACGGTGACATCGTTCCAGCAGGGTGTGAACCGCGTGTCGTGGGTGCTGATTCGTTTCATGCTGGTCATGACGCCCATCGTGTTGCTGATCAACGGTTTCACGAAGCACGACTGGCTCGAGGCGTCGTTGTTCGCACTGTCGGTGGCGGTCGGTCTGACACCCGAGATGCTGCCGATGATCGTGACCGCCACGCTCGCCAAGGGCGCGGTCGTGCTCTCGGGCAAGAAGGTGATCGTCAAGCGGCTCGACGCGATCCAGAACTTCGGTGCGATGGACGTACTGTGCACCGACAAGACGGGCACGCTTACGCAGGACAGGATCTGCCTGGAGCGTCACACCGATGTCTGGGGCAACGCTTGCGAAGACGTGTTGGCGTATGCCTATCTCAACAGCTTCTATCAGACCGGTCTGAAGAACCTGCTCGATGTGGCGGTGCTCGATCACGCGGAGCTGCATCAGCATCTGGACGTGGTGAATCGATATCGGAAGATCGACGAAATTCCGTTCGACTTTCAGCGCCGTCGCATGTCGGTGGTGGTCAGCGAGAATGGTGATCATCACGAACTGATCTGCAAGGGCGCGGTGGAAGAGGTGATGGCAGTGTGCGATCGCGTTCAGCATGGCGCGGACGTCGAGCCGCTCACACCTGACGTGCTTACCCGCCTGCGTCGCGTGACGGCCGATCTGAATGCCGAGGGACTGCGGGTGGTGGCGGTGGCAACGCGCCACCTGCCGCCGGCGCGTGAGCGTTATGGCATTGCGGATGAGCGCGAACTCGTGCTTGTCGGGTACATCGCGTTTCTCGATCCACCGAAGGAGTCGACGGCTCCGGCGTTGAAGGCGCTTGCGGCGGCGGGGGTCGACGTCAAGGTACTCACGGGCGACAACGATCTGGTGACGGCGAAGGTTTGCCGTGAAGTGGGCCTGGCGGTGAGCGGATGCGTGCTGGGCGACGATATCGAGGCGATGAGCGATGCCGAGTTGGCGCGCGCCGTCGAACATGCGAACGTATTCGCGAAGCTCACGCCGTCGCACAAGGAGCGGCTTGTGCGCATGCTGCGGGCGAATGGTCATGTCGTGGGCTTCATGGGGGACGGCATCAACGACGCACCGGCGTTGCGCGCGGCCGACATTGGCATTTCGGTGGACACGGCGGTGGACATTGCCAAGGAGGCGGCCGATCTGATTTTGCTGGAGAAGAGTCTGATGGTGCTGGAACAGGGCGTGATCGAAGGGCGTCGTACGTTCGCGAACATGCTCAAGTACATCAAGATGACGGCCAGCTCGAACTTCGGGAATGTCTTTTCGGTGCTCATTGCGAGCGCATTTCTGCCGTTCTTGCCGATGCTGCCGTTGCAATTGCTCACGCAGAACCTGCTTTACGATCTGTCGCAGACGACGATTCCGTTCGATCACGTCGATGAGGAGCAACTGACGCGGCCGCAGCGCTGGAATCCGGCGGATCTGTCGCGGTTCATGGTGTTTTTCGGTCCGATCAGCTCGATTTTCGACGTGCTGACGTTCGCGGCGATGTGGCATTGGTTCGGCGCGAACGGGGCTGCGCACCAAACGCTGTTCCAATCGGGTTGGTTCGTCGAGGGGCTGCTGTCGCAGACGCTCATCGTGCACTTGATTCGCACGCGCCGCATTCCGTTTGTGCAGAGCCGCGCCGCGTGGCCGCTGTTGTTGATGACGGGCGCGGTAATGTTGATCGGCATCATGCTGCCGATGTCGCCATTCGCGGGCACGTTCAAGATGCAGGCGTTGCCGCTTGCGTACTTCCCGATGCTCGCGGCGATCTTGCTTGCCTACGCGGTGCTGACGCAGATGATGAAAGGCATGTTCGCGCGGCGGTTTGGGTGGCAGTGAGGGCGGCCTCCGGAACGGGCCGCGCGAACGGGTTTCGGGCGCAAGGGCGCCCGGCCGGCTAGCAGCGCTCAATCATCGACCCATCGCCCCGCCACGCGGTCGAAATGCTGGCTGCGGGGCGCGAAGACGTCGCGCGCATCGTCGAGCTCCAACGTCACGTCGAGCGCACCGTCGTTGTCGAGCTTGGCGCTGCCCAGAGGATCATTGCAGCATAGCCACAATGAGACGTCCGACGGCATGCCCTCCACGCGGAACGACTTGTGCTTGCCAATGAGAAACGGCTGCCCGTTCTCGCCGAACCGCCCGATCAATTGCCCCATCAGCGCATCGGGACCATGGTAGGGATACCCGGCGTCGCCCGAGACATTGTGCAGATACGTCGCGCCCGAGTTCGGCGTGCGACCGTCGGCATCGCGGCGTCCGAACTTGCGGTCGTCCGTGCGCGTACACCACTCCCCCTCAGCGCGCAGGATCACCTTCGGCGCGGCCTGTGCGCCGACCTTGTACCCCGTGTCCTGCCAGCCTTCCGTTGCGTACACCTTCATGCGCTTGTTGATGCGATCGATCGTCATGACACGCTCCATCGTTGACGGGGGGCCAAGAGGGAATTGCCGGATTTCGGCTCGTCGCTACGCGAATTTCGGTTAGTTCGAGTGTAGGCGCATCGCCTCGCCAGCCGAAGCGGGACCGAAGAGCCCCGCCTCCAAACGGCGTTTGCTCGACACGGTGATTCCCAGTTCCGCATACAGCTCGTCAAGCGCTTCACGTGTACCGACGAGCAGCGCCGTCGTTTGCCCTTCGACGTCGGTGATCACGCTCACGAGCGTTTTGCCCTGGCACGTCTCGCGTGCCGCGACGAAACGCGTCGACGTCAGCGCGGCGAGCGTCGCGAAACGTTCGGCCTGCACGAGGCCATTGATCTGGAACACCGGTTGCGCCGCGCCCGTGGCGGGCGGGGCGAGTCGGATGTGCGTGCCGTCGCTGCGCGCGCCCAGTGCCGCGAACAACCGGTCGCGGCCTTGCAGCCCCAACGCGCAGTAATCGCCGTGTACCCAGCGTGAAATCGTATTGCCCGTTATGCCGGTGGCATAGGCCAGTCGGGCCAATGTGGTGCCCGAGAGCTTGATGAGCAGGCGGGCGACAGTGCGGTGACGCTGTTCGATCTCATCCATACGAGGGTTCCGGTGGTGACTGAGCACGGAGCAAGTCTGTCGGCCGCCCAACACGGGCGGCGCTCGGACTCAGAGCGCCATCGTCACTTCAAGCTGGGTGTCGATATCCGTGTGAAGCGCGGCGGTGCACGGCATGAGCGGACGGCGGACCGCTGACGTGCACAGACCCAGCGATGCGAGCGCCGCTTTGATCGCCACGGGATTGGGTTCGGCAAACAGGCGCCGAATGAGCGGCTTCATCCCGTTGAAGAGCGTCGCGGCGCGGGCCATGTCGTCCTCGCGCACATAACGAAGCAACTTCAGATAGAGGTCGGGCCGCACATGCGCCGCCGCCGAAATGCATCCGGCAGCGCCGGCTTGGAGCGCAGTCAGCAACTGCATGTCGTCGCCGCACAACACAGGCATGGCCACCTGCGACGGCAGACGCGTGAGCGGATGCGCGTCGCATTCCTTGATCGCCGCGAACGCCTCGTGCGACGCCAACTCGCGGATCGTCTCCACGTCGAGCGTCACACCGGTGCGCAGCGGCACGTTATAGAGCACGAGCGGCTTGTGCGTGCCGGCCGCCAGCGTGCGGTAGTGCCAGAGAATGCCCTCTTGCGACGGACGCAGGTAGTACGGTGGCGGGACGAGATAGCCGGCGATCGGCAGATCGTCGAGGCGGTGGATCTGACGCGCGGCACTCGCCGTGTCGGCCGCACCCACGCCCGCCACCACCGGCGCATGACCCTGGGCGAGACGGCAAGCTGTCTCGACAAGCCAGCGGCGCTCGTCGTCGTCCAGGAGCGTGCCTTCACCGGTGGTGCCGGCCACGACGAGACCGTTTACTCCGGCAGCAAGGTAGTAGTCGATCAGACGCGCGAATGCTTGGCGATCGATCTGAGCGCCATTGGCACCGGTCATGGGGGTGACGAGTGGAATCCACACACCTTCGAAAGTGACTTTGTTCATAGCACGGTGGAGCGGGTTTGTCGGGGAGACTTGAGAAGCATCGAACCGGTGGCGGGAGACCGAATGCTCAGACAACGGAGCGCAGACGCAGCGCGCCGAACTCGGCTTCCGGCAACGATTGCATGACGACATGCATCGCCCGCGACGCTTCGATACGCGGCAGCGCAATCGACACCACGGCAGCCGTATCGCGCCGAATGGGGCGGATCGTCTCGACGCGCCACGGCAACGGCAGACTCATCGCCAAGGTGATGGCGAGGGTCGAGACGGCTGCGCGGCTCAGCGTGATGTCGAGCGTTGCGTCGAGGCGCACGCGCGGGGTGTGTCGATTGCGTTGCCGTGGTGCCGCGAAAACGTCAGTCGGGAGGAGCGTTGGCGTGCTCGCCGGTGCGGCGGCGATGGCCGGGCCGAGAGCGGTCACTGAAGCGCGCGCCGTTTCCGCGCGCGTTGCACCATGGGCATGGAAGGGGTTGGCCGAGGGGGCGTTTGCACCGGGAGGTTCGAGGCTGGCGCGTTGAGCGAGGGTCGGCATGGCAACGTGTCGATGATCGACAGGAGTGATGACGAAGCCAGTCTAGGGACGCGTGGATAAAAAAGGCGTCAAGATTTCGACGCCGCACGGGCAGCGCGCGAAGGCGCGTCGCCTCAGTCCTGCTTGTCCTGCTTCGGGTACGCCGAATCGCTGAACAGCACGCACGCGCCGTGCGGCGCCGCGCCGACATTGTCGCGAAAAAGCCCAAACATGTTGCGCCACGGATCGAATGCACGTTGCGGCATCGGCGCTGGGGGGCGTGCCGCGAGCGTGGCGTCGTCGACTTCACAGTGCAGCAGATTCCCTTCGCAGTCGATGGTGAGGACGTCGCCGTCCTGCACGCGTGCGAGCATGCCGCCCTGCTCGGCTTCCGGAGACAGATGAATAGCCGCCGGTACCTTGCCCGACGCGCCCGACATCCGCCCGTCGGTCACAAGCGCCACATGGTGGCCTTCGTCCTGCAGGAGGCCGAGCATCGGCATGAGCTTGTGCAACTCCGGCATGCCGTTGGCCCGCGGGCCCTGGAAGCGCACCACGACGATCACGTCGCGTGCCAATTCGCCCGCCTTGAAAGCGGCCTGCGCAGACTCCTGATCGGAGAACACGCGCGCCGGGGCCCGCACGGACTGATGTTCCGGCTTGACGGCAGATGACTTGATGACCGCGCGTCCGAGATTCCCCTTGAGCATGCGCAATCCGCCTTCGCGCGCAAACGGGCGCGATGCCGGACGCACGATGGTCTCGTCGAGACTTGCTTTGGGGGCGTCTTGCCATGACAGCACGTCGTCTCGCAGGAACGCTTCCTGGGTGTAGGCGCGCAGGCCATGGCCCATGACCGTAGTCACGTCGTTGTGCAGAAAGCCGGCGTCGAGCAATTCGCGAATGAGGAAATTCAGGCCGCCCGCCGCATTGAACTGATTCACATCGGCCTTGCCACTCGGGTAGACGTGGGCGAGTAGCGGTGTGACGTCCGACAGATCGGCGAAGTCTTGCCAGTCGAGCAGAATGCCCCCCGCATGCGCCATGGCCACCAGGTGCAGCGTATGGTTGGTCGAGCCGCCCGTGGCCAGCAGGCCGACGACGCCGTTCACGAACGCCCGCTCGTCGAGAATGCGGGACGTGTCGATGCCGGATTTCGCCAGCGCCACGGCGCGAGCCGTCGCCGCCTGCGTAAGCGCGTGACGTAGCGGCGTATGCGGATTGACGAACGACGCGCCCGGCAGATGCAACCCCATGAACTCCATGAGCATCTGGTTGCTGTTGGCCGTGCCGTAGAACGTGCAGGTGCCCTCGGCGTGATACGCGGCGAGTTCGGCGTCGAGCAGCGCCGCGCGCGTGACACGGCCTGCGGCGTATTCCTGCCGGATGCGCGACTTCTCGTCGTTGGGCAATCCCGACGGCATCGGACCCGCCGGAGCGAACACCGCAGGCAGATGACCGAAAGCCTGCGCGGCGATCACGAGTCCCGGCACGATCTTGTCACACACGCCGAGGAACATGGCGGCGTCGAACATCTGATGCGATAGCGCGACGACCGAGGCCATCGCGATCACGTCGCGCGAGAACAGCGAGAGTTCCATGCCGGCGTAACCCTGCGTCACGCCATCGCACATCGCGGGCACGCCGCCGGCCACTTGCGCGCTGGCGCCATGCGCCCGTGCAGCGGACTTGATGATGTCGGGGAACTCGGCGAACGGCGCATGCGCCGAAAGCATATCGTTGTAGGCGGTGACGATGCCGATATTGGGCGTGCGCTCGGAGCGGATCCTGAGGCGGTCGTCGGCGGGGGCTGCGGCCAAGGCGTGCGCGAGATTCGCGCAGCCGAGCGTCTCGCGACCGGGCTGCCCCTGCCGGGCGCGGGACACCCCGTCCAGATAGGCCCGCCGGGACGACCGACTGCGCTCGATGAGGCGCTCGGTCACGCGGGCGACCACCGGATGCAGCGAGACATTGTGCGAAGACTGGGTCATGGTGTTTCCGGGACGTTGTGGGTGGCCCGATGCACAGGGCGCGGGAATGTCCGCGACATCTTTCGCTTGGCGGCTCGGGGCGACGCCTCGTGATGCAGCACCCTGAAGCATCGGCGAAAAAATGTAGTCGAAGAACGCGTTTGTGTTGAATTAAAGTGTAGTTAAACTACAATGCAGTGTCAAAGTTGCGCTTCTTCTGTGACCTGCGGACACCCACCCGGTTCGGCGGTCCATTCGACGCTCGTTACGCGGTGCCGAAGAGGGGGCGTCCGGTCGCACGGAATCCACGCGGTCCATGAACATGCCCTCACCCTATACCTTTGTGTTGTTCGGCGCCACCGGCGACCTGTCGTTGCGCAAGGTGCTGCCTGCCCTGTTCCGAGCGTTCCGCACCGGGCAATCGGGCTCGCATACCGACGCCGATGCCGACGCCGATGCCGACGCCGATACCGATACCGGGCGCATTCTGGCCATCTCCCGAAAGCCGATGGACGCCACGTCGTATCACGCGTGGTGCGAGGAACACGTGCGAGCGCACATCAAACCCGACGTCTGGGACGAGAGTGCCTGGAAGCGTTTTCTTGCCATCATCGACTACATGCCGCTCGATCTCGCGCATGAAGCCGAATTCAGCCTGTTGGCCAAACGCCTGGCGTCTCGCAAGGGCATTCGCATCTTCTATCTCGCGACCGGTCCGTCGCTGTTCATCCCCATCTGTGAAGGGCTGCGCAGCGCAAAACTCAACGACAACAGCCGGATCGTGCTGGAGAAGCCGCTGGGTCACGATCTGGCCTCGTCGGAGGCGATCAACGACGCGGTGGGTGCGAGCTTCCGAGAAGATCAGATCTATCGCATCGATCACTACCTCGGTAAAGAGGCGGTGCAGAACCTGCTGGCGCTTCGCTTCGGCAACGCGATCTTCGAGCCGTTGTGGCGGCGCGAGTTGATTGACAACATTCAAATCTCGATCGCCGAGGAGATCGGCGTCGAAGGGCGCGGCGAGTTCTACGAACAGACCGGTGCGCTGCGCGACATGGTGCAGAACCATCTGCTGCAACTGCTCGCCATCGTTGCGATGGAGCCGCCGTTGTCGATGGATGCGGACGCCGTGCGCGACGAGAAGCTGCGCGTCTTGCGCTCGCTGCGCCGGCTTGACGACGACTCGGTCGCACGCAACGTGGTGCGCGGCCAATACGGCGGCGGTGCAATCGGCAAGTCGGCGGTGCCGGCCTATGTCGATGAGCCGGGCGTACCGGCGACCAGCCAGACCGAGACGTTCGTCGCCCTCAAGGTCGATATCGACAACTGGCGCTGGGCCGGCGTGCCGTTCTTTCTGCGCACGGGCAAGCGGCTCGGCGAGCGTGTCGCGGAGATCGTCGTCAACTATCGCGCGACCCCCTATCCGTTGCTTGGCGAAGCGACGGCGCATGCCGGCGTCAATCGTCTCGTCATCCGCTTGCAGCCGAACGAGTCGATCCGGCTTTACTGCCTGGCGAAGCAGCCGGGCGAAGGCATGAACCTGCAGTCGGTCCACCTCGATCTGGCGTTCGATCAGTTCTTCAAAGGACACCGGATGGATGCTTACGAGCGTTTGCTGCTCGACGTCATCAACGGGCGTCTCGCGCTCTTCGTCCGGCGAGACGAGCAGGAGCAGGCCTGGCGCTGGGTCGCACCGATCCAGGCCTACTGGTCGCGTCAGCACAAAGGCCCGAAGCGCTACGCCGCCGGGACTTGGGGACCGCCCGCGGCCAGCGCGCTGCTTACGCAGTATGGTCGTAGCTGGGTCGAGGAAGAGAACTGAGACGGATGGCCGGCCCCGTCGAGGTCACGTCTGCGGCGCACCGGCCCAACGCCATGGAAAAGGGAGGCGGACACGCATGATTCACTGGCGACTATTTCCCACGCGGCAGGCACAGGCGCAGGCGCTTGCCAACGCCGTTGTCGCGGGGCTCGACGAAGCGCTGACCGTTCGCCCGCGCGCGTTGCTGGCGGTGTCGGGCGGCACGAGTCCGACGGCGTTTCTTTCACAATTGGCTCGGCTACCGGTGGCGTGGCGCAACGTCGATATCACGCTGGTCGATGACCGATGGCTGCCGTCGACGCATGCCGAGAGCAATGCCAGGCTGGTCGCGCAGACGCTGCTGCCCGGCGCGCAAGGCGCGCACTGGCTGCCCCTGGTGGACACCGCGACCGATGCTGCGCTCCAGGTGAAAACGCTCAACGACACGTGGACGCACGGTGTGCCGCAAGTGTGCGTGCTGGGCATGGGGGAGGACGGTCATACCGCGTCGCTCTTCGCCGATGCTGCGCAATGGCGCGAGGCGATCGTCACCCACGACAAGTTCGTTCTGGTTCAGCCGCAGCACGCGCCGCATCTGCGCGTGTCGTGGTCGCTCTCGGCGCTCGCGGCCAGCGAGCGGCTCATGCTTCAGATCCAGGGACCCGCCAAACGCGCCGTGCTCGAAGCCGCGCAAGCAGACGAACAGGACAATGCCATCTCCCGGCTGATCCATCATGAAGGAGTGAACATCGATGTCTTCTGGAGCGAGGAGTAATCCGCCGCACTTGAGCGGTCCGCGACTGCTGGCCGATATCGGCGGCACCAACGCCCGCTTCGCGCTGGAAATGGCGCCCGGCGATCTCGTCGAGATCCGGGACTATGTCTGCGACGATTATTCCGGTGTCCCCGAAGTCATTCGCGCCTATCTCGACGAGGCCGATCACGCCGAACCGGTGCGGCACGCCGCCATCGCCATCGCGAATCCGATCGAGGGCGACGAGGTTCGCATGACCAATCGCGACTGGCACTTCTCGATCGAGGCGACGCGTCGCGCGCTGCGTTTCGAGACGCTGCTCGTCGTCAACGATTTCACTGCGCTTGCGATGGCGTTGCCTTACCTGTCCGACGCGCAGAAGCGACAGGTGGGCGGCGGCGAACCGCAGCCGGGCGGCGTGATGGGTTTGCTCGGTCCGGGCACCGGCGTTGGCGTATCGGGCCTCATTCCAGCGGGCGATCGCTGGATCGCGCTTGGCAGCGAAGGCGGACACACGACCTTCGCGCCGGCGGACGAGCGCGAAATCGAGGTGTTGCGCCATGCGTGGCAGCACTTCCCGCACGTCTCGTTCGAGCGGTTGGTGGCGGGCCCCGGCATGGCACTCGTCTATCAAGCGCTGGCGGGCCGCCATGGCCGCCGTGGTCACCGTGTCCACCAGAGGGCATCGTTGGAGACACCCGCCATCGTGAAGCTCGCGTTCGATGGCGACCGGCTCGCGCGCGAGAGCGTCGATTGCTTCTGCGCAATGCTCGGCACGCTTGCGGGCAATGTCGCGCTGTCGCTGGGCGCGGTGGGCGGCGTGTATCTGGGCGGGGGCGTGATTCCGAAGCTCGGCACGTTGTTCGAAGACTCGCCGTTTCGGCAGCGCTTCGAGGCAAAGGGTCGCTTCGAGGGCTATCTGAAGAAAATCCCGACGTACGTCATCACGGCCGATCATCCCGCGTTTCTTGGCACGTCCGCGATGCTGGCCGAACAACTGGGCACGCATGCGGCGGGCGCGGGCGCACTGATCGACCGCTTGCACCGTCTGCGCGATCGGCTGAGTCCGGCGGAGCAGCGCGTCGCGGAACTCGCGCTCAAACAACCGCGCGCACTGCTCGCAGAGCCGGTCGCGGAAATTGCGCGGCTCGCGCGTGTGAGCCAACCGACGGTGATCCGGTTTTGCCGCAAGCTCGGCTGCCAGGGGTTGTCCGACTTCAAGCTCAAACTTGCGAGTGCACTGACCGGCACGCTTCCGGTTCGGCACGGCCAGGTGCACGTGGGCGACTCGGCGGCGGAATTCAGCGCGAAAGTGCTCGACAACACGGTGTCGTCGATTCTGCAGATGCGCGAGCATCTCGACGCACGCACCGTCGAGGCGGCGGTCACGTTGCTCGATGGGGCGCGCCGCATCGAGTTCTACGGACTGGGGAATTCCGGGGTGATTGCGCAGGACGCGCACTACAAGTTCTTTCGCTTCGGCATGCCGACCATCGCGTACGGCGACCCGTACCTGTTGCAGGCGTCGGCGGGGCTGTTGGGAGAGGGGGACGTCGTGGTTGCGATTTCCGCGTCGGGCCGTTCGGCCGACCTGAACCGTGCCGTCGATATTGCGGTGACGCGCGGCGCGAAGGTGGTGGCGCTTACGGCGCGCAACTCGCCGCTGGCGCGAAAGGCGACGCTTGTTCTGCCCAACGATCACGTCGAGACGATGGGCGCGCACGTGACGATGATCGCGCGAATTCTGCATCTCGCGGCGATCGACGTGCTCGCCGTCGGCGTGGCGATCCGGCGTGCCGGGCCGGGCGCGCAGACGGCGGGCGAGGGCGCGCTCGACTGGCTGGGCCATGGCAGTGGCCAGGATTCGGGCACGGCCGCCGCCGCGTGACTTCGCGTGACTTCGATTCGGTCATGGCACGCAATGTGCCGACTTGCGGCCGCAGCGACACGCGCCTAGCATGGGAAGTCCCAACCCCAGATCCCGGAGACTGTCATGATGAATCACGTGTACAAGCAAGTCGAGCTGACCGGCTCGTCGACCGAGTCCATCGACGATGCAGTCAAATGCGCCATCGCGCGCGCGAGCCAGACCTTGCGCAATCTGAATTGGTTCGAGATCATCGAGACGCGCGGGCACATCGAGGACGGGAAGGTCGCTCACTGGCAGGTCACACTCAAGGTCGGCATGCGCCTGGAAGACTGATCCCGGCAGACCGCTGCGAACGACGGCCGACGTCCTGCGCGCCCTGTGCGCCCTGTGCGACTCGCCACTCCCCGGCGCCATCCGCGCATCAATCGCCGGGAATCTGCATGGCGCGGGGCACCGCAGACGTCATCCGGTCGTGTCACAATAGGCCCATACTCGACATCATGAAAAAGTCAGAAGAGGTTTTCGCATGTCCGAACAAGAACCGGTCCATGCCACCCGATCGATCACAGATCCGGTGGAAGCCGTCAACTACCTGAAGACGATTTACGACGCCAATACGGCCTACCTTCGCACCGCCTTCGAACGCTTTTCTACACAGAAGGATCAGGCGCGGCGTGTGAGCGCACATTACCCGTTCGTGCGCATCACCACCGAAGACATCACGCAGTTGGACAAACGCCTGTCCTATGGCTTTGTCTCGGGGCCCGGCAGCTATCAAACGACGGTCACCCGACCGGATCTGTTCGAGAACTACTACATCGAGCAGCTTCGACGGCTGGCGCACAACCATGGCGTGGCGTTCGAAGTCGGCGTCTCGGATGAGCCGATCCCCGTGCATTTTGCTTACCAGGACGGTGTGTACCTCGAGGGCGATCTCGATCAGACGCACTTGCGCGCCATGCGCACGGTGTTCGACGTGCCCGATCTGGCGGCGATGGACGACAGCATCGTGAACGGCACCCGCGATCCGTTGCCCGGCGAGATCTTGCCGCTTGCGCTGTTTACCGCGCCACGCGTCGATTATTCGCTGCACCGTCTGCGCCATTACACGGCGACCTCGCCCGAGAACTTCCAGAACTACGTGCTCTTCACGAACTACCAGTTCTACATCGACGAGTTTGTCGAACTGGGGCGCGAATTGATGAGCGCGACCGACGATCCCGCATTGCGCGAGTATCGCAGCCAGTACACGGCATTCGTCGAGCCGGGCAACGTCACGCACTGGAACCAGAACATCGACGCGCGCGCAGCGCAGGGCATGCCGCCGTCGCGGCTGCCGCAGATGCCGGCGTACCACCTCGTGCGACCCGACAATACCGGCATCACGATGGTCAATATCGGCGTGGGCCCGTCCAACGCGAAGACCATCACCGATCACATTGCCGTACTGCGCCCGCACGCCTGGGTCATGCTCGGACACTGCGCCGGGTTGCGCAACTCGCAGCGTCTGGGCGACTACTGCCTGGCGCATGGGTACGTGCGTGAGGATCATGTGCTCGACGACGATCTGCCGCGATGGGTGCCGGTGCCGCCGCTGGCCGAGGTGCAAGTCGCGCTCGAGCGCGCCGTGGCGGACGTGACGCAGCTCGACGATCTCGAACTCAAGCGCGTCATGCGCACGGGCACGGTCGTCACCGTGGACAATCGCAACTGGGAATTGCGCGATCACCGCGAGCCGGTGCAGCGCATGAGCCAGAGCCGTGCGATTGCGCTCGACATGGAGAGCGCGACCATTGCGGCGAACGGCTTCCGTTTCCGAGTGCCATACGGCACGTTGCTGTGCGTGAGCGACAAGCCGCTGCACGGTGAGTTGAAATTGCCGGGGATGGCCGACCGCTTTTACCGCGAACGGGTCGACCAGCATCTGAAGATCGGCGTGAAGGCGATGGAGTTGCTGCGCGACAACGGCCTGGATCGCCTGCACAGTCGCAAACTGCGCAGTTTCAACGAGGTTGCGTTCCAGTAACCGTCACAGCAAGTAACTAAGTAACGCGCGTCGGGCGGCAGAGACCGCCGGCGCTCAGGAAAACACGCGGCGCGCGTGAATGCCCAGGCCCAGCGCCACGCTGGCGAGGCGATCGCCGAAGACCGGTGTCGCCTTCGGGAACGCACTGCACATCGCGCTGGACAGGCAGCGCAGGCCCGTTGAGCCGCCGGTGAAATAAAGCGCATCGACGTTGTCGGCGCGCAATCCGGCCAACGCCACGGTATGCACGGCGCCCGCCGTGATGCTCGCGATCTCGTCGCTGACCGCCTCCACCAAGCCCGTTTCCGAGAACGCGACGGCGAGGTCGCGCTCGATCACGGACAGATCAATGCGCGTCTCGCCGCCGGACGACACGTCGATCTTCGCGGCTTCCGCATGCCCGACGAGGGCGTGCCCGAGGCGTTGCTCGACCGTGCGCATGAGACGTCGATGATGGGCGGGGTCGGCGTAGAGATGCGCCGTGAGCGCCAGTTCGCCTACGCGCTTCGGCGTGTAGACGGTGTTGATCAGATGCCACGTCGCCAGATCGAAATAGATCCGGTTGGGAACTTCCTTGCCGTCCGGGCCGAGCGCCTTGTAACCGAGTTCGCGCAGGATCGTGGCGAGCTCGATGCGGCGATCGAAGTCCGTGCCTGCGATATGCACGCCATGGTGCGCGAGCACATCGTCCTTGCGATTCAGGTGGCGCGCACGTTCCGGTCCGACCCGCACGAGCGAGAAGTCCGAAGTGCCGCCGCCGATATCGATGACCAGCACCTGCTGCTCATCGGTGAGGCGCGATTCGTAATCGAACGCGGCCGCGATCGGCTCGAACTGGAACTGAACGTCCTGAAAGCCGACGTCACGCGCGCTTTGCTCGAGCGAGCGTTGGGCGGCGGCGTCGGCACGCGGATCGTCGTCGACGAAGAACACGGGGCGGCCCATCACGACCTGTCGCAGATCGCCGCCGTCGGCTTTCAGGGCGTGAGTGCGCAGATGACGCAGGAACGTGGCGATGATGTCGATGTAGCGCATCGCCGCGCCGTTGCCGAGGTCGGTGGTGGTTTCGATCAGGGAGGAGCCGAGCAGGCTCTTGAGCGAGCGCATCAGGCGTCCGTCGTAGCCATCGACATAGTCGGAGACGGCCTGACGGCCGAACGATACGCGGCCACCTTCGTCGGCATTGAAAAACACGGCGGTCGGCAGCGTGCCGTAGCCGGCTTCAAGTTCGACCAGACGCATGGCGGCACCGTCCTGTACGGCGACGGCAGAATTCGAAGTGCCGAAATCGATGGCGCAGAAACTCATGGTATTTGCGGCCCGGGCGGACGAGCCGTAAAAGGTCGGCAGTGTAGCACGGCCGGGCGGGCGGCCGGATGAACGCCCCTGGACCGCCGGCGCGTCACGATGCGCGCGGGTCATTTGCGCGGCAATTCCGCACTCGGCTGGACGAAGGGCAGCGTGCGCAGGCTGCTGACAACGGACGCGGCCGCAGCGAACGCGGCCGCGACATAGAGCGACACGCGCGTGCCGTAGCCTTGCGGGGCGACGCTGAAGACGAGGGCCACCAGCGCCGCGCCGGTCGTCTGCCCGGTCAGGCGCGCGGTGCCCAGCATGCCGCTTGCGCCGCCGCTGCGATGCGCCGGGGCGGCCATGAGCATGGCGTAGTTGTTCGGCGACTGGAACAGGCCGAAGCCGAAGCCGCACAAGGCCATACGCCAGACGATATCGATCACGTGCGGATGCGCGGGCAGAAGACCGAGCGCGAGCAGGCCGAGTGCGAAGGCGGCCAGACCGATGGCGCCGAGCAGGCCCGGCTTGTAATACTCGAGCAGACGTCCGGCCAGCGGCGCGACGACCACAATGGTGAGCGGCCAGGCCGTCATGAGCAAGCCGGTCTGGACGTGATCGAAGCCGAGTGTGTCCTGAAGGAAGAAGGGCAGCGAGACGAACGCAAGCATCTGTGCGCAGAACGACGCCATCGACGTGCATATCGACAAGCCGAAAATCGGAATGCGCAGCAGGTCGACGGGGAGCAGCGGCACGGGCTGGGTCCGTTGGCGCCGCACGAAAATCGTACCGATGACGATGGCAGCGACGACTTCGACCACGACGAGCCAGCGCTCCTGTCCGTGTCCGAAGGCGTCGATGCCGGAGATGAGCAGCCCGAAGGTGAGCGCGCTCAATGCCGCACCGGTCCAGTCGAACGCATGCGAGGCGCGTTTGCTGTCGGGCAGCGAGCGCACCGCGATGGCAAAGGCGATGCTACCGAGGGGCACATTGATCGCAAAGAGCCACGGCCAGTGCGCGATGGACAGCACGCCGGCGGCAATCGTCGGGCCGGCGGCCGACGAGACGGCGACGATGAGGGAGTTGAGCGCGACGCCGCGTCCGAGTTGGCGCGACGGGTAGATCGCTTTGACCAGCGCCGTGTTCACACTCATGATGCCGGCCGCGCCGAAACCCTGCGCCACCCGCGCGAGGGTGAGCGTGACGAGCGAATCCGAGAGGGCGCAGGCAAGTGAGGCGAGCGTGAAGAGCGCGAGGCCGAAGGTGTAGACCCGGCGGTAGCTCACGATCTCGCCGAGCGCGGCGAGCGGCAGCAACGAGATGGTGATGGCAAGCTGGTAAGCGTTGACGATCCAGATCGACGTGGCAGGACTGGCGTTGAGGTCACGCGCAATGGTGGGCAGCGCGACGTTGGCAATGGCCCCATCGAGCACCGCGAGCGAGATCGCGAGCATGACGGTCGCAATGGCCCAGACGCGGGCAGGCATGGGCATGCCGTCAGTGAGTGTGTCGGACATGAGAGCAGCGAAGGACGAGGCGGTCGCGCACCATGAAACCGTATCGGGCGCGCGAGACAGGAAACCGTCATCCTGCCCCAAATCCCCAAGCGTCGCGGTTGACCGACGCAAAGCCTTATATCTACAGGGTTTTCGATCCGCGTTAGATGTTTTGTCTGGTGGAACTCATGTTCTGTTAAATAAAACACGTACCGCAGAGATGGAAATTTGTCTTATGAGGTCGCGGCGTCTCCTTGAAAACGGGCGATGCGAACGTTGCCGAGCGGGTGATAGGCCGTGCCGTGCGTCACGCACGAGAACTCGACACCGCTGTCGAGAATCGCCTGGACGCCGAGGGCGGCAATCGTACTGGCGGGCGAGCGGCCCGGGCAGGCATGTGCACCGTGCCCAAACGTCCAGGCCACATCGTCCGGCGATGCACCGGCGGGCGTGGCGGCGGGCGTGGCGGCAAGCACAACCAGTATTGCGTCGCCGCGCGCCAGCGTTCGCTCACCGATGACGGCCGGCGCGTGCAGGAAGCGTCGCGTGTTCTGGATGGGCGGATCGTGCCGGATGACTTCATTCACTGCCGAGATGGCGACGGCCAGATTGGCGGGAAGCATTGCGCGGCCGGTGGCGAGGGGCCGGGGCGTCGGTAGCGCGTTTCGCTCGGCTTCCCCATATTGCTCATGTTGCGCATGTTGCTTATGTTGCTCGTGTTGCTCATGTTGCTCGTGTTGTGAGAGCCGACGCAGACTGTTTGCGACGAGTCCCGCACACGCGTCATGCGCCTGCGTGAACAGGCCGACCACATTCGCGGTGAGCACGCTGTAATCGATGGCGTCATCGCGTGCTGCGCTTCGTGCTGTGTCGTGCAACCAGGTGCCCGAGACCGCGTCATTGTCGAGCCAGCGCATGGCGCGCGCGCGCAGGGTGCTGGCGGCGCTGTGTCCGCGTGCGAGCACGTCGGCGCGCGGCGAGGGCTTGGCGGATTCCGCCATCGCCGCGACCAGTTTGCGAACGTCGTCAAAGACGTCTGCCCACTGAGGGGGCGCAACGCCAAGCCATGCCGCGAGCGCGTAAATCGGCTGGCGGAAGACGAAGTCGTCGAGGCGGGCGGTGGGTGAGTCTCCACAGGCGAGATAGGCGTCTGCGCAAGCGGCCTGGCTCGCGTCATGCAGCCTGGCGAGTGTGGCGCCATCGGCATGCAGCGTGGCGAGGCGCGCTTTGATCCACGGCTTCATGGCGGCGTGGGCCGATCCGTCGTTCATGCGCACGAGTGCACCGAACCAGTCGCCGGCGGCACCGTTGGCCAACGCGGCCGGAACCCGCGCGCCGACAGGCCGAACGCCGCAAGCCGGATGCCGCAGCACGGCCGCCAGCGCTTGCGGCCCTGCGGCGACCCACATGCCGAGGGAGACATCGAAGTCGAACGGGCGTTGCGAGGCGAGCGATTGGTAGTACGGATACGGGTTGGGGTGAACGACGGCGGCCAGGGCGTTGGCGGGCGGCAATACGGCAGGGGAGGCGACGTTGGCGGTGGGCATGGCGGGCAGGCGCTCAGTGGTGTTTCGATAACACCGATCATGACGCACCGCACGACCGGCACGGTTCATCATGTGCTGAAGTGTTGAACGCATCGTGGGGCCTATACTGGGCTTCACATTCTTCACCGGAGCCCAGCTGTGGACATCGCCAGAGATCACGCCCCAAATGTCAGCTCGCTCGCGGCGCTGCTTGCCGATGCCGGTCGCATGACGATGCTTTGGGCATTGATGGACGGGTCGGCGCGCCCGGCGGGCGAACTGGCCCTGGTCGCCGGACTTTCCCCCTCCAGCGCCAGCGGACATCTGGCGCGTCTTGTCGACGGCGGCGTCCTTGCGCAGGAAGCGCGTGGACGCCACCGGTACTTCCGCATCGCCACGCCCGAGACGGCCGCCGCCATCGAGGCGCTCGCCAGTGCCGTGCTGGCCACGCGAGAACTGCGTCCGCGCCCGGTGCCCGTCGGCCGTTCCACGCCGGTGCCTCTGCGCCACGCACGCACTTGCTACGACCATCTGGCTGGGGAGATTGCCGTCGATCTCTTCGCGCGGATGCGCGAGCATCGCTGGCTGCGCATCGACGGCAGCGATGTAGCGTTGACCGACGCAGGTGTCGATGGATTGAGCGCCCTCGGTGTCGACCTCACGGCTGCGCGTGCGCGTCGGCGTCGTTTCGCCTGCACTTGTCCTGACTGGAGCGAACGCAAGCCCCACCTCGGCGGCGCGTTGGGCGCGGCGCTGCTTCGCACCTGCCTCGACGCCAAATGGTTGGAGCCGACCCGCGAGCCGCGCGCCTTGCGCGTCACGCCGCTTGGCGAAAATGAACTCTCGGCTATCGCGATCCGCCGGTAACGCTCGACGCTGCCGGGGCAGACGCCGCGACTAACAGGGTTGCAGCCATCGTGCTACCTGGGGCGAGACGGGGCTCATGTCCGTTCGGCAGCCGAAAGAAAGGCGGGCGCATCGGCCAGCAAGACGGCGAGATCGGCGGCGCCCGATTTGACGGCGCGTGCGGTACGCTCGCGCGTCAGCGCATCGGTGCCCACCAACGCGCGCGGTCCCGCAACGCTCAGGGCTGCCAACGGTCGGCCGTGACCGTCGAGCACCGCGGCGGCGCAGGCGTCGATGCCTGCTTCGAAGCCGTCCTGACTCCAGGCGCATCCGGCGTCGCGATCGCGGGTGAGTTGAGCCTCGAGCGCTGCATACGTGCGCGCACTTTGCGCCGTGGCGGCAGCGAGCGGTTCCGGGCCGAGCAGTGCGCGGCGGCGCTCGTTGCTCAGATGCGCGAGCAACGACCGGCCCGGTGCCGTCAGGTGTGCCGTGACGCGACTGCCGGCGCGGATATTGCTCACAAGCGGCAACGCTGGCGTTTCGCACAGCAAATAGCGAACCTGCGCACCGTCGAGCACCGTCAGGTAGCTCGACAGCCCGGTCTCGTTGGTAACGCGCGTGAGCACGCGCCGCGCCGTGGCCAAGTGATCCTCGCCAGCAAGCGCGCTGGTCGCAAGCGTCAGGAAGCGCAATCCGAGCCGATGGCCGCCCTGCGGCAGAGGCTCCAACACCCCCTCGAATTGCAGCGTCTCGATCAAGCGCATGACGGTCACGCGATTCACACCGATGCGGCGGCCGACATCGCTGATATTGGCCGTCGATCCACCGTCCGCCACGAAACGCAGCAGCTTGAGCGCGCGCATGACCGGTGTCACAAGGCCCGTCTGTGCGTTGTCTTGTGCGTTGTCGTGTGCGTCGGCCGTGGCGCCATCCATTGACGGCGCGCCGTTTTGCGAAGCTTGGGTCATGCGTTCGATTCCATTCATCGGGACAGCGCGGCGCAGCGCTTGGGCTGGCGCTGCCATGGTTCGCTCAGGCCGCGAGCGGGACTTGCCACGCGTCGTACTCATAGACCCAATCGGCGTTGCCGCCTTCCTTGAGCCATTGGTTGCCGCGCGAGCCGATCTGCACACGTGCCGTGCGCTCGCGTCGCGACGCCTCATAGCTTGCCAGCGCGGCGGCGAGCGTCGAAGCATCGGCGCTCGGACCCGCAGCGGCCAAGTGGCGAGACAGTACCACAGCGTCTTCGATCGCCATGCCCGCCCCCTGCGCCATGAAAGGCATCATCGGGTGGCAGGCGTCGCCAAGCAACGACACGCGATCGCGCGACCACTGCGGCAGCGGATCGCGCACGTACAAGGCCGACTTCAGCACGCTGTCGCACGCGTCGAGCAAGGCGCGGGCTTCAGGGTGATAGTCGGCATACATGGCGCGCAACTCATGGACATCGCCCGGTGCGGTCCACGATTCCAGCGTCCAGCTCTGCTGCGGTGTTGTAGCGAACACGAAAATGTCGCGGCCGAGATTGAGCGGAAAGGTCACGATCTGGCTCGACGGATTCGGTCCCCACCATTTCGTGAACGCGCCGAGATTCGGTACGCCGCCGAGCTTGTCCGCAGGCACCACGGCACGGTACGCCACCACGCCCGTGAACTCCGGCGACTCCGGCCCGAACAGGCCGGTGCGCACGACCGAGTGGATTCCGTCGGCACCGATGAGTACATCGACATCGTCCTGCGTGCCGTCCGCGAACGTCAACCGAACGCGGCCCGTCTGCGACTCGCCTGGCGCTTCAAACGCCACGAGCTTCCTGCCCAACGCGATCGACTCGGCGGGCACGGCTTGCTCCAGCGCTTGCAGCAGGTCGGCGCGGTGCATCGTGAGCTGCGGCGCACCGTACTTCGTCTGCGCCGTTCGGGCCATCTCCAGACGTGAGGTCTCCTCGCCGGAATTCCACGTGCGGCTGATGCGATGGCTCGGTTGTGCTGCGCTCTTGCGCAATGCGTCGCCGACACCCAGGCCGTCGAGCGCGCGTACCGCATTGGGGGTCAGGTTGATGTCCGCGCCGACCCGGGCGAACTGCGTCGCCTGCTCATACACACGCACGCGAAATCCCGCGCGGAGCAAACCGATGGCGGCAGCCAGACCGCCAATGCCGGCACCGTTAATGCCGATGAGAGGAGCTTGCATGAGGACATCCTTTGACAAAAGTGTCGATAACTCAGAAAAATAAAACGTTCAAATATGAACATGATGTTCAAATATTATTATTTTTGATTCGATTCACCGCAAGCCATCCTCGGGTAAGTCCCGAGGAAACGACAGGGCAAGAATTGGCGAAGACATTGGGCGCCCGGTAACATCCGCGCGAAGCGCTGCACCTCGTGAGTCCCCGGAAGGACGGCGAGTTGGCGCGGCTCGCACGCGCGCTAGCACGCCAATTTTCTCTCATCAATTCGTGCATCTCCGCTGCGGGAGTCGTGCATGACCTGGCCTAAGCTCTGCACAGTTGGTTTCATAAGTAATCCAACGTTTCATAGGTGGAACGTCGAAAATGCAAACGCGCGGCAGGTGTGACCGGCTTGGGTTGCCACGCGCTATCGCCGGCGTCTTCACCGTTCTCGAATCATCGAACGACAGGAGTACACAGATGAAGCGGTTTCCGATGGGGCGGATCCCAGGCATGACGAAGCTGGCCGCGGCAATGCTGCTGGCGGCGGGTGTGCCGTTGGCAGCGCACGCGCAGAGCAACGTCACGATCTACGGCAGTCTCGATGCCGGCATGGCGTTCGTGAACAACCAGGGCGGCAACGCGAACTGGATCGCTCAGCAGGGCGGCACACAGCCGGATCGCTGGGGCCTGCGCGGCGTGGAAGATCTGGGCGGGGGCAACCGCGCCATCTTCATGCTGGAAAACGGCTTCTCGACGCTCACCGGCAACACGATCAAGGCGGGTTCGATGTTCAACCGCCAGTCGTGGGTGGGCTTGCAGTCGGACAGGATGGGCACGCTCACCATTGGTCACATGACCACGTTCAACTTCGACTGGCTGGGCCCAATGAGCACGGCCTATCTGGGGATGAACTGGTACATGTTCCACCCGGGTAACCTCGACGAACTGGCGAACACGTCCGTCGTGCAGGTCGACAACTCGGTGCGCTACGTCACGCCGGATTTCGCCGGTTTCAAGGCGGGCAGCATGATCTCGTTCGGCAACAACACGAACTTCGCCAACGGCCGCAAGTGGAGCGTGGCCGCGAACTACACGAACGGCGGTTTCAAGGCGTCTGCCGTGTACTCGAACGAAAACAACCGCACGCCGAACGTTGCCGTGCTCGGCGGCGCGACCTTCCAGGGGCAGGCGGTCGGCAGCTATGCGGCGGCGAACGTCGAGAACATGGGCGCGGGGCTCTCGTACGGCTTCGGACCGTGGCTGTTGCACGCCTTGTACACGCGCGTGAAACTTCAGTCGCCCGGCTATAGCGATACGTACCAGTCGTTCGACGGCGGTGCCAACTACGCAACCGGCGCTGCTAACACGATCACCTTCGGCGCGGCGACCACCAGCCTGTCGGGCAAGCGCTGGACGCAGGTCAGCCTGGGCGACGTCTATGCCTTCTCCAAGCGCACACAGGTGTACGTGAGCGGGGTGTACCAGCATGCGAGCGGCAATGGCGCGGTGACGGCGATCAACACGATCGGTGCGTCATCGAGCGGCAATCAGCTCGTCATCATGTCGGGCGTGCATCACTCGTTCTGACCCCCTTGCAACGCAAGCGCATTTCTAGCATCACCCAAAGGTGTCACTTCACACGCCGGCCAGCGACTGCTCGCCGGCGTTTTTTTCGTCCCGGTCGTTCTCACATGCCGCGACAAGCCAGTGGGTGCGGGTTTCCCCTAGGCAAAAAACAATTTTGACTACGCGAATCACTCCCTATAATTGATCCATAAGTAAATCAACGTTTCACATATGAAACGCTCTCACCGAGAGAAAGACAGGCTGGCAAGCCGTGCAAGCGAAGTGACGCAGCCGGCTGCCCGAGGCAAGTTGAACATCCAGGAAGACGGTGGTTTCCCATGCTCAGGTCGATTCAGTTGAAGGACGCGAACGTAGCCGAGGTGTATGCCGACGCACGTCAGGCGCAGCCGGTGGCGGCACCCTTGCCGTTCGCCATCGAATACCGCGGCGTCACGCGTCGGTTCAAAAATCGCCAGGGCAAGGGCGAGATGACGGCCGTCTCGAACGTCTCCATCGGCATCAAGGCCGGTGAGTTCGTCTCGCTGATCGGCCCGAGCGGCTGTGGCAAGAGCACGCTGCTGAACATGGGCGCGGGTTTGTACGCGCCCAGCGAGGGGCAGGTAACGCTCGCGGGCAAGCCGGTGCGCGGCCCGTCGCAGCAGGTCGCGTTCATGTTGCAGAAGGATCTGCTCATGCCGTGGCGATCGATTCAGAAGAATGTCGAGCTGGGCATGCAGATTCGCGGGCGCAGCAAGACCGAGCGCGCAGCGGTTGCCAAGGCGTTGCTTGCGCGCTGCCATCTGAAGGGGTTCGAAAATCACTATCCCCACCAGCTCTCGGGCGGTATGCGCCAGCGCGCGGCGCTCGCGCGTACGCTGGCGATCGAGCCGGACGTGCTGCTCATGGACGAGCCGTTCTCGGCGCTCGACGCGCAGACCAAGATGGTGCTTCAGCAGGATCTCGCGCAGATGCTTGCCGCCGAAGGCAAGACCGCGCTGATGATTACCCACGATCTCGCCGAAGCGATTGCGCTGTCGGACCGCGTGTTCGTGATGAGCGAGCGCCCGGGCACGATCATCGAAGAAATCACCATCGATCTGCCGCATCGCGACAACCCGATCGAGCGTCGCAAACAGGCCGGCATGAACGAGTACGTGGCCCATTTGATGGAACTGCTCAAGGTCGGCCGCGACGACCATCTGGGCTGATCCACGCCTACGCCTTCGACTTCGCAAGACACTGGACTCTCCGCTATGAAATCGCTATCCAAAATGCAACTGACCGCTGGCAGCTTGGTATTGCTGCTGATCTTCGCGGCCATCTGGCAATGGGGCCCGACGGCCTTCGGCGTGCCCGAATTCGTGTTGCCCAAACTGTCGTCGACGGTGGTCGAAGGCGTGCGCATGTTCAAAGCCGAGAACCTGTGGCTGCACATCGGCGTGACGGCGCTCGAAGTGATCGCGGGCTTCGTGATCGGCTCGGCGCTGGGCGTGGTGATCGGCGTGATCCTCGGCCTGTCGCCGTCGACCGAAGCCATGCTCTCGCCGTACATCCTTGCGTTGCAGATCGCCCCGAAAGTCGCGTTTGCACCGCTGTTCGTCATGTGGATGGGCTACACGATCTATCCGAAGATCCTCGTGGCGGTGCTGATTGTCTTCTTCCCCGTGATGATCAACGTGCTCGGTGCGGTGCGTGCCGTCGATCCGGACATGGTCAATCTGGTGCGCGCCCTGTGCGGCCGCCGCTGGCAGATCTTCCGCTTCGTTGAATTCCCGTCGGCCATGCAGGCGCTCTTCGCAGGCTTGCGCATTGCGTCGACGTTGGCCGTCATTGGCGTGACCGTGGGTGAGCTGGTGGGCGGCGACCGTGGCCTGGGCTATCTGCTCGTGTATGGCGAAGGCCAGGGCAATACCGCAATGGTGTTCGTCTCCATCGCGGGCCTCACCGTCATTGGCATCGCGGCCTATGCGGCCGTGGTCTGGCTGGAGCGCCGCGCACTGCACTACGTGCCGCGTGCTGCCATGAACATCGCGTGAGCGACAAGGAATTCCAACGTGAACGAACTGCCCATCCTCCCGCTCGACGTCGGCACCCTGGCGCCGCTTGACGGCAAGAAGCTGTTGATTACCGGTGGCGCACGCGGCCTCGGCGAGGGTTTCGTCCGCGCCGCGCTCGCTCGCGGCGCCCAGGTCACGATTGCCGACATCGCGGTGAACGAGGCGCAGGCGCTTGCCACCGAATTGTGCGATGCGGGCTATCGCGTGTCTTTCGTGCGTGTCGATCTGGCCGACCCCGCGTCGGTGGAAGCCGCCGCGAAGACGGCTGCCGAACGCATGGGCGGCATCGACGGGCTGGTCAACAACGGCGCCATTACCAACTCGGGCGGCAAGCTGGCCACCGAGTTGAGCATCGAGACGTGGGACGCGGTCATGAACGTCAACGTGCGCGGCACCTGGCTCATGACGATGGCGGCGCTGCCGTTTCTGCGTGCCTCGGGCCAGGGGCGCGTGGTGAACATCGCCTCGGATACCGCGCTGTGGGGTGCGCCTCGTCTGCTGGCCTACGCCGCCAGCAAGGGTGCGGTGATGTCGATGACGCGCTCGCTCGCCCGTGAGCTCGGCCCCGACGGCATTACCGTCAACGCCGTTGCGCCGGGGCTCGTCGAGGTCGAAGCCACGGCCTACGTGCCCGCCGAGCGCCATCGCCACTATCTGGAGGGACGCGCGCTGCCGCGCGCTCAGGTGCCCGACGACGTGATCGGCCCGGTGCTGTTCCTGCTCTCCGATGCTTCCCGTTTCGTGACCGGGCAGGTGCTGCCGGTCAACGGCGGCTTCGTCATGCCCTGACGAGCCACCCCTCATTCGCAACGCCTTCAAGGAGTGACACCATGGCGCAAGCCGAAGCAAAAAACACCGCGACACCGCAGGCAGTCGAGAGCTGGACACAGGCCGAAGGCCAGGCGTTCGGCGACTGGCTGGAGACGCGCGTGGCGCGTTTCTCGACGCGCAAGTACGACTGGGATGCCCTCAAGTTCCAGGCTGACTACGACCCGAAGTACCGCCGCGCACAAATGCGCTACGTCGGCACGGGCGGCACGGGTGTGGCCAAGGACATCAACACCGTGCCCGCCGGTCACTTCACGTTCTCCACGATGGTAATCCCGGCCGGCAACATCGGCCCGAGCCACATCCACATGGATGTGGAAGAAATCTTCTTCGTGATGCGCGGAAAGATGAAGGTGATCTGCGAGCGCGACGGCGAGACATGGGAAGCCGTTCTTGGCGAGCGTGATCTGATCTCGGTGCCGCCGGGTGTGTACCGCACGGAAATCAATATCGGTGACGAAGACGCGCTCATGTGCGTGATGCTCGGCTCGCAAAAGCCGGTCACGCCGACGTACCCGCCGGATTCGCCGCTCGCGAAGATCAAGCGTGAGTTGAAGTAAGGCCACCAGGCGGGTGACACCCCGCAACGTCCGGTGACGTGTTTGCCTTAGGCAAGCGCAGCACCGGCAGGAATTCACGAAGCAGGACGTTCAGTCGACACCATGCAAGCCGAAGTCTCTCTGTCCGAAGTCCCCGAAGATGCCGCCGTCGCGCCGATGCGCGCGCGCCTTGGCGCCTTCCCGTACCGCACCGTCGCCACCCGCATGGGCATCGTCGGCTATCGCTGCGCCGGGACACGCGTCGACGGTGGCATGCCGGTGGTGATGCTGCATGGCATCGGGTCCGGCGCGGCGTCCTGGCTGGCACAGTTCGAAGCGACGGGATGGGCGGCGGAGCTATATGCATGGGATGCGCCGGGCTACGGGCAGACGTCGAATGTCGCCGATGCCGAACCGCACGCCGACGTCTATGCCGACGCCCTCGAAGCGTGGCTCGATGCGCTGGGGCTTGAAAGCGTCGCGCTCGTGGGGCACTCCCTCGGCGCGATCATGGCGACGAAATTTGCAAGCCGTGCGCCGCAGCGGGTGCGCGGTCTCTTTCTCTGCTCTCCCGCAGCCGGCTACGGCAAGGCCGATCCGGCGGTGCGTTTGTCCAAGCGGGCGAGCCGGCTGGCGATGCTCGACACGCTCGGTCCGGCCGGCATGGCGCGCGAGCGCAGCGACAACCTCGTCGCGGCGAACGCCGCGAACCTGCCGCGCGCCTGGGTGAAATGGAATATGGCACGTGTGTTGCCCGAGGGCTACCGTCAGGCAACGCATCTGCTCGCGAATGGCGATGTCGCCAGCGAATTGGCGCGATACGTGGCGGCGAACGCGGGGCCGGTGGCGGTGGCGGTGGGCGCACAGGATGCCGTTACGCCACCGGCGCTCTGTCAGACGATTGCCGAGGTGGCGGGTGTGCCGCTGCAGATCCTGGACGGCGCGGGGCACGCGTCGTATATCGAAACGCCGGACGTTCTGAACGCGGCACTTGCCGCGTGGCTAGAACGTATCGCGGCAGGAGGGCGTTGATATGGCACCGGCAACCCGCAAACGCGCAGCAGTACCGTCCGACGCGTTGACCGAAGCGGACACGATGAGCCTGCAAGACGTACCAGGCGTGCAGGGCGAGCGCGAGCGCGACGGCGACAGCGATGGCGACGACATCGTCGAAGGCGCAGCCGCCGAGTCGCGCTACCTGGTGCCGGGGCTCGAGCGCGGGCTGCGGATTCTCACGCAATTCTCGCCGCGCGAGCCGGTATTCAGCGCGCCGGAACTTTCGCAGCGGCTGGGCATTCCGCGAACGACGGTGTTCCGCTTGTTGCAGACGCTCGAGGCGATGGGCTTCCTGGAGCGTGCCGGCGGCGAGAAGAATTTCCGTCTGGGCGTGGCCGTGCTGCGTCTGGGCTTCGAGTACCTGAGCTCGCTGGAGCTGACCGATCTGGGCATTCCGATCATCGAACGGCTGCGCGACGCAACCCAGCTCACGTCGCACATCGTGATCCGAGACGGTCGCGACATCGTGTTCGTGGCGAAGGCGCAGAGCGTCGCAGGCGTGTTCAATTCGATCAAGGTCAACGTCGGCACGCGTCTGCCCGCGCATGCGACCGTGCACGGCCATGTGCTGATGGGCGATCTGACGCTGGCCGAACTTCGCGCGCTGTATCCGGAAAAAACGCTCGAAAAATACACGCCGCAGACGCCCGAGACGGTCATCGAGTTGTTCGAACGCGTGCGCGAAGACGCCGAACGCGGCTACGCCGTGTCGGCATCGTCGTTCGAGCGCGGCATTAGTGTGGTGAGCGCGCCGGTGCGCAACGATGCAGGTCGTATCTGCGCGGCCATCACGGTCACGATTCCGCGCGCCAACATCGACGCGTCGATGCTTGATGCGGGCCTGATCGGACAGGTGCGCGAGGCGGCCGACGCCCTTTCGCACCGCCTGAACTACCGGCCGGGCACCGATGGCCGTACCACCCCCTACATGAAGTCACTGGGATTGAAATGATCAAGATCGACCTCACCCAGCGCGCGGCGCTGATCACTGGCGGCTCGTCCGGCATCGGCCTTGCCACGGCCGCGCGGCTGCTCGACGCAGGCGCCGCTGTCGCTATCTGCGGGCGCAACCCCGAGCGTCTTGCACAGGCCGAAGCGCAGTTGCGCGAGCGCCATCCCGAAGCGCGTCTCATCGCGGCGAAGTGCGACGTGCTCGATGCAAGCGACGTCGCGGCGCTGGCCGAACGTATTCGCCGCGAGTTCGGTCGTCTCGACATGCTCGTCAACAACGCGGGTCAGGGCCGTGTGTCGACGTTTGCGGACACGACCGACGACGCCTGGCGCGAGGAGTTGGAGCTGAAGTACTTCAGCGTCATTCGTACCACGCGGGCGTGCCTGCCGATGCTGCGCGAGGCGGCGCGCGAGACGGGCGATGCCGCCATCGTCTGCG
The DNA here is from genome assembly GCF_041919235.1 of Pandoraea sp. NCBI lineage: Bacteria > Pseudomonadati > Pseudomonadota > Betaproteobacteria > Burkholderiales > Burkholderiaceae > Pandoraea > Pandoraea sp. The sequence goes on from NZ_JAYRUC010000013.1 coordinate 54,959, forward strand.
TCAACTCGCTGCTGGCGCTCCAACCGGAGCCGCACATGGTGGCGACGTCGTCGGCGCGCGCCGGGGTCCAGAACCTGGTGCGCTCGATGGCGAGCGAGTTCGCGCCCGATGGCGTGCGTGTCAACGCCATCCTGATCGGGCTGGTGGAGTCGGGCCAGTGGCGCCGCCGCTTTGCCGAGCAGGGCGATGGCAAGACCTGGGAGGCATGGACCGGCGAGTTGGCCCGCAAGAAGCAAATCCAGTTGCAACGTCTGGGCAAGCCTGAAGAGGCGGCCGCAGCAATCTTTTTCCTGGCGAGCCCGCAGTCGTCTTACACGACGGGCAGTCACATCGATGTTTCCGGAGGCTTGGCAAGACATGTCTAACAAAACCACCGTCGGCGAAGTCATCGCGGCGTTTCTCGAACAGTGCGGTGTGAAGACCGCGTTCGGCGTGATCTCGATTCACAACATGCCGATTCTCGACGCCATTGCGCGACGCGAGAAGATCCGTTACGTCGGCGCGCGCGGCGAAGCCGGTGCGCTGAACATGGCCGACGGCCTCGCGCGCGTTTCGGGGGGGCTCGGCGTGGCATTCACGAGCACGGGCACCGCTGCGGGCAATGCGGCCGGCGCCATGGTCGAAGCGCTCACGGCCGGCACCCCGGTGCTGCACATTACCGGCCAGATCGAAACGGAATACCTCGACCGCGATCTCGCCTACATTCACGAGGCGCCGGACCAGCTCAGCATGCTGAACGCGATCTCGAAAGCCGCCTACCGCGTGCGTTGCGTCGACACGGCGCTCTCGACCGTGCGCGAGGCCGTGCGCGCTGCGCTCACGGCACCGACCGGCCCGGTGAGCGTGGAGATCCCCATCGACATTCAGGCCGCCGAAATCGAATGGCCCGCCGATCTGACGGCCCCGCACATTGTGGTGCCGACGCATGACGACACCCGCGTCGCCGAGCTGGCCGACAAGCTGGCCGCCGCGCACCGCCCGCTGCTGTGGCTGGGCGGTGGTGCACGCGGCGCTGAAGCCGCCGTCAAGCGCCTGGTCGACCTGGGCTTCGGCGTCGTGACCAGCGTGCAAGGGCGCGGCATCGTGCCGGAAGACCATGCCGCCACGCTCGGCGCGTTCAACCTCCATCCGACGGTCGAGAAGTTCTACAGAACGTGCGACGCCGTGCTTGTCGTGGGCTCGCGCTTGCGCGGAAACGAAACGCTCAAGTACAAACTGGCGCTGCCGCGCCCGCTCTATCGCGTCGACGCCGACGGTCTGGCAGACGGCCGTGGGTATCGCAACGACCTGTTCATTCAGGGCGACGCCGCACGGGTGCTCAACGCGCTTGCGGACCGTCTGCAAGGGCGTCTCTCAGTCGATCCGGCGTTCCACGCCGATCTCGCGGCGGCGCGCGACGCGGCAGTCAAGCAGGTCTCGGAAGGCCTCGGCCCGTACCGTCAACTCGTCGCGGCGCTGCAAGGCGCGCTGGGTCGCGACTTCAACTGGGTGCGCGACGTCACGATCTCGAACAGCACATGGGGTAACCGGCTGCTGAAGGTCTTCTCGCCGCGCGCGGGCGTGCATGCGTTGGGCGGCGGTATCGGTCAGGGAATGCAAATGGGGATTGGCGCGGCGCTCGCGGGCAACGCCAGGAAGACCGTGGCCCTGTGCGGCGACGGCGGCCTGATGGTCAACGTGGGCGAGCTCGCCACCGCCGTGCAGGAGAAGGCGCCCGTCATCATCCTGTTGATGAACGATCAGTGCTACGGCGTGATCCGCAATATCCAGGATGCACAGTACGGCGGCCGACGTCACTACGTGCAGCTCCACCAGCCGGATTTCGCCGCGTTCTGCGCGAGTCTGCAGCTCAGGCACGAGCGCATCACGGCCATCGATCAGGCGGAAGGGGCGATCGCCCGCGCCGTCGCGCACGACGGTCCGGTGCTGCTCGAAGTCGACATGCTGTCGGTCGGCAATTTTGCGTCGCATTTTGCCGGTCCGCCGGTACGGGAGCCTGCGAATGCATGAGTTGAACCACCGTCCCGTGGATGTCGCGCTGATCGGCTTTGGCGCGATCGGCTCGAAGGTCTACGACGCGTGCGCTGGCGACCCGTATCTGCGCGTGGGCCATGTGATCGTGCCGGAAGACGCTGCCGCCCGCGTTCGGGAGAGCGTGCGTGCAGACACCGAAGTGGTGTCGTCGGCGCAGGCGCTCTCCAGCCGTCCCGACTTCGTGCTCGAGTGCGCGGGTCACAGCGCGCTATCGGGCCACGTCGTGCCGTTGCTCAAGTCGGGCGTGGATTGTGCGGTCGCGTCGATTGGTGCGCTGTCCGACACCGATCTGCTCGCCGCACTGGAACAAGCCGCCAAGGACGGCGCATCGACCGTCACGCTGCTCTCCGGCGCCATTGGCGGGATCGATGCGATCGCGGCAGCGCGCGAGGGCGGTCTGGACGAAGTGGTGTACACCGGCCGCAAGCCGCCGATGGGCTGGCAGGGCACACCCGCCGAGCAGGTCTGCGATCTGGCGTCGCTCACCGTGGCGACCGTGATATTCGAAGGCAGCGCCCGCGATGCGGCGCGGCTGTATCCGAAGAACGCGAACGTGGCGGCGACGGTTGCCATCGCGGGTCTCGGGCTCGATGCGACGCGCGTGCGTCTGATTGCCGACCCCGCGACCACGCGCAACGTGCATTACGTCGTGGTGCGCGGGGCGTTCGGTGAGATGTCGCTGGAGATGTGCGGCAAGCCACTGCCGGACAACCCGAAGACATCGGCGCTGACCGCGTATTCGGCCATTCGCGCGCTACGCAATCGCGTTGCGAACTGTGTGATCTAGCAGGAAGAGCATCATGAGCCATCAAGATTTGCTGCAAGGGTTTTCGAGCGACATTCTGGTCGGCGGCGAATGGCGCGCCGGCACCGGCAAGCGCTATCAGAGCCTGTATCCGGCCGACGAGAGCGTGAACGCCGAGATCGCGGCGGCGGGGGCCGAAGACGCCGTCGAAGCCGTCGAGGCGGCCGACGCGGCCTGGCGCCGTGCCGACTGGGCGGGGCTGAAGCCGCATCAACGGGCAGCCGTGCTGCATCGTGTGGCCGACGGCATCACGCAGCGCGCCGAGGCGCTCGCACATTTGCAGCGGCGCGACAACGGCAAACCGATCAGCGAGACGCGCGCGCTCGTGGCGAGTGCCGCGAGCACGTTTCGATACTTCGCTTCGTGCCTCGAGACGCTCGAAGACACGCTCACGCCTTCGCGTGGCGATTATTTGACGATGAGCGTGCACGAGCCGCTCGGTGTCGTGGCGGCCATCACGCCGTGGAATTCGCCGATTGCATCGGACGCGCAGAAGCTCGCCCCGGCGCTCGCTGCGGGGAACGCTGTCGTGCTCAAGCCGGCGGAGGTCACGCCGCTCGCCTCGCTCGAACTTGGCCGCATCTGCGAAGCCGCCGGGGTGCCGCGCGGCGTGCTGTCGGTCTTGCCGGGCAAGGGGTCGGTCATTGGCGACATCCTTGTGCGCCACCCCAAGGTCAAGAAGGTTGCCTTCACCGGCGGCACCGAAGTCGGACGGGGCATTGCGCGGCTGGCGGCAGAAAAACTCATGCCGGTCTCGCTGGAGCTGGGCGGCAAGTCGCCGACCATCGTATTCGAAGACGCCGATATCGATCACGCTGTGGCGGGGGTGCTGTACGGCATCTTCAGTTCATCGGGTGAATCGTGCATCGCGGGATCGCGTCTTTTCGTGCACAAGGCGATTTTCGACACGTTCGTCGAGCGGCTTGTGGCCGGCGCCAAGCAACTGCACGTGGGCGATCCGCTGCGGGAAGACACGCAGATGGGACCGCTCGTGACGGCGTCGCACCGCGAGTCCATCGAGCGCTATGTCGCCATCGGGCTGGAAGAGGGCGGCCGCCTGTTGTGTGGCGGCGAGCGTCCGGCGGGCGACGGCCGCGAGAAGGGTTATTTTTACCTGCCGACCATCATCGCAGGCCTGACCAACCAGGCGCGCATGGTGCAGGAGGAGATCTTCGGGCCGGTGCTGGCGGTATTGCCGTTCGAGAACGAGGCCGATCTGCTGGCCGAGGCCAACGACAGCGTCTATGGCCTGGCCGCCGGTATCTGGACGCGCGACTACAAGCGCGCGTGGCGCGTCGCACGCGCACTCGAGACGGGCACCGTCTGGATCAACACCTATAAGCAGTTCTCGATCTCGACGCCGTTCGGCGGATGGAAGGAGAGCGGCACGGGACGTGAGAAAGGACGTCTTGGCCTGCTGGAGTACACAAACCAGAAGAGTCTCTACTGGGGCATGAACGATAACCCGCTCGGATGGGCGGGCAAGGTTTGAGCGACACGAAGTGGCAGCACAAGCCGCGATGCACAGGGCATTGCGGTAACCCGATACTTGAGCGAGGCAGAGATATGTTGTCGATTTTCCGTGGATCGTTGGTGCGCCGCGCGCGTCGCGTGGCTGGCCTGTGCGCCGTGGCTGGACTGACGAGCCTGGCGGCGCCGGTGATGGCGCAGCCTGCACTCCAGCAGATGACCTATCTGCTCCCGGCCCCGGCCAACCTGCCGGCCTTCGCGCCGCTGATGCTGGCCGAGAAGAAGGGGTACTACGCGGCCGAGGGGTTGTCGGTGCGCTGGCTGACGGTACAAGGCGGCGCCGACGTCGGCAAGCAACTTGCCTCGGGGAATGGCGATCTGGGCGGCGGTCTGGGCGACACGCCGATCGTGCTGCGCCCGAACGGCATCCCCATCAAGGGCGTGGCGCTGCTGGGCGGGCGCACGCTGCATCAACTGGTCGTGCGCGACGACGCGAACATCAAATCGCCCGCCGACCTGAAGGGCAAGACGATCACCGTGTTGGCGTATCAGGACACCGGTTTCTACGCTACGCTGGGTGTGCTTGCTTCCGCCGGACTCACACGTAACGACGTGCGAATTCAGGGCGCAGGCCCGGCCGGCGTGTGGCAGCAGGTGGCCACGGGCAAGGCTGAAGCGATGGTGGGCACGCCCGAGTGGGCGCAGAACATCGAAGACGCCGGCGTGAAGGTCACCATGACTTCGACCGACAAGTATTTCCCGGGCATGGCACAGGCGATTCTCGCATCGGACAAGACCATTGCCGAGAAGCCGGAGATGATTCGCAAGTTCGTTCGCGCCACAATCAAGTCGGTGGCCGAGATCATGCGCGACCCGGCGGGTGCCGCCAAGGAATACTGCGCGACCGTGCCGGGGTACAAGGGCAAAGAGGCCGAGATCGAGAAGATCCTGACGTATTACGCCCGCAACGTGTATCCGGGCCAACAGCGTCTCGGTGCGTTCGATCCGGCGCGTGTGGCGAAGCTGCAGGACTTCTATGCGCAGGAAAAGGTCATTCGCGAGAAGTCGAACCCGGCCGACCTGTTCACCAACCAGTTCGTGCAATGACGCGAGACGACACATGAACGAACACGCCCCGGGTGCCGCACCCGCCGCCCAGCCCGAAACGATGTTGCTGACGGTGTTTCTGCGTCACGATCAGTCGAACTGTCTCGACGATTTCCAGGAACGCCTGAAGGCAGCCGAATGGTGGGAGCGTTTTCCGCCGGCCGGTGTGAGGGTGGTGTCCTGGACGGTGGCGATGGGCTTCGGCCAGATCGTCACGCTCGAACTGCCGCCGCATCTGCTGCCGGCGGTCAACGTCGAGCTGGAGCGCTCGGCCTGGGGGGTGTTTCGCACCGAATGCTATCCGACTTACGACTTCGTACCCGTGCACGCGCGCATTCGCGAGCGGGTTCGCAATGGAGGGAAATGATGGACCGTTATCTCGAACCGCATCAAGCGCGTCGTCATGAGCCGACGCAATACGAAAGCCTGCTGGGCGACGCCATCGAACGCGCCTACGCGGCGGGCACGCACGATCTGGCGGGGCTGGTGGCCTACCTGAATCGCACCGGCCCCGGCCCGCAGGACGGTGACGTGTGGACCGAAGCGATCTACATCGCGCAGATGGCCCGAATGGCCGAAGAGTAACAACATCACAGAGTGCGATCGTGGCCCGCTGGCAAGCGAGTGACGACCGCGATGGAGACGTCCCCCATGACTACGCAACAGCCTATCCTTACCGCCGACGCCATTCTCGAACGCGGCCTGAAGAATCTCTGGTATCCGATTTGCCCGTCGCACATGATCGGCCGCGAGCCGGTGTCGCTGCGCCGCCTGGGCAAGAAGCTGGTGTTCTGGCGCGATCAGGACAACCGGGTGCATGCCCTTGACGACCATTGCCCGCACCGTGGCGCACCGCTCTCCAAAGGCATCGTGATGGGCGATCGCATTGCCTGTGGATATCACGGCGTGCAGGTGCGATGCGACGGCACCGTGATGCGCGTGCCGGGCAGTCCGGGCTGCAAGCTCGAAGGCTCGCGTCCGACGCAGGCGTATCACATCGTTGAGCGTAACGACGCGATCTGGCTGTACAACGCCGCCGAGAACATCGACACGCCGCCGCCGCTGGTGTTGCCCGAAGAGCTCGATGCCGATGGCGAATTCTCGTCGTTCCTGTGCTACACGGAATGGAAGGGCGACTACCGGTACGTGCTCGACAACGTGATGGACCCGATGCACGGCACGTATCTGCACAAGCAGTCGCATTCGATGGCCGAAGGCGATAACACGGCTGCCTTTCGCATCCGCGACACCGACCGGGGCTTCGTCTTCGAGAAGGAAGGCCAGCGCGACGTGAATTTCGACTGGACCGAGTGGGCCGATACCGGCACCCATTGGATGCGTCTGGAAATTCCGTATCCGAAGACGGGGGGGCCCGGCGGCAACTTCGTCATCGTGGGCAGCTACACGCCGGTCTCGCCGACGCTCGCCGCCGTGTTCCACTGGCGTTGCCGCAAGCTCGACGGCTGGCAGCGCGATACGTGGCGCTTCCTGTATCGCAACCGACTCGAGGCACGTCATTGGGCGGTGCTGGAGCAGGATCGCGTGATGCTCGAGGACATGGAACCCGATGCCAACCAGAACGAGCATCTGTATCAACACGACATGGGGATCGTGCGACTGCGCCGTCATCTGAAGAATCTGGCGAAGGCCGAACTCGAACGCTTGCAGCAGGGCAAGGCGTAAGCCACGCGAGACACGTCATGCAGATCGAACCACGCTTCAAGGCCGAACGTATCCGCGCACCGGCTGTGCCCGATGTGGGCACGGCGACCTGGAGCAACGGCATTCGCGTCGGCAACGAGATCCTGCTCTCGGGCATGACCGCTCACCCGGTCACGCGCGACGCGCACGGGCCGCTCACGACCTACGAGCAGACGCGGGTGGTATTGGGCAAGATCCGCGCGCTGGTCGAAGCGGGGGGCGGTACCGTCGCGAACATCTACAAGCTGGTGGTGTACGTGACCGACATTGCCGACAAAGACGATGTCGGACGTGCGCGCGGCGAGTTCTTTGCGGATGTGGTTGCCAACGGCGGCGCCTATCCATGCTCGACGCTGGTGCAAGTGAGCGGTCTGGTATTTCCGGAACTGCGTGTGGAGATCGAGGCGTTCGCGCGACTCGACATCGATTTGTCCGCAGCGGGCCGCGCCGACGGACGTCAAGAGAATCAGCAACATCAGAGAGCAGCGTTATGAGCAAGTCAAACCTGTCGGCGATGGTGCGCACGCTTCGTTACGAAGCGGCAGGCATCATGAGCATCGAACTCGTGCCTGCGGCGGGCAGCGGCACCCGGTTCCCCGGTTTTACGCCGGGTGCGCACATCGATCTGCATCTGCCGAGCGGGCTGGTGCGCAGCTATTCGCTCGTGAATGCGCCGGGCGAGGAGAACCGCTACGTGCTCGGCATTCTGGCCGACCCGAAAAGTCGCGGCGGCTCGCGCTTCATTCACGACAATTTTCGTGTGGGGATGACGCTGGACATTTCCGCGCCGCGCAATCACTTCGAACTCGATGAAGCCGCCGAGCACACGGTACTCGTGGCGGGCGGCATCGGCGTGACGCCGATTCTCTGCATGTATCGACGCCTGCGCGCCCTTGGTCGGAGCGTCAGGCTGATGTACTGTGCACGCACCGCGCCGCAAGCCGCTTTCGTCGAAGAACTGAACGCGCTGGGCGGCGACATTACCTATCACTTCGACGACCAGCACGACGGCCGGCCCGCCTCGCTCGCGACGTTCCTGTCCGGGCAGCCGGCGGGCACGCATGCTTACTGCTGTGGCCCTGGCGTAATGCTCGACGCCTTCGAGGCAGCGTGTGCCGACGCGGGCATTGCCAACGTGCATATCGAGCGCTTTGCCGCCGCGCCGGATGCGCCGCCGCCTGCTACGTCCGAGGGCTATGTCGTGACGCTAGCGAAGTCCGGCAAGGAACTCGCCGTTCCGGCCGGCGCGACGCTGCTCGACACGTTGCTCGCCGCCGGTATCGACGCTGAGCATAGCTGCATGGAAGGTGTGTGCGGCGCCTGCGAGACGCGCGTGCTCGAAGGCTGCCCCGATCACCGCGACTCGGTGCTGAGCGCGTCGGAGCGTGCCGGAAACAAGGTCATGATGATTTGCGTGTCCGGTTGCAAGGGCGAGCGCCTGACGCTCGATCTGTGACTGCGCCGCCCCCGAAACTCCTACCTGAGACTGCCATGACGATTTTGGGCATCGAACAAATTACCTATGGGGTCGTCGACCTCGACACCTGCCGCCGCTTTCTCGGCGACTGGGGACTGACCGAGGTCGCCGCCGACGCGAACGGCGCGCGCTTCGAAACACTGAACGGTTGCCGTGTGCTGGCGGTGCGTCACGACGATGCATCGCTGCCGCCGGCGATGGAAGAGGGGCCGACATTGCGCGAGGTGACGTGGGGCGTGACGACGGCCGATGAAGTGCGTGCCATCGCCGAGCGCCTGGCGGACCAGCCCGGCTATTACTTCAGGGACGGCGCGACGGGCTGTGTCGATCCGAACGGCTTGGCGGTGCGGGTGGAAGTGACGGCCAAGCGTAGTGTGGACGTACAGGGCTCACCGACCAACCCGTGGGGTATCCCGGCGCAGCGTGTGAACACCCCGAGTCCGGTCTATGAGCGTGCGCAGCCGATCGAAGTGGGACACGTGGTGTTTTTCACCCATGCGCTCGCGGCCACGCAGAAGTTCTATGAAGACAAACTCGGCTTTGAGCTGTCGGATCGCTATCCCGAGCGTGGTGCGTTCATGCGTTGTGCGCCGCACGGGGGGCATCACGATCTGTTTCTGTTGGCGTTGCCCAATGGCAAGCGGGGCCTGAACCACGTTGCGTTCACCGTGCGCGATATCCATGAAGTGTTCGGCGGTGGCATGCACATCGACCGTTGCGGATGGGAAACGCAGTTGGGACCGGGCCGTCACCCGATTTCATCGGCATATTTCTGGTACTTCAAGAATCCATGCGGCGCACTCATCGAGTACTACGCCGACGAGGACATCCTCACGCCGGAGTGGCAGCCGCGCGACTTCGAGCCGGGGCCGACCGTCTTCGCGGAATGGGCCGTCGACGGGGGGCTCGACGGCAACACGCGTCGTCAAAAGAAGGGCAGTGAAGCGCCCACCGGCAAGTTCATGACCGACACGGCCAAACGCTGAGTCGGTGTGTCGCGGACGCGTCAAACCGGGGGGGGCGACGCGTCCGGATCGCGAGTTGTCGCGAGAAGCGGGAACCGGCGCGCGATGTTGCGTCATGAGGCTTGGAACTGACTTGCCCAGACGTGAGCAAGGTCCGAGGGCGCACATGGCGCGCCGGCAACCGTCTTGCGTAGACGCTTGCGGCACGAGGGGGCATGCACTGCGCAGCCCCCTTTTGCATTGGGCGGTTACTTCGCCAGCTTATGTCGCCCGCTTATGTCGCCCGCTTATGTCGCCCGATTACTTCGCCAGATTACTTCGCCAGATTACTTCGCCCGATTACTTCGCCAGTTCAGCGTCGATGGCGGCGAGCAGACGCGCATCGTCGGCCTTGACGTCCGGCGAGAAGCGGGCCACGACCTGCCCGTTGCGGCCGATCAGAAACTTCTCGAAATTCCACAGCACGTCGGCCGGGTTCTCGCGTACCACGCCGAAGCCTTTGAGACGCTCGCGGAACGGGCCTTCACCGGTTGCTTCCGGCGCGGCGTCGACCAACGCGGTGTAGAGCGGATGCCGGTCGTCGCCGAGCACGGAGATCTTGGAAAACAGCGGGAAGGTCACGTTGTATTGCGTGGTGCAGAACTCGCGAATCTCTTCGTCGGTGCCCGGCTCCTGAGCCTTGAAGTTGTTCGCGGGGAAGGCTAGCACTTCGAGACCGGCGTCGCGCTTTGCTTCGTACAGGCGCTCGAGGCCCTCGTATTGCGGAGTGAGGCCGCACTTCGACGCAACGTTGACGATCAGGCGCACTTTGCCCGCGTAATCGCCCAGGGTTGCGGCGCCGCCGTCGTTGCGCGTGACGGCGATGGTTTCGATGAGGGTGCTCATGCGTATTTCCTTTCTTTGTAAGGTCCGCCGAGTGTAGCGCAAGCCTGTGAGGCCTGCCGAGCGGCGAAGCAAATGCCGATTGACAGTCGGTTAATGGTATGGAAGGATTCGCGGAACAAAAAAATCGCGGGCGCGCTCAAGCGCTTCGTATGGGTGAACCATCACGGGGTAGTTCGAATGTTTCGTGCCGTTTCTCGCAGAATCGGTGATCCTGCCTCAGACGCAGGCCATGCCCTTGCCTTGAATCGGGTCGCGCTCATGCCATAGCCAGCGCATGTCGCCGCGCTCGTGCGTCCAAATTCCATCAGACCCTACCGCCGGAATTCCGTGCCTTTACGGAGGTCGTGCGCCTATGTGTCGGTCGTTGCGCGTGCGCCCGTTCCGAATTCACCAGTCAACGCGTCGCAATAAGAAAGCCGTATTCCGGGAAATCGAATGAATCGCATCTATCGTGTGGTGTGGAGCGCCAGTCTGGGCATGTATCAGGTCGCGTCCGAGGTGGCCTGCGGTCACGGCGGGACGTCGCGCTCGGCGGACCATCGCCGTGGACGCAGCGCGGCGGCGGCCGCCGCCGTTGCAGTGGCTTCGCTGACCTCGGGAGCGGTGTGGGCAACGCCGTTGCCCGCCGCCTACATGGGTGGCGCCACGGCGCTCTATGCCGGTCGTGCCAACACCGTCTCGTCGACGAATTGGGGCTACGACGGTACGACTCTGTCGATCACTGGTGCGACCTTCGCCCTAATCGCGAACACGTTCGGCACAATTTCGAACGCCGGCACGCTGGCCGGTATTTACGCGTTGTCCATTCAATCGCTCGGCAATGTTGCGCTTCTCGAGAACAACGGATTGATTTTTTCCTCGCGCGGCGCGGGCATCTACAACAGCGGCACACTGACGTCGGCATTCAATTCCGGTTCGATCGCTGCCACCATTACGAATGGTGTGCAGAACATGTCGTATCTCGGCGCGCTGACCAACACGGGGAATATCTCGGGCGTTTCGGGCGTGGCCTCGCTCAAGTCCATTGCGTTGATCCCGCGATTGGGCACGTTGACGAACAGTGGCACCATTACGGGCTCGCAAGTCGGGGTGATGAACCGTGGCGCTAGCCTCACGACGATCGACAACCAGGCCCATGGCTTGATTGATGGCACCAGTGCGCCCGGCACGGGCATCGACAATCGCGGTACTGTGCTCGGTGGCACGACCTATCACGGCATCATTGGCACGATCAACAACGCCGGAACGATTTCGGGCGGGAACTACGGGATTTACAACGAAGACGCGATCGGTACGATCGACAACCTCGCGGGCGGGCTCATCGCCAGCGCAGGCACGGCAATCGCGAATGCCTCTGCGGCTGCCACGATCGGACAGATCAACAACGCCGGCACGATTGCGGGCGACATTGCCCATTCCGGCACGCAGGCCCTGTCGATCGCGGGCGCGTCGGGCGCGGCGCTGGGCACCCTGACGGGCTTCGGCAGTGCCCTGCCGGGGACCCTTTCCAGCTCACTCGCCGATGTGCACTTCAACGGCGGCAATCTCCTGCTTAACGACAACCTGAACCTCGCTGGCACGCGAACGGCGTTCAACGACGCTTCGGTATTGCAAGTCAACAATGTCATTCAGGTCTCCGGCGATTACGCGCAGGCGGCGGGTGCCGCGCTCCAGATCGGTGTTGCAGGCAATGCCGTCACGACCGGCGACATGACGACCGACAGCGGCTACGGACGCCTGGTCGTGAGCGGCAATACGACACTTGCAGCGGGGTCGAGCATCGCCTTGCAGTCGCTCGGCTATTCGTTCGCGGCCGGTCAGCGTTATGTTGTAATCGACACGGCGGGCACGGCCACATACAACGAAGGTTCGCTGGTTTATCGCGTCAACGGTTCGTCGACGCTCGGCGCGACCGGCGCCACGGTCGCTAACGGCAGTCGGCAGGATCTGGTCGTGACCGTGGTCTCGGATACGAATGCCGGTTCGGGCAATGGTGGTGGCAGTACCGCTACGACACCGCCCTTCGACCCGCGTACCAATGCCCTGATTGCCTCGGCACCCAACGCGCAATCGTCGCTGCGGGGCTTGCTGGGCTACACCGGCGTGAGCGACGCCCAACTCCTCAACCTGTACAACGCGGCAATCGGGTCGCTGAGCGGCGGCTCGACGGACTCGGCCAATCGGGTCGGCAAGCAGCTTGCGCCGGCGCAAAATACGCGTGCCGCAGGTGCGGCCACATTCGACTCGCTGGGCGTGGTCAGTGCGCACGTCAACAGCCTGCGCGTGGCGCAGGCCGGGGGCACCGGGGTTGCGACGGGGGACAGCGTTGTCAACTGGGGCGTCTGGGGACAGGCCTTCGGCGGTCACGCCAGCCAGTCGGCGCGTGACGATGTCGACGGCTACAGCGCCAACTACGGCGGTCTGGTCGTCGGTGCAGATCGCGCGTTCGGCGATCGCTGGCGTGCGGGGGGCGCGTTCCAGTTCTCGCGCACGGCGATCGACAATGACGGCAGCACGTCGGGCAACTCGACAGGGGTGAACGGGTACGGTCTCATCGGGTACGCGGCTTACACTGGCGAGCCGTGGTACGTGAACCTGTCAGGCTCGGTGGTGATGCAACGCTACGATACGCAGCGGTCTGTATCGATGCCGGGCTTCAACGGCGTGGCCAATGGCAACTTCAACGGTCAACAATACGTGGTCGGTGCCGAATTCGGCTGGCCGCTGGCGCTGGGGCGCGCCGTCGTCACGCCGCTGGCGAGCGTCACGTACGGTTACCTGCGCCAGAACGGCTATACGGAAACCGGCGGCAATGGCTCGGCGCTCACGGTCGGCAGCGTCGGCGCAAGCTCGGTGCGCAGTGCGCTGGGGGCGAAGTTCGCCGTGCCGTTCGAAACGTCGACGGGGGTGTGGGTGCCCGAGGTGAGCGTGCAGTGGATGCATGAGTACAACCGCACGCGCCAGACGACGGGCGCCAGCTTCGCGGCGGACCCCACCGGTCAGACGGGCTTTACGACCGTGGGCGCCACGCCGGTGTCGAACCTGGCCGACGTCGGTGTGGGCGTCACGCTCATGCGGGCGAGTAACCTGAGCGCGTCGGTTCGCTACGATCTGCAAGCAGGGTCGGGCTTCGTGTCGCACACCGGCATTGTGCGCGTGCAACAGCGTTTCTGAACGCCTGACTCGCTCAGACAGGAACGGCGGTCGCTGACGTTGACACGGTAGCGACCGTCGTGGAAGTATCGCCCAATCCTTATCGCTTCCCGGCGCCACGCAGATGTCCTCCGCCTCCTCGACTTCCGGAACGCTGACGTTCGCGCAGGCGATTGCGCTTGCGCATTCCCACTGGCAAGCGGGGCAAGCGCCGCAGGCGGAAGTCCTTTGCCGGCGCGTGCTGGAAGCGGCCCCCGAGCATCCCGACGCTCACTATCTGCTTGGCCTGATGGCGCATGCCTATGGCAAACGCGACGTGGCGATCGAGCATCTGCGGGCGACGTGCCGGGCATCGAATGCACCGGCGTCCTGCTGGTCGGATCTGGCCGAAATGTGTCGTCAGGCGGGACATCTGGCCGATGCACTGGCCGCCGCCCGGCGTGCTGTCGAGGTCGATGCGGCGTTCGCTGCCGGATGGAACAATCTCGGGATCGTATTGCAGGAGACCGGGCAGCTTGAAGAGAGCCTGACGTGCCTCACACGCGTGAGCGAACTCATGCCCGCGTCGGCCGACGCTCAGAACAATCTCGGGAATACGGCGCGTCTGCTTGGGCACCTGGACGCCGCCGAAGCGCATTATCGCCGAGCACTCGAACTCGACCCGCAGCGCGCCGATGCGCATAGCAATCTGGCGTCATTGTTGAGTGTGCAACGGCGCTTTGCCGAGGCGCTGACGCTCGCGCGCCGCGCCATCGAACTGGCTCCGCAGTTTGTCGACGCTTACCGGAACCTCGCCGACGTGGAGCTCTCACGCGGCAACGTGGCGGCGGCATTGGAGATGGTCGAGGTGATGTCGGCGTTCGCTTCTCAGCATCCTTCGACGCTCGTGGCGCGCGCCGGCGTTCTGCGTGTCGTGGGGCGACTGGACGAAGCGCTGGCCTGTGCCCGCGAAGCGGTTGCGCGCCAGCCCGAGCGTGCCGATGCGCAGGCCGTGCTGCGGGAGGTCGAGGTGGATGTGGCGGCGCGCGTGGCGACCGACGCGAACGCGGTGTCGACGGACGTTGCGCAACAGCACGCTGGGCCGGCGCCGGTGTCGCCCATGCCGCACGATCTGGTGGCGAATCACGAAACGATTGTGGCACGTATGCTTGCCCACGACTATGAAGGCGCGGAGGCGATGCTGCGCGAGGTCGTGTCGGCCGGTGTGGCCCCGATGCCGATGTGGCGACTGCTCGCTGTGGCGTTGCGTGCACAGGGCAAGGCGCAGGAGGGACGAGACGTGCTCGACATGCTCGCGCGTCAGGTGCCGGGCGATCTATCGAACCGCTTCGATCTTGCCGAAACGCTGCTCTTGTTGGGCGACTTCGAGCGTGGCTGGCGCGAGTATCGCTACCGCTACAGCCTCGAACATACCCAGTCGATCGAGCGCAAAGTGCAGCGTCCGCGTTGGGAGGGTCAGCCGATTCCCGGGCAAACGCTCCTCATTCATGACGAGCAAGGCTACGGTGACACGTTCCAGTTCATGCGCATGGCGCGATGGGCGCGCGAGCGCAGTCAGGCGCGCGTGATTTTCGAGGTCAATCAGGAGACGTTGTCTATCGCAAAGCGCATGTGGGGCGATGACAATATCGTCGCACGCGGCACGTTGCCGGTGACGTTCGATCAGCATTGCGAACTGATGAGCCTCCCCATGGCGATGGGGCTGACGCTGTCCGATCTGCCCGGCGAGGTGTCATACCTGAGTGCGGATGCCGAGCGCGTCGCGCAATGGCGCGCAAGACTCGCAGACGTACCGAGGCCATGGGTGGCCGTGGTGTGGGCTGGACGTCCAGAGCACGTCAACGACCGCAATCGCTCCATGTCGCTCGATCAACTCGCGCCCTTGGGGCGCTGTGGCGCGACGTTCCTGTCGATTCAGAAGGGGCCTGCATCGTTGCAGGGGAAAACGCCGCCCGAGGGGATGTCGATGGTGTCGTTGAGCGACGAGATTCGCGATTTCGAGGACACTGCCGCGATTCTGCATCTCGCGGATCTGTTGATCTCGGTCGATTCGTCGCCCGTGCATCTGGCGGGGGCGATGGGGCGTCCGGTGTGGGTGCTGTTGCCGTTCGTTCCCGATTGGCGCTGGATGCTCGACCGTGATGACTCGCCATGGTATCCCGGCATGCGCTTGTTCCGCCAGCCGGCGCGTGGGCAATGGCAGCCTGTAGTCGAGCGCGTGTCGCAGGCGTTGCAGCAGTTCGTTGCGCGGGGGGAGTGATGGCGATGCTTGATCGAACGGGCAGCGTCTGCCGAGCGGGTGCTGACGCATGCGGATTGCTACGCGCGCTGCTTTGTGCGGCGGCGATTGGCCTCGTGTCGCTTGCCTCCGGTTGTGCCAGTCTGGATCGCGACGCGCATGCGGAATCGCTGGCGGGGCCTGCGGGCCTCCAACGGGAAACATTGTCGGCGGGTGATTTTCGTCTTACCGCGTTCTCGCGCATTACGCGCGCCGATAAACCGCTGCGTATTTATATCGAAGGTGACGGTCTGGCCTGGATCTCGCGCACCGAACCGTCGCTCGACCCGACACCGGTTGCCGCGACCGGGCTGGCGCTTGCCGCCGCCGACGGTTCTGCCAATGTCGTGTATCTGGCTCGCCCCTGCCAGTTCACACCAATGCGGGAAAATCCACGCTGTCACGTCGCTTACTGGACCGGCAAACGCTTTGCTCCGGAAGTGGTCGACGCGATGAACGCGGCGGTCGGACAGTTGGCGGCGCGGGTACCCGGGCAGCCCATCGAGCTTGTCGGCTATTCAGGCGGTGGTGCGATTGCCGTGTTGATCGCCGCACGCCGACGCGACGTGGCAACGCTGCGCACGGTCGCCGGGAATCTCGACGTCGAATACGTCAATCGATTGCATCACGTCTCTGCGATGCCCGCTTCGCGCAATCCCATCGATGTGGCGGCGCAGGTCGCCGGGATTGCGCAGATCCATTTCAGCAGCGCGCAGGACACGGTGGTGCCGCCGGAAGTGGCGCGGCGTTTCGCAGCGGCGGCGGGCGGGCGATGCGTGAAGACGGTCGTGGTGAGCGGGATCGCTCACGATGGCGATTGGGCGCAACGTTGGCACGCGTTACTTGCTCAACCGCCAGTGTGCGGCGGGCGTTCGTGAGTGCCTGACCCGGCGGCGATGCGTCAGGTCTCGCGTACCAGAGCGGCGATCGCCTCGAAGAGCGTGACGTCGCCACGCAGGGTGTGTTGGCCGTCGTTGCGAAAACGGAAGCCATCGGTGTTGAAGCCATCGAGCATCTGGATGCGAGGCAGCGGGTTGCGCATGCCCTGCGCCCGAAAGAGCGGGTCCCAACCGGCACGGGGCACAGCTTCTGCGCGTACGTCACGAACCAGCGCACGGGCCAGTGCGGCGGCGATGTCGTCGGGCGAGTAGCGCTCGGGGCCCTCGATTTCCCAGATTCGCTCATCGATCGAATGTGCCTGCATGGCGCGGGCCGCGAAATGGCCGACGTCGGTGGCCGAGACCATCGGAATGGCTCGATCCACCGGTTGGAGATACGTCGGCAGTTCGCCGCGCTCGCGTGCGGGCGCGATATCCCATGCGAAGTTCTCCATCAGCCAGGCGGGGCGCAGGACGACCATCGGCAACGATACCGACAGCATGGCGGCCTCAAACATGCGCATTGCTGTAAGCAGGCTGGGCGCCTCGCAATCTGCGCCGATGCTCGACAGGCAAACCACCCGCTTCGGACGCGCGGCGGCCAGCGCTTGGCGAATGGCATCGATCAAGTGCCGCGCATGTGAGAAGTCCGGCTCGGGATCGGCGTTCGGCGGGAGCATGACGAACACGGCGTCGCTGTCGCGAAAGGCGTGGGTGAGGGCGTCGGCATCGCCATTTTCCGCGACGGCGACGTCACTGCCCAGCGTGGCCCATCGACCGGATTTGACGGTGTCCTGAACGACGGCCCGCAACGGCAGGCCTGCCGCCAGCAGATCGTGCCCGACCACGCTGCCGACTCGGCCCGAGATGCCCATTACGGTGTACATAGTCACTCCTCGCGCGCAGTAACGTTGCCGTAAACGTAACACGGGAGCGAGGGAGGGGCTTACAAATGGATGGCGTAGGTGTCGGTGTCGGTGAACTACGGGGTGACGTGGCGCAGCGTGCTCGTGCACGCGCCCGATGTGCGTGCGATGAAGCGGTGACGGATCGCAACGAGCGCGAGGCGACTACTACGCAGAGCCGCTCTGGGGCCGAGGCGGGATAGAGTGAATCGCATGCAGTGTTGCGAACGAAAGGCGCTCGGCCGAATGCCCTGGAAGAATGCTGCTGAATTCGTGCGAATCCGTCCATGCTGGACGACGTCTTATCCACGCATCGACGCCTGCGAATCGTGGGCGGAGATGCGGCAGAAGGTACCGATCGAGATGGGAACACTCCGAAAAATTGACTCGCGCGTGGCGCGTTCGAAAGCCAGTTGCACAGAGAGCAAATACAAGCACGACGAGATGAGGCTGCCCGCACGGGTGACAGCGCTCGAATCCGTGCTGTCCACGCTTGCGACAAAGGAGGATTGGGCGCGAGAAGTGGGGGCGTTGCGGTCCGAGATGCATCAAGGATTCGGGAATCTGCGAAGCGAGATGCATCAGGAACATGGAAATGTGCGTAAGGAGATGCACCAGGAATTTGGAAATGTGCGTAAGGAGATGCACCAGGAGTTTGGAAATGTGCGTAACGAGATG
The DNA here is from genome assembly GCF_041919235.1 of Pandoraea sp. Lineage (NCBI taxonomy): Bacteria > Pseudomonadati > Pseudomonadota > Betaproteobacteria > Burkholderiales > Burkholderiaceae > Pandoraea > Pandoraea sp. Next base: position 73,295 of record NZ_JAYRUC010000013.1, read on the forward strand.
CACGAGGAGTTCGGAAACGTGCGTAATGAAATGCACCAGGAATTTGGAAAAATGCGCAATGAAATTCATCAGGAATTCGGAAAGGTGCGCATTGAGGTGGCACATGAAATTGTGGACGTCCGCCGGGACATGGCGACCGAATTCGTGAGTGTTCGAAAGGAGATCGGTGCGGTGCGTGCTGATCTGCAGGGGCTGGGCGCTCAGATGCACGGGGAGATGCATAGGCTCACGTGGCGTCTGATCGGCACGATCGTTACCGTCGGGACGGCATTGGTTGCCGCAACGCATTTTCTTTCCGGCACACGCTAGCCGTACGAGACGAGGCTGAACGACGAGCGGAATCGCCGTGTGCGCGGGGCTGATCGAGCGGAGCGGGGAACGGCCCGTCACCGGTGGCGGGCCGTTGAATCGTGCTAGCCCATTAGCTTGGGGCGTTTGCCGGGCCCGCGTGAAAGAAGCACTCGGCATGGGCTGATGAATTTGTCGCTGGCGACGGCGGCTTGCGCGAACGTTTCGAAGTAGATCGCGTGATCGGCGTCTGCGACGTGGGCTCGTTCAATCTCCTCGGCAGACTCGTTCCATGCAAATCCCAGGTATTCGCCATGGTCGTGAAACCACACGACATATCCCTTTCTTGACAGTGATTTCGGCACGTCCGGCGCGTCGCTCGCCTCGAATCGCTTCTTCGTGCTCGCAGCCGGAGACTTCACGTTGTCATCTTTCGGATCACTCATAGGTCGCTCCTAGAAGTTACCCCCCATTGAGGCGGGGGACGTTTCCATCATCCTCGCAGTGAAGTCACTTGAGTTTCAGCAACGTCCGAATAACATGCGCTAAACGTCGCCAGTCGAAAGCGTCGGCGTGTTTCCTGAATCAATAAGGGGGAACGCGGGGCCTTTAGGCGGGTGGGGTAAGCGCTGTGCGCGAAGCGCGAGAGGGTTGGCAGAGCGTCGCCCGGCGCCCTGAAAATGCTCTGGTGCCATAGCCGATCCGAGAATCGGATGTCTCCCACAAAATGATGAGGATTGTTTCTGGGATTCGCACGCAGGCGTGTGATTTTCACCGAGGTTCCCTCGTTCTTTTCTCGTTCTCACCGTCCTGAGTGATGCCACCGTGTCCTTGGCGTGCCGAGATGAGATTCAGGCCTGAGGAGGCGGGGCCGGGCGAAGCAATGTCGGGCGACGAATGGCGACGACTGCAGTGTTAAAGCACTTATGTCGGGAAAGGGGTTCATCTATTGAGTCTCGCCAAGTGGCAGGAAGTTTTCGGAAGTCACTGAAACGCAGGTATCGGACACGCTGCCACAATGCGTACGGCCCCCTGCGAAGCACTTTTCACCTTGGAGGAACCCATGGATCATTCAAAGGAAACGGGTGTCGCGTCGCAGAGTCGCCGGGCGACCGGATCGGCAGGTGGCCGTGGCGACGACGGAACGCCGCCGAACATGCCGTCTTCGTTGCCGAGGAAGGGGCATGTCGTGTGGATCCACTTACACAGCGAGTACCTCGGCTATGCCTGCGACGAGACGGAGGGGGAAATAAAGCGTGCGCACGTAACTGACCCAGAGCACACGATTTACTTTGAGACGTTCGCGCAGGCGATGGTGGCGACCGATCGATTGATGAGTCCTTACGTCATTCTTCACTCGCCGGAACGGAGCGAGACGCCACGACTGGTTCGGTAGCGTGATTTGCGGCCCATGCATTCGGGTGGGCCACGCCGTCGCGAGCCGAGTTGTGGATCTCAGGGCTTCGCTCGGGACGGTGTACGACGCCGAAACTGTTTGGGATCGTAGTAGGTCTTGGGGCGATCGAAGTGGTTTAGCGTCCTTTGTCGTCTGCGTTTCCGGTGAACGAACAATCGAAGCAGGCGGCCGAGTATGGATCGTCTTCGGAATGGGATAACAGACATAGGTCTTCAGGCGAGCGAAAGGCGGGGGCCCTGTCGATTATGTCTCTGATGGGTTGGATTTGTGCGTGCGGCGTATGAAGGCTTTTCCGATTCTGTTGCCCCACCACCGGTCAAACGCCATCGTCGGCACGCGTCGTACGACTCACCGGCCAGCCCGTAATTCGCTGCGCGAATGCGTCGATCACGAACACAACGTACAGCCGCAACGCTGGCACGTCGAGATCCCGACCTTGCTCGCCGCGTACAACTGCCAATTGGCATGCCATCCGCTTTCGGTATCGGGCCATGAGCGCATATTCACGTCGCGCGCGATGGCGGCGCGGTTTTTTCACCGTCGGCAGACTTTCAGCCCGTATTCATTTTGCCTGCTATACGTCGCGAACGTTTTCGCAGTGCGTCGAAACTTTTTGAGTGTCGACGCATAGGCTGGGATATTCGGAAGTTGCTGAAACGCAAGGCTCGGCACTCCTGCGATGATGAATTGAGTCGTTAGTGTGGCTAAATTAATCTGCATCTCAGGAGGCTTTGATGAGTGATTCAAACCAGAACGAGGGGAAGGACGGACGAAACGGCGGGCGAGGTGATGGCGGGCTTGACCTTCCTACGTCGTTGACGCGTGAAGGGCATGTTGTCTGGTTCCACGAATACAAGAAGTACCTCGGTTATGCGTGGGACGAGTCCGCAGGAGAAATCAGGCGAGCGCATGTGTCCGACCCTGAGCGCGCGATTTACTTTGAGACGTTCGCGGAAGCGATGGTGGCGACGGACATGCTGATGGGGCCCCACGTCATTCTTCACGCGGCGAAGCAAGGCGAGAAGCCGCGATTAGTCCGGTAACTGCTGTTGCGGCCCGTCCGATGTGGTGGGCCGTTATCCGCTACCTCTGGCCCCACCCGGCATTTCGTCAAGCCGCTACGGGCTGATATTTTTTATGTTCGCTTTCGGCAGTTGCTTGCACTTCAAATTCGGATGGACAGCGATTGGCGTCAAAGCGGATCAGACGCGCGCCGTTGGCCTGCATTACCACATGCTTCCCGTCGCGCAATGCTTGCTCGGACATAGCTGGCGCTGGCGTCGGCTATCATAGAAAAGTTCAACTCTGCTATCAAGGGCTTTACGCGCCTTCGCAACGCGTATTCTTTGCCTCAGAGGAGGCCCCCCGGTTACCTACAGCAAGGAGGGCACAACGTGGCAAAATTCTTAAATACCAGCGCGACGAATTACTTTCTCGAAGAGTTGATCAAAGGAGCGGTTGACCGCCTCATTTTGATAAGTCCATTCTTGAAGCTGAATGACCGTATCAAGGAGCTTCTATCGGACAAGAATCGTCTGAAAATTGACGTCAGGCTGATATACGGGAAGAGTGAGTTGCAACCGCAGGAAATTGAATGGCTTCGAGGTCTGACCTACGTTCGTACCAGCTACTGCAAGAACTTGCACGCCAAGTGTTATATGAGCGAGGAGTTGTGCGTGGTTACAAGCCTGAATCTTTATGAGTTTAGTCAGGTTAATAACAACGAGATGGGGATGCTCGTCCGAAGATCCGAGGATGCGGAGTTGTATCGAGATGTCTACGAAGAAGCCCAACGCATTATTCGTATCAGCGAAGAAGTCCGCATTTCGTTGGCATGTCCCGTCGGAAGTTGTACGGATGTAGTGGTGATGGAGGATCACGCTGTTAGCGTGACAATTGAAAAGCTCACGTCTTCAAAGCTTGGCAGACGCCTTGGCTTGCGCACGAATGAACTTCTGGAACGCGCTGTCGCTGCCGGGTATCTCGGGTTGCAACACGGCGAGCATGTCCTCTCACCTCAGGGGGCAAGTGCGGGGATTGAGTTTATCGCGAAGTCCCGGCATGGCGCTTATTATCTGTGGCCTGAGAACATCTCACTCTGACAACCTGACAGCACATGACGACGAGGTTTTACCTGTCTGGCAGAGATATCTGGCGCAAACACATTCAAACGCCGAGCGGCTACGCCGAAATTACGCCAAACAACCGGGAAAGCCTTACGGGATCTAGATCTTGTGGTGCCCAGGGCCGGAATCGAACCGGCACGCCTTGCGGCGGGGGATTTTGAGTCCCCTGCGTCTACCAATTTCACCACCTGGGCGGGTGCGCGGCCACCGAACGGTGTCGCAGCGTGACTCGTTCGATCAACCCGCAGGCTCACCGGACGAAGGCGAAAGTATGCCCGAAATTTATCCCGACCACAAGCCCGCCCCGTTCACATTCAATGTACCTGCTGCTGGCTCTCAAGTACGCGCAGTAGCGACGACGTGTCGTCGTGGCCCCAGCCATGCGCCATCAACGCCGACAACTGGCCCTTCACCAGCGACAGCGCAGGCAGGGCAAGCCCCGCGTCGGCCACGGCGTCCAGGATCATCGCGAAATCCTTGTCGTGCAGGCGCGCTTCGATTCCCGCCGAAAAGTCACGATGCGCCATCTTGGGCCCCATCATGTCGAGCATTCGACTGCCCGCCAACCCCTTCGAAATCGCCTCGATGACCTTGTCCTGATCCACGCCATTGCGCGCCGCAAACAACATCGCCTCCGCAATGCCCTGAATATTGATCACCTGCACGATCTGGTTGCACGCCTTCGCCACCTGACCCGCGCCAACATCGCCCACATGCGTGATCGTCGTGCCCAAGACCGACAACAGCGGTTTGACCTTTTCGAAAACGTCGCGCGACCCCCCCACCATGATCGACAGCGAAGCGTCCGCCGCGCGGGACGGCCCGCCCGACACCGGCGCATCCACCAGCTGAATCCCCTGAGCCGCCAGACGCGCCGCCATGCGCCGCGTTGCCTCCGCCGAAATCGTGCTGTGATCCACGCAGATCGTGCCGGGACGTGCCCCATGCACCACCCCGTCCGGGCCGAGCAGCACCGCATCCACATCCTGTGTGGTCGTGACGTTGGTGACGACGAAGTCGGCGTCCGCTGCCGCCAGCGCGGGCGTCGCAAACGCCTTCGCCCCGCGCTCGACGAACGGTGCCGCCACCTCCGGCCGCCGCGCATACACATGCAATCGATGCCCCGCCGCCATCAAATGACGCACCATCTGGCCACCCATGGCGCCCAGCCCGATAAACGCTACGGTGTAGGTCGTCATGCCGCGATCAATCCGAAACGTAGACGAACTTGCCGTTCTTGATCTGACCCATCACCCCGGCGCGCTGATCCAGCCCGACGTGATCCTTCGCACTCAGATTCATGATCCCATTCGGGATCGCAAGATTGTGCGTGGACTCAAGCGCATCGCGCAGCGCCGACCGGAATGCCGGTGTGCCCGGCGCAGCCACCTTCACGGCGCGCGGCACCGCATCGTTGAGCAGATCCCACACGCCATAGGCGTCAGCAGCGAATTGCGTGACCGTGTCGGGACCATACCGGGCCTCGTACTTCTTCGTAAACGCCAAGGCCGCCGCGCGCGCCGGATGCCCCGCCGGCAACGTCTTGGCAACGACGCCAGGCTGCGTCGGGAACAGTGTCCCCTCCACATCCTTGCCGCCCACGCGAACGAAATCATACGTGGCAATGCCATGCGTCTGGTAAATCTTCCCGGCGTAACCACGCTCTTGCAATGTTCGCTGCGGCAACGCGGCAGGCGTGCCCGATCCGGCAACCAGAATGGCGTCCGGCTTGGCCGCCATCAGCTTCAGAACCTGACCCGTGACGCTCGTGTCCGTACGATTGAAACGCTCCTGCGCCACGACCTTCAGCTTGCGCAGCTCGGCAAACTTCGTGAATTCCTTCCACCAGCTCTCGCCGTACGCGTCGGCAAAGCCAATAAAGCCCACCGTCTTGATGCCATGGTTGGCCATGTAGCGCGTCATCACGTCGGCCATCGCCGAATCGTTCGCCGCCATCTTGAACGCCCAGCGGCGCTTGGCATCCTGAGGCTCCACCGCGACCGCCGATCCGATCAACGTGATCATCGGTGTTTCGGCCTCCGAAATCGGATCGAGCATCGCCAAGGCGCTCGGCGTGATGTTCGGGCCGACGATGACATCGACCTTGTTCTCGCTGATGAGCTTGTGCGCGTTCTTCACGGCCGTGCCCGGGTCGGAGCCGTCGTCGAGGAAGATGTAGTGCGCCTTCTGCCCGCCAATCCGGTCGGGCCAAAGCTGCATGGCGTTCTTGCTGGCAATACCAATGGCCGCTGCCGGACCGGTCGACGACAGATCGACACCGACGGTGATGTCGGCGCGTGCCGCCGTCGCAACGCCTGTCAGGGTCATGGCAAGCAGCACGCCCGATAGACGGATGCCGTGAAGAGGTGAGCGCATGGGGTCTCCTTTTGATCGAATCGCGTAAGCATACCGCACCGCCTGCGTTCGGCCAGCGAAGAAAAATAGTCCCGGTGCGCACCGTCTACATTCAGATCGACGAGTCGCTCAGCCGCCGGGGTGATTTCCCGATTCGCATCGGCCGGTGAGTGATCGGGAACGCGCCTGCACAGGTCCTGTCATTGCCTGCGCGCTGTCGGAAAGTCGCTGCTGTCTGGGAACAATCTTCCCGATGGGCCTCGCGATAGCGCATCCCCCCTGGTAATTCGATGGAGATGTTGACGTATGATGTTTTTTTCCCGAGTCCCTGTATCGTCCCAACTCGTCAGGCTGAGTGAATCCGTCGCAACGCGCTGCAGTCCGAGCGCGCGAAACGAGAAAGGCCACGTCACGATGGACTCGTTTCGCCAGATGTTCAAAGCGATCAAGAATCTGAACCTGCGCTCGTTCTCGGCTTCCGATAACACGGTGGATACGCAGTTTCGATACGCCTACGTGAGCGCGACGCTTCACGACCTCAGAACGACGCACCTTCATCATCCGCAAAAGCTGGCCAAGGTCGAAAAGGTTCAGCAGGCATTTAACGAGGCCATGCGCGGGAATCCGGGCAAACGCCCGGCCGATCGTGCGGGCGCCCCCGTGACGCATTATTTGCGCCGCCTCAGCGAGGACGCACGCGTCAATTTCGCGGCGGAATTCGAGGGAATCCACCGCGCCGAAAGGACTCGCAAGTATGAGCAGCCCTTTTCGGCACGCTAAGGCGTCACAGCTCGTAACTCTCGTGCTCGCCGCGCAACGCCTGCTCGACGAGCTTGCGAGTCAGAATCGGCGATAGGAGTTCGACCATCGTGAACACGTAACCGCGCAGATAGGCCCCCTGTTTGAGCGCGACGCGAGTCACGTTCGTGCCGAAAAGATGGCCCACCTGAATGGCCCGGAGATTGCGATCGCGCTCCGGGTCGAACGCCACGCCCGCGAGAATCCCCACACCCAGTCCCAGCTCCACGTACGTCTTGATGACGTCGGCATCGATCGCTTCGAGCACGATGTCCGGTTGCATATGACGCAACGCGAACGCCTGATCGATCTTGGCGCGTCCGGCGAACTGCGGGTCATAAGTAATCAGCGGATACTTCGCCAGATCGTCAATACCGACCGACGTTAGCTGCAGCAGCGGATGATCCGGCGGCACCACGGCGACGTGATGCCACTGATAGCAAGGCAGCGACACCAGATCCTTGTAGCCGGCAATCGCCTCGGTCGCGATGGCCAGGTCGGCCTGGTCGTGCAACACCATTTCAGCAATCTGGGTCGGGCTACCCTGCAGAATCGAAAGCCGCACCTTCGGGAAACGCTTCTTGAATTCGGCCACCGCGTGCGGCAGCGAATAGCGCGCTTGCGTGTGCGTTGTCGCAATCGTCAAGCTGCCCTGATCCTGCGCCGCATAGTCCTTGCCGATCCGCTTGAGGCTTTCAACCTCCAGCAGAATGCGCTCGACCGACTCGAAGATGATGCGCCCAGGCTCCGTGAGATTACGGATGCGCTTGCCATGCCGGGCAAAGATATCGACGCCAAGCTCTTCTTCCAGCTCGATGATGGCCTTCGAAACCCCCGGCTGAGAGGTGAACAGTGCCTTGGCGGCTTCCGTCAGGTTGAAATTCTGACGAACGGCCTCGCGCACGAAACGGAACTGATGCAAGTTCATTTGTATAACTTTCGAAAATATACAAACAATTTTTAATTCGTTTGAAGTATATAGCGTTTTCATTACAGTGGGTGCCACTGCTTCGATAACGCTATTCCCGCCAGGCATTGGCCCCAACAGGAACCTCTCACATGGCGCTGTGGCTCGAACCCCTCTCCGGATTTGGCGTCGGCCTTCTGGTCGGTCTGACCGGTGTAGGCGGGGGCTCGCTGATGACGCCCCTGCTCACGCTGCTGCTGGGCTATGCAGCGCCGGTCGCGGTCGGAACGGATCTGGCGTTTGCCGCCGTGACCAAGAGCTTCGGCACGATCGCGCATCGCTCGCACGGCCATGTGAAGTGGCACATCGTGCGCCGGCTCACGCTCGGCGCCCTGCCGGCGGCGCTGGTGACGATCATTTTCCTGAAGCGCCTGGGGGGGATCGACAACTCGGCACTGCACGTCATCAAACTGACCATTGCGGCGTCGGTATTGCTGACGGTGCTTTCCCTGCTGTTTCGCGCGAAGCTGCTTGCGGCGTTGCGCACACACCCGAACTGGCAGTTGACGGGCCGCGCGCAGGCCGTCGCCACGGTGGTGGTGGGCGCGGTGATCGGCGCGCTCGTGACGATTTCCTCGATTGGTGCCGGCGCCGTTGGCGCGACGCTGATCTTGATGTTGTACCCGCAGTTGAAGCCGGCCGAGGTTGCCGGTACCGATATCGCCTATGCGGTGCCGCTGACGGCGATGGCTGCGCTGGGTCATATCTGGCTTGAGACGGTGCACTGGGCCCTGCTCGGCAGCTTGTTGATCGGCTCTTTGCCCGGTATCTGGCTGGGCGCGAAGCTCACCCGTCACCTGCCCGAGCGCATTGTGCGCGGCGCGCTGGCGGCAACGCTCACGCTCGCGGCCGTGAAGTTGGTCGGCTGACCCCCCACAAACAACAAGGAGTTCGCGTAATGCGAAACGAATCCCGCTGGGAACCCACCCCGCCCGCCGTGCCCTCGAGCGCGACCGCCGCCGAGCACCAGGATGGGGCGTTGCTCGACGAAATGGAAGCCGTGCTGGCCGAGCGTCTCGCGCGCATCGCGAATTTGCATCGCAATGTGAAGTTTGCCAGCAGCCTGGCTGCCGAAGACATGCTCATCACGCATGTGATTCTGCGCCGGCAACTGCCGATCACCGTGTTCACGCTGAACACCGGGCGCCTGCATGCGCAGACGCTGGGCATGATCGACGGCATCAAGGCGCGCTATGACTACGACGTCGCGCAGTACGCACCGCAGGCCGATGCCGTCGAGAAGTACGTCGCGGAGCATGGCGCGAATGCGTTTTACGAAAGCGTCGATCTGCGCAAAGCGTGCTGCCAGATTCGCAAGGTCGAGCCGCTCGGACGAGCGCTTGCCGACGCAGGCGCCTGGCTCACCGGCCAGCGACGCGAGCAGTCGGTCACGCGCGGGGAACTGGCGTTCGCCGAGCACGACGATGCCCGCGGAATCGCCAAGTACAACCCGCTCTTCGACTGGACCGAAGCGCAGGTGTGGGCCTACCTGACGGCGCGCGACGTACCGGTCAACCCGCTGCACGCGCGCGGCTACCCGAGCATCGGCTGCGAGCCGTGCACGCGTGCCATCCGCCCGGGGGAAGACAGTCGCGCGGGTCGCTGGTGGTGGGAGTCGCGCGACAGTAAGGAATGCGGGCTGCACGCGGGCAACCTGAGCAAGATCGCGGTGTCGGTGCAGTCGAATTGAGGCATTGGGCACAACGCCTGCCGGTCCGGCAGGCCGGGCCGACAAGACGGACGTATGACGATGTGTGATCCCCGAGCGGTGGCACATCGTGACAAATCGAATCTCGGAAATCTCGGAATCGTCAAGGAAGGGAACACTATGGGTGCGATGCACGAAGTCGCGCAAGCCAATGGCTCGCGAATGGATCATCTGGACTGGCTCGAAGCCGAGTCGATGTACATCCTGCGTGAGGTCGTGGCGGAGTGCCGCAAGCCCGCGCTGCTGTTCTCGGGGGGCAAGGACTCCGTCGTGGTGCTGCATCTGGCGCTCAAGGCCTTCGGCCTGGGCCCGAATCGCAAAACGGTGTTGCCATTCCCGCTCGTGCATATCGACACGGGTCATAACTATCCGGAAGTGATCGAATTCCGCGACCGCCATGCCAAGGCGCTTGGCGCCGAATTGATCGTGGGGCACGTGGAGGACTCGATCGAGCGCGGCACGGTGCGTCTGCGTCGCGAGAACGATTCACGCAACGCGGCCCAGGCGGTGACGCTGCTCGAGACCATTGCCGAGCATGGCTTCGACGCCATGATCGGCGGTGCACGCCGTGACGAGGAAAAGGCGCGCGCGAAGGAGCGTATCTTCTCGTTCCGCGACGAGTTCGGTCAGTGGGACCCGAAGGCTCAGCGCCCGGAATTGTGGCATCTGTTCAATGCGCGTCTGCATCGGGGCGAGCACCTGCGCGTGTTCCCGATCTCGAACTGGACCGAGCTGGACGTGTGGCAATACATTGCGCGCGAGAACCTCGATCTGCCGTCGATCTATTACGCCCATGAGCGCGAAATCGTGCGCCGCAACGGTTTGCTCGTACCGGTCACACCGCTCACGCCGAAGCAGGACGGCGATTCGAGCGAGTTCGCGTCGGTGCGCTTCCGTACCGTTGGGGACATCAGTTGCACATGCCCGGTGGCAAGCGTTGCGGCGAGTCCGGTGGAGATCATTGCCGAGACGGCGGTGAGCGACATCACGGAGCGCGGCGCCACCCGCATGGACGATCAGGCGTCTGAGGCGGCCATGGAGCAACGCAAGAAGCAGGGCTACTTCTGAGGGGCCGAGCGCCCGTCACCCGCCCTAAGTTCAGAGACTTCGGCCCGCCAGGCGCGCAGATTCACCGTGCCAGGGGCCACGCAATCGAGTTGAATAGATCATGAGCCTCACCCCGCATCAGGAAGACCTCGGCGTGCTGCGTTTCATCACGGCCGGCAGCGTCGACGACGGCAAGAGCACGCTGATCGGCCGTCTGCTTTACGACAGCAAGTCGGTGCTGACCGATCAGCTTTCGGCCATCGCCCGCGCCAAACACAAGCGTACCGCCGGCGAAGACATCGACTTCTCGCTGCTCACCGATGGCCTCGAAGCCGAGCGCGAGCAGGGCATTACCATCGACGTCGCCTATCGCTACTTCACGACCGCGCGCCGCAAGTTCATCATTGCGGACACGCCGGGCCACGAGCAGTACACACGCAACATGGTCACGGGAGCATCGACCGCGCACGCCGCGATCATTCTGGTCGATGCCACGCGGGTGAGCGAAGTCGACGGCCACACCGAGTTGCTCGCCCAGACCAAGCGTCACAGCGCTATCGTCAAGCTGCTCGGCCTTCAGCACGTCATCGTCGCCATCAACAAGATGGATCTGGTCGACTACAGCGAGACGACGTTCGATGCCATTCGCTCCGCCTACCTGGCGCTGGGGCAACGTCTAGGGCTTGAAAACGTACGCTTCGTGCCGGTCTCGGCGCTCAAGGGCGACAACATTGTGTATGCGAGCGATCGCATGCCCTGGTATCAGGACGAACCACTGCTCGACATGCTCGAATCGCTACCGGTTGCGCAATCGGGCGGCGAACTGCGCTTCCCGGTGCAATGGGTGGCGCGTCAGGACGGCGCTAATGCCGACGACTTCCGCGGCTATATGGGACGTGTGGAATCGGGTTCCGTGCGCGTCGGCCAGACGCTGCGCGTATTGCCGACGGGACGCACGGCGAGCGTCGCCGAGATCGTCGGGCCGAGCGGCTTGCTGGAGGAAGCGTTCGCCGGTCAGTGCGTGACGATTCGTCTGACCGAAGACGTGGATGTGTCGCGCGGCGACATGCTGGTTGCGCAAGCGTCGGCGCTGGCACCGTCGCGCAAATTGACGGCGGACGTCTGCTGGTTCGACGAGGACGACCTTGCGCCGCAGCGCAAGTACCTGCTCAAGCAGGCGACCAACACGGTGTACGTGAAGGTCGGCAGCGTGGACACGGTGCTCGACGTCAGCACGCTCTTGCAGGGCACGGACAAGGCGACGCTCGCCATGAACGACATCGGCCGCGTGCAGTTGAGTCTGCAGAAGCCGCTGGCCGCCGACACGTATGACGCGAACCCCGCCACCGGCGCATTCGTGCTGATTGACGAAGCCACGCACCACACGGTTGCGGCAGGCATGATTCGCAGCCTCGCGGCGTAAGTCGTCCGACGGACAAGCGTTTGCTTGCACATCCCCCTATTGCATGACGCACGGCGCACGGCGGCCTGAACGGTGCCGACGCCGGGCCCCACGAACCACGGCGACATCATGACGGTGACATCATCGCAATCCGGTACGGTGCCGGGCAAGGTCTATCTCGTCGGGGCGGGCCCCGGCGCAGCCGATTTGATCACGGTGCGCGGCGCACGACTGCTGGCGGCGGCGGACGTGGTGCTGCACGATGCGCTCGTCGAGCCGGAAATGCTCGCACTGTGCCCGCAGGCCAGGCAAATTGCCGTCGGCAAGCGGTGCGGCAAGCGCTCGAGTGCCCAGCACTTCATCAATAAGCAGTTGGTCGATCATGCGCGCACCAACGCGTTGGTCGTGCGCCTGAAGGGCGGCGATCCGATGCTGTTCGGCCGTGCGGACGAGGAGCTGCGGGCGCTCGAGGCCGCCGGAATCGCGGTGGAAGTCGTGCCCGGCATCACGGCGGCGCTGGCCAGTGCGGCGGCCCTCGGGCGTTCGCTGACGTTGCGCGGTGTGTCACGCAGTGTGGCCTTTGCCACGCAAAGCCGCGCGCCCGAGTCGGCGGAAATTGCCGCGCAAGCGTGCGCCGATTCGCTCGTCTATTACATGGGACGCGACAGCGCCCAGCGTATTGCGGCGGAACTGATGGCGGCGGGCAAGCCGGCGGCGACGCCTGTGGCCATCGTGGAGGCGGCCACGACGCCGCGCGAGCGACGTGTGCGTCTCACGCTGGACGACGTCAGGCAAGGGCGGGCGGCAGCGTGGTTCGACGCATCGCAGCCGAGCGTCCTGCTCATCGGCGACGCGTTCGCCGGCGCCGACGCCGCGTCGTTGCACGAGTGGGCGTCGCAGGCCGCGATCGCTGCCTGAAACCGACCGCGCAGATACAGATACGCCTGCACCCACTGGCACTGGCGCTTGAGCGCGCCACCGTGCTTCGTCATGCAAGCACCCATGGAAAAGCGCTGGATCGACGTCCAACGCTTGGGGGGCAGTTCAGCCTGACACCATCCATTTGGCATGTCGACGCGACGTATCGCTGGCGACGATGCCGTCAGTCGCCGTCCATCATCCTTGCGCAATAGTTGGCCAGTGCGTCGAGCACTTGCTCGTCTTCCCCGATCGCCGCGCTCACGTTCAGGAGCAAGGTGGGGTGTGCGGCGCGGCAAGCTTGCACGAGCGCTGGCAGATCACGCCTGACATGGCCCCCCTGACCCAGAAAGACCGGCACCACGGTAATGGCGGACATCCCTTGAGACGTCATCGCCGTCACCGCGCCGCCCAGGTCAGGCGCCATTAGCTCCAGAAACGCGAGCTGGACGTCGGCGTCGGGACGCTGCGCGCTCAGCTTGTCGCGCAGACGCTCGAACGGCTCGGCCCAGCGCGGGTCGCGCGATCCGTGGGCGAACAGGATGACGCCGTGCTTGGCGGACATGATGGGCGCCTCAGTGTTTGTCCACCCAGCGCAACGCCGCGACGGCGAGCACGAGATAGAGCAGTGAAGGCAACGCCGCGGTGAACCACGCCGGCCAAGTGTTGAGCAGGCCCAGATGCGAGAACAGGTTGTTGAGCAACTGGAAGCTCATGCCGAGCATGATCCCGCCGAACACCTTCAGGCCGATGGCGCCGGCGCGCGCGTGCAGGTAGGCGAACGGCAGTGCCAGCGCCATCATCACGAACACCGCAAACGGATACAGCAACTTCTGCCAGAGCGCGAGGCGATAGCGATCCGTGTTCTGCTGATTTTCCTTCAGGTGGCCGATATAGCCGTACAGACTGCCGATGGCCATGTTGTCGGGCGAAACCATCAGCACGGACAGGATCTGCGGCGTCAACTCCGAGCGCATCTGCACCGTGTCGATGTGCACTTGTTTGCTTCGCACGAGTGCGCGCAGCGGGTCGGTGCCGCCGGTGGCGTCGTCGGTCGCGCTGAAGACGGTCTCGGACACATCCGTCAGCTTCCAGTAGTTCGGTGCGTCGAACTGCCCCAGCTTGGCCAGGCGCACACTGTCGAGCCGCAACTGGTCGTCGAACTCGTAGATGCGCACGTTGGCAATGGTGTTGTCGGGGTTCAGCGTGCCGACGTTGATGAAGCGGGTCACACGCGTGCCGTTCTGATCGACGGTGTCCTTGACCCACACACCGGAGCGAAAACCTGCCGAGACCGAACTGCCCAGCGCTTCGAGGCGGATCTTTTGCGCAAGTTGCTCGGCATTTGGCGCGACATACTCTCCGATGACGAAGGTGATCAGCACGATCGGGAAGCCGATTTTCAGCAGCGAACGCAGCGCCTGACCCGTCGAGAGTCCCGAGACGCGGAAGATTGTGAACTCCGAGTTACCCGCCAATTGCGCGCAGACATAGATCGCGGCAATGAGCGAGGCGACCGGGATGATTTCGTACATGCGCTGCGGCGCGAACAGCAGCACGTAGGCGAGCGCATGCTGGAAGCGGTACCCCCCCCGGCCGACGTCGCCGAGTTCGCTCACGAGGTCGAAGAAGACGAACAGACCGACGAACGCGAGCAGAACGAACACGAACGCCAGGTAGATCTGGCGCGCAAGGTATTTCTCGTAGATGCGCATCAGCGAGTCCCTCCCGACGCACGCATCCCGCCGGACCCGTGATTGCGGCGGCGGCCGACGAGCCCGCGGAAACGCACGCGGCGCACGTACAGCAACACAATGACGATCATGGCCAGCACGTGCAGCAACCAGATGCCGATGGCGAGCGGCATGCGTTCCTGCGCGACCCACGCCTGAGACAGGCTCAGCAGGTTGGTGTACGCGAGATAGATGAGTACGGCCATGACCAGGTTGACCGTGCGGCCGTGGCGCGGGTTCTGATAGGCGAGCGGCACGGCGAGCAACACGAGCGCGAGCGCGAGCAGCGGCAGGCCGATGCGCCAGACGATCTCGCCGCGGAAGATCGGGTTCTGGATCTCACGGAACAGGCGTACGGTCGGCACCCCCTTGGTCGGGGTGTTGTCGGGTTGTGCGGCGCTAGGGTTGTCGATTTTCACACCGTAGCGCTTGAATTCCATCACGCGGTAATCGGGCTGGCCGGGCACACCGTCGTAGCGACGGCCGTTCTCCAGCACGATGTAGCGATTGCCGTCCTTGGCCGTCTCGATATGGCCTTCTTTCGACACGATCACGTTGACCTTGCCGTTCTCGGTGCCGGAGACGAAGACGTTGTGCACGCGGGTTGCATCCGGCGAGACCGACTCGACGAAGAACACGCGGTGACTCGCGGCGCTCTCGCGGAACTGGCCCGGCGAGATCATCGAGACGTCGTCACGCTGGGCGAAGCGCGCTTCTAGCGCGGAGATCTGCTGGTTCGCCCACGGCCAGGCCACGAGCGCGCAGAACGCGATCACGGCCAGATAGGGCGTGGCAAAGCGCAGCACCGGCTTGACGAAGTCGGTGATCGACAGGCCCGAGGCGAACCACACGACCATCTCTGAGTCGCGGTACCAGCGGGTGAGCACGAACAGGATCGAGACGAACAGCGTCACGATCAGAATGACGGCGAGATAGCCGATCACGGCCAGGCCGATCAGCACAAGGACGTCGCGCGGGTCGGCTTTCCCGGACGCGGCGAAGCCCAGGATGCGGATCATCATGGTGGTGAGCATGACGGTGATCAGCACCATGAAGACGGCCCCGGCGGTGTAGTTCAGCTCGCGCTGCAGGGAACGCTGAAAAATCATGTGAAGACGATTGGGGTGCTCTCGCGTTTGGGCGAGCGGGGAAAAAAGCGGATAATTGCGGCTCGTACGAATTTTACCCGAGGAAAGCGCGATGGACTTTAGCACAAAAGCCTTCGATTCGACCAAGGCAGGCCAGGCCGGCCTTGCCAACGCAAAGACCGAGTGCCTGGTGGTCGGCGTCTTCGAGCAGCAACCGCTCGTGGGGCTCGCCAAGGCGCTCGACGTCGCGAGCAAGGGATTGCTTGCGCGCATGGTCAAGCGCGGCGAACTCGACGGCAAGCTCGGCAGCACGCTGATGCTGCACGAAGTCGCCGGTTGGAGCCCGGCCCGTGTGCTGTTCGTCGGCCTGGGCCGCGAAGACCAGATGTCGCCAAAGGGTTTCAACGAAGCCACGCGCGCTGCTGTGCGTGCCGTGCTCGCGACGCGTGCGTCCGACGCCATCTGGACGCTGCCGCAAACCACGGTGGCCAAGCGGGATACCGCCTGGGCCGTATGCGCCTCGGTACTCGCACTGCGTGAGGCGACCTACCGTTTCACACAAATGAAGAGCAAGGCCGAGCCGGCCAACACGGCCTTGCGCAAGGTCGAGTTCGCGGTGGCCCCCGACGATGTGAAGGCCGCCAGGCTCGCGGCCAGGCGCGGCGAGGCGATCGCCAACGGCATGGCGCTCACCAAGGACCTCGGCAACCTGCCGGGTAACGTGTGCACGCCGACGTATCTGGCCGACACGGCGCGCAAGCTGGCTCGGGAATTCAAGCTCAAGGCCGAGATTCTGGGGCCGAAGCAGATCGAGGCGCTCAAGATGGGTTCGTTCCTGTCCGTCTCCCAGGGGTCGGTGCAGCCGCCGCGATTCATCGTGCTCAAGTACGAGGGCGGTGGCGCCAAACAGGCGCCGATCGTGCTGGTCGGCAAGGGCGTGACGTTCGACTCGGGAGGCATTTCGCTCAAGCCGGGCGAGGGCATGGACGAGATGAAGTACGACATGTGCGGCGCGGGTTCCGTGCTTGGAACGATGCGCGCCGTTGCCGAGATGCGTCTCAAGCTCAACGTCATCGCCATCGTTCCGGCGACGGAGAATATGCCGAGCGGTCACGCGACGAAGCCGGGCGACGTGGTCACCAGCATGTCCGGGCAGACCATCGAGGTGCTCAACACCGACGCGGAAGGCCGTCTCATCCTGTGCGACGCGCTGACCTACGCGGAGCGCTTCAAACCGGCCGCCGTGATCGACGTCGCCACGCTGACCGGCGCCTGCATCATCGCGCTCGGTCACGTGAACACGGGCCTCTTCTCGAAGAGCGACGCGCTTGCCGAAGAACTGCTCGCCGCAGGTCGAACGGCGTGCGACACGGCATGGCGACTGCCGGTTGAGGAGGAGTATCAGGAGCAGCTCAAGTCGAACTTTGCCGACATGGCGAACATCGGCGGGCGTCCGGCGGGCAGCGTGACCGCGGCCTGTTTCCTGTCGCGCTTCACCGAGAAGTACGAATGGGCCCACCTCGACATCGCCGGTACGGCATGGAAGAGTGGCGCGGCCAAGGGCGCGACGGGCCGTCCGGTGCCGTTGCTCGCGCAGTTTCTGATCGATCGCGAGGCCCGGTGACGCGCGTCGACTTTCATACGCATGTGGCGGATCGGCTCGATTATGCGTGCCGGTTCGCGCGCAAGGTCTACGGGGCTGGTCAGACGCTCGTGGTCGTTGGCGAGTCCGACGTGCTGCGCGCGTTCGACCAGGCCTTGTGGACGTTTTCGCCGCTCGAGTTCGTGCCGCATTGCTTTGCGCGCGATCCGCTCGCTCCCCAAACGCCCGTAGTGCTGGCCGCCCCCGACGAGGAGGCGCAGCATCATCAGGTTCTCCTCAATCTGGCAGGCATTGTGCCGACCCACTTCGCGCGTTTCGAGCGGGTCGTCGAGATCGTGGGCGCCGCCCCGGACGAATTGTCCGGCGCCCGCGAGCGCTATCGTTTCTACCGCGATCGCGGCTACACCCTGAACAACTACGACCAGAGAGGCTGATCGTGACGAACGAGCCCGAGCGCACCGATCCCGGTATTCCGACGCTGACCGAAGTGCTCGCGCCCGGCGAGGCCGCGCCGCCGCCCGAGGATGACCGAGCCGCTGCGGCGGCCGAGCAGGGCGTGCCGGCGGATGTCGCCGTCTTTGCCGAGCGCGTGAGCGCCCGGCTCACGCTGCAACTGGCCGATGAAATCACGACGATGGTGGAGCGTCGCTGTCACGACGCGCTGATCGACCAGACGTCCTGGCTGGTGCAACTGATCGGCAAACAGGTCGCCGACGCCTTGCAAGCGCAATTGCCGGACCGCATTCGACAGGCCGTCATCGAAGAGGTCGCGAAGCAGGTCCGCTCGTAAGGGGGCGCTAAAGGCGGCAAAAGGGAGCGTGAGGGAGCGTAAGGGGGAGTAGGGGAGCGTAAGGGAGAACGAAAGGGAGAACGAAAGGGGGCGGGGTGGTTGGCGCGCCGCAGCGCACCGTGTGCGCGCGATCGCTGACGCGCTAATGACGGGCCAGTCCGAGGATCCAGTGCGCCAGGCGGTTCGCTTCGCCCGGGGCGAGTTGAGGACTGGCCGGCATCGGAATACTGCCCCACTTGCCACGGCTGCCGTCCGCCATGGAGCGGGCAAGCTCGGTGGCGGCGCCAGGGCGACCCGCATAGCGCTTGGCGATGTCCCGGTACGAGGGGGCGAGCAGGGTTCGGTCGGTGGCATGACACGTCATGCAGTTCCGCTCGCGGGCGAGCTTCTCCATCGACTGGGCATCTTGCGCGTCGGTGGTTGGCGGCACGCTGGTCTGTGCGATTGCAGCGCTCGCCGCGACCATCAGCCACGCCCCGATCACGGCTTTCGCGGGCTTGCCGGCAAATTCCTTCATTCGATACTCGTATTCGGAGAGAGTTGGCGACGTCGAGGGAGCGCATGACAGCACCGCGCGTGAGCGGCCGCTCGGCGCGCCTGTCGATGCGGGTCGAGCAGGTTCTGGCGGAAATATAGCACTTGTCCACCGGCGGCCCCGATGTCAGCCGTTTCATGGGCCGAATCATATCGCGGCAAGCGCGCTAGTCGATTGCACCGGTGGCCAGCGCCAGCGACGCCGCCGCCGATAGCGCATTGCTATAACTTTCGACATAAGCGTTCTTTGCAGCCAGCAATTGATTTTGGGCAAGCAGGGCATCGGTGACGGAGCCGACACCATGTTTATAGGCATCGAATGCTGCGTCGTAGGTTGTCTGCGCCGCGCTCAGCAATTCCTTTGCGGCCTCGTGTGCCGTCAGACTGGTCTGGAGGACGTTCTGCGCACCGACGATCTGCCGCACCGCCTCTTCGCGGCTGCGCTCAAGGCGGGTGGTCGCGCTGTCCGCGTCGTTTCTCGCCTGCGCGAGCGCTGCTGAGCGCAGGCCACCATCGTAGAGGGGAATCGAGACGCCGATGATTACGCTGCCCCCGTAGCGACCACCGCTCAGATTGACGGTGGGTAGCTGCTGACCGATGGCGGGCACGGCCGACAGTGAGGAATCGCTGGTGTTATAGGCGCCGGACGCCGAGAGGAAAACCTTGGGCTTGAATTCCGACTCGGCCGCCTGGATCTTCGCGACGTTCGCGCGCTCCGCTGCATAGGCGCTCAGGACATCCGGACGCCTTGCGATGGCAGACGAAACGATCTGCTCGATCGATTGACGCAGCGTGGGCCGCAGCGCGCGCACCGGCATGTCGGCAATCTTCAGCTTCGACAGCGGCGAGATACCCATCGCGGAGATCAGTGTCAGGTAGGCATTGCTTTGCGCGCCCTCGGCCTGAACCAGCGCAAGCTTCGCCTGGGCATCGTTCTGATTCGATTGCGCCACTTCGATCACGGTGCCAACCCCGCGCCGGTATCGCGCCTTGGCCGCATCCGCCACGGCCCCAGCATTCTCAAGTCCCTGCTTGGCGCTCACGACCCGCGCCCGCATTGCCTGATACAGGTAAAAGGCGACACTGACGTCGTGCACGACCTGCTGATGCGCGGCGGTAAATCCGATATTCGCAATCACCGATGCCTGGGATGCCGCCTCCACGCGAGCGGCGCGTCCGCCGAAGTCGAATAGCAGCCATTGCAGGGCCACCACGGACGTCAGCCCATGCGTGGAGCCGCTGGCCGACGAATCGCCCAGCACACTGGATGACGAATTGTGGGCAGCCGCATATCGGCCCATCGCGCTCAGTGACAGTTGGGGCAGGTAGGCGCTCTTCGCAACGCCTGCGGCAAGCGCCGCGTTGCGTGCGTTGTTCCAGGCGATCCGTGTGGATGGGTTGGTCGCCTCCGCAAGGTCAATGAGTTCGGCTAGCGTGTAAGCATGATCCTGCGCCAGCGGTGGTGGTGGCGACACGGCAGCAAGCGCAGGATTGGCCGGTAGCCGGTACGTACTGCCGTAGGCGCTGGCCGTCACTGGCGCGCCGGGAACGATGGCGCCGGCCGCGTCCGTACGGGGTTGCCATGGACGATCCGGACGCTCAGGCGCCATGTCGAGCGACGATGTTGCACACCCCGCCAAAGCGGCCAACATCAACAATGCCATCACGGCATACGGATCAAGCCGGCGCATGGGGAGCACGCTCCTTCGCCACGTCACGGTCGCGCGAGGCAGGTTGAAGTTGTATGAGACGTGAGTCGCCAAGCATCAGCAACGACAAGCGCTCCCGATCGGCTGGCGACGCGCTTGATGCGTCGGCGGCGGGCGGGTGCCGGGGGCGTGCCGCGCCATCGGTGCGCTCGTCGGCGTCGAGTCGCTTCAGCCAAGCGCCGATGCCCGCGTCACCCGGTTGTCGCTCAGCCAGCAGGAACATCGGTCCTTCGAGCGCGTGAAGTTCTGCCAGCGCTTGTCGGCGTGCCGCCACCCAATCCGGCGAGGGGCGCACCCATGAGGGTTCGAAACGCGTCAGCGCAATGTCGTTCTCCAGTGCACCGCGACGAGCCATCGCCGCTGCCGCCTGGGCGCGTCGCAGGCGCGTACCGGCGAGCGCGGACAATGCTTCCCACCGTTGTCGCAAGTCGACAAGTGCGGCATCGACGCGCCCTGCGACACTGACGGGCCACACCCGGGTGAAGATCAAATAGACGACTACATTGCCCAGCAGGATGCCGAAGGTGCGATCACGTGCGATCGTCAGGTCGAACGCAGGCGCGGGACCCTGAATGACGCAAAGAAAGAAGGCGAACGCGATCTGGAAGCCGGCGTAGGCGATACGGGGCGAGCCGAATGCGACCCAGGCCGACAGCCACGCGCCGATGGCGACGACGCTCAGCAAGCCGGCCATCGTGGTCAGCGAGGGCATCACGAATACGATCATGGCAGTGCCGGCCAACGCGCCGACGACGCACCCTGCGATGCGCAACGCCAGCTTCTCGACGGTTTCGGCGGTCGTGCCGAGCGACACGATATAAACCGTGATGAAGCACGTATGGATGCCGGGCCAATCCAGCAGCGAGTAAAGCAGGTAGCAAATCATGGCCGCTACCGTGGTTTTGAGCGCGTACCGGACGTGGTCCGGATTGGAGAGTGCGTCGCCAAGGAAAAAGCCGCGGTGCGTCTTTGGCCTCGTCTCTGAGGCTGCTTCCGGCGTGATCGCCGCGAATCCCGTGATGGCGTCGCGCAGGTGTCTGACAGCCAGGCGTGCCAGTGGCGTCATCGACTCGGAGGCGGGCAGCGACAATTCGATATCGACCGGATAGCCGCCGGCGTCCAGCATTTCCGCCATGCGCTCAAGCGTGGTCGCCAGCGGCTCGGAGAACGATGCTGGCAGACGCGCGGTGCGCTCGCGGGCGACCAGATCGGCGGCAACCAGAATGGCAAACGTTGCCGACCTGGCCTGTCGTAAAGCGGCGGCGTCGGTATGCGCCGAGGACCCTTCGAGGAGCGACAGTTCGAGCCACTTGCCAACGTCTTCGTCGCCTGCACGCAAGCACGCGTCGAGCGCGTCGCGCGGTGCATCGGGATCGCGCAGCACCCGGGCCGCGAGCCGCAAGCGTTTCGCCAACTCGTCACCGGCGAGCTTGCGTGCCGATGGCCCGAGCGCGAGCTGCACGCTTATGGTCACGCCGATCGGAATCGCGACCATAAGCCACGCATACAGCAATGCGCGCGTGGCGAGTTCCCCGAGTGGCACGCTGCCGAGCTTGTCGAGCGCAAATCCGACGATCATCGCGATGATCGCACCGACGGGGCGAAGCTTACTGGCCGACGTGACGAACAGCAGCACCGCCGATAACCCGGCGATGGACGCGACCCGCGACATCGGATTGTCCAGCACGAGCAGTGCGACGAACAGAACGAAGCCGATGATAATGCTTACCAGCACGAGCATCGCAACGCTGGTGACGATGCTCGCGACGCGGTCGGGCCGTATCAGGAAGAAAACCACGTAAGCCGAAAGCGCTGCCTCGGGCGTGCCGTAGGCGGTCGTGACAAGTGTCGTCAATGCACAAATGAGCGCGACGCGCGTCGCTGCAGCGGCTCGCCCCGGAAACGGCGCGAGCAACGTCATCAGATCGACGAGTCGGGGCCGCTGCAGATCATCGGCAGGCGGTGCCATGTCGGATCTCCACGACTGCGCTGGCGCCTACGCGGACCAGCCGCTCGGCGGGCTCTTCAAGTTGAACGCGCACCGGGAAGCGCTGCGCCACGCGTACCCAATTCACCGATGGTTGAACGATCGGCAGTGTGCGTGGCAAGCCGATGTGTCCAGCGTCGGAGACCCCGGCGCCGATCCCGACGACCTTGCCCGCGATCGCCTGACGTCGATCGATCATCGAGTAGACCGTCGCGCAATCGCCGATCCCGATATGAGAGAGCGCGCCTTCGCGGAAGTTTGCGAGCGCAAACCACTCGTCTGCGTGGATTAGCGTAAAAAGGGATTGGTTCGGGGCGACGGTTTCTCCGGAGAGCACCGATAGACCGGTCACGTAGCCGTTTTGCGGTGCGCGCACGACGGTATCGTCGAGGTTGTGCTGCGCAAGCACGACAGCGGCCTCGCGCGCACGTACCACCGCGAGGGCCCCCGCCTCATCGCCGACGCTCTGCGCGCTGGCCGTCTTCTGCGCGCTCGCCTGCCGCATCGACAGTTCGGCATCGCGCTGAGCGACGCGTGCCTGATCGAGTTGCTGTTGCGAGACGTAGCCCTTGGCGGCGAGTGGCGTGAGGCGGTCGACATTGCGCGTCGCCAGCGCATAGTTCTGCGCCGACTTGTTGGACTGGTCATCCGCAATCGATGCGTTGGCGCGTTCGTTGTGGATCGTTTTCTGTCGTGTGTCGAGCGAGGCGCGCGCCAGCGCGAGATCGGCTTGCGCCTGGGCGAGTATGAGGCGATAGGGAACGGGATCGATTTCATACAGCACGTCGCCCTTCGCGACACGCTGGTTCTCTTGCACTGCAAGCTTGACGATTCGTCCTCCGACGGGGGTCGCAATGTGAACGACGTCGGCATCGATCGCCGCGTCGTCGGTCGAGGGGAATTGCGACGAACGGTAGTAGCCGTAGCACGCGACGATCACGCCGACCAGAACGATCGTCATCGCAATCAGGCGCCCCTTGAGCGGGGCTTTGCTTTTGCCGGCCATTTTCATGGCAATTGTCCTGTTCCCACGAGCCAGACGAGTACCGCTACGGTGACGCCGATCGACAAACAGACAGGGAGCTGGAGCGGCACGATTTGAGTGCATCGCATCGACACGCTGATCCGATGCACGAGCAGCGCGGCGAACAGGCCGATCACGCCGCCGAGAAGCCAAAGGGGAAAGTACGCGCCGAAGATCTCGCGAGAAGGGGCGCCACGCAAGGCGCAGCCCTGCAACGGCAGGCCCAGTGCGAACGCCGCACAACATGTCGCACGGGATTTCCACCGGCCTGGGCAGGCCGATGGGGTGGGTGTATGCGCCATATGAACACTTCACGTCAGTGAAAATGCGTAAGGGCGCTGTCCCATGACGAGACTGGCGCCAAGCGTAACCACTCGCCTCGATGCGCGGATTGTAGCGCGTTCCGTGGCCGTGAGCCATTCGTGCAAAAACGGCGCGCCTGCCATGCGAGCAAGACGCGCCGTCGTGTGTGTCGTGCGTGTCGTGTGTGTCGTGCGGCCAGGATCAGCCCGTCACACCGCCCTTGTTGGCTGGCTGGGCCAGGGCTGCGTACTTTGCCAGGACACCTCGCGTGTATCGCGGGGCGGGCGCTTTCCACGCCGCGCGACGCCGTGCCAGTTCGTCGTCCGGCACGTTCAATTGGAGCAGCAGCTTGTGGGCATCGATCGTGATCGAGTCGCCTTCGTGCACGAGTGCAATGGTGCCCCCAACGAACGCTTCCGGCGCAACGTGCCCGACCACCATGCCCCACGTGCCCCCCGAGAACCGGCCGTCGGTGATGAAGCCGACCGACTCGCCGAGGCCCTTGCCGATGATCGCCGAAGTCGGCGCGAGCATTTCCGGCATCCCCGGTCCGCCCTTCGGACCGAGATAGCGAAGCACGAGCACGTCGCCCGCCTTGATCTTGTCGGCGAGGATGGCATCCATCGCACTCTGCTCATCGTCGAACACGCGTGCCGGGCCGGTAATGACGGGGTGCTTCAGGCCGGTGATCTTCGCCACGGCACCGTCTTGTGCCAGATTGCCCTTGAGGATGGCGAGATGGCCCGCCTTGTAGAGCGCCTTGTCGATGGGGAAGATCACATGCTGATCGGCGCGCGGTACCGACGGCACATCCTTGAGCGCCTCGGCGAGCGTGTGCCCGGTAATGGTCATGCAGTCGCCATGCAGCAGACCTGCATCGAGCAGGATTTTGAGGACTTGCGGAATGCCGCCAGCCTTGTGCAGGTCCGTCGCCACGTACTTGCCCGATGGCTTCAGATCGCAGATGACCGGCACGCGCGCACGAATGCGTTCGAAGTCGTCGATGCTCCAGTCGATCTCGGCGGCATGCGCGATGGCGAGATAGTGCAGCACCGCATTGGTGGAGCCGCCGGTCGCCATGATGAGCGCCACGGCGTTCTCGATGGACTTGCGCGTGATGATGTCGCGCGGCTTGAGGTCTCGCTTGACCGCTTCGATCAACACACGCGCCGATTCGGCGGCAGAGTCGACCTTTTCCTGATCGGGATTGGCCATCGTCGACGAATACAGCAACGACATGCCCAGCGCTTCGAACGACGAACTCATCGTGTTGGCCGTGTACATGCCCCCGCAGGAGCCGGTCGACGGACACGCGTTCTTCTCGATGCCCTTGAAATCGGCCTCGGTCATGCGACCGGCCGTGAATTCGCCCACGGCCTCGAACGACGAGACGATCGTGAGATCCTTCCCCTTCCAGTTGCCGGGCTTGATCGTGCCGCCGTAGACATAGATGCCCGGCACATTGATGCGCGCCAGCGCGATCATCCCACCAGGCATGTTCTTGTCGCAGCCGCCAATGACGACCACGCCGTCCATCCACTGCCCCTGAACGGCCGTCTCGATGCAGTCGGCAATGACTTCGCGCGAGACGAGCGAGTACTTCATGCCCTCCGTCCCCATCGACATGCCGTCGGAGATGGTGGGGGTGCCGAAGGTCTGCGGATTGGCCTGATGGGTCTTGATGGCGTCGACGGCGGCGTCTGCGAGTCGCTGCAGCCCGGCGTTGCACGGGGTGATCGTCGAATGGCCGTTGGCCACGCCGATCATCGGATTGTCGAAATCTTCTTCCTTGTAGCCCAGCGCGTAATACATCGAGCGGTTGGGCGAGCGCGCCACGCCTTGCGTGACGTTTCGCGAGCGACGATTGAATGCCATGACGGTCTCCTGTGGGAATGCACCACGCCACCGGCTACCGCAGCGTCGCGCATAGGCGTTGTTGTATCACGCTGTCATGCCGGCGGCACGCCCGAAATCCGGGCGTGCCGCCTCAAAGTCATTGCGACTTCGTTACACCGTCACTTCACTGCCGATCGTGCGCGCGCGCGGCGGCGCGTTCCCGCATGCACACGGCCGCGCCCGCTCACGCTTGCGCCGATACGCGCGTGAGCCAGCTCAGCCGCGCTTGCGCAGCTTCAACTGCGACAGGTCGCGCACGGCGCCGCGATCGGCCGAGGTGGCCAACGCGGCGTAGGCTTGCAGTGCTTGCGAGACCACGCGCTCACGATTCACCGGCTGCCATGCCTTGTCGCCACGGGCTTCCATGGCGGCGCGGCGGCGGGCCAGTTCCTCATCGGACACGGCCAGATGCATCTTGCGTTGGGTGATGTCGATCTCGATCACGTCGCCGTCTTCCACCAGTCCGATGACGCCGCCTTCCGCTGCTTCCGGCGAGGCGTGGCCGATCACGAGACCCGACGAGCCGCCCGAGAAGCGGCCGTCCGTGAACAGCGCACAGGTCTTGCCCAGGCCCTTCGACTTCAGGTACGACGTCGGATACAACATCTCCTGCATACCCGGACCGCCCTTCGGACCTTCGTAACGGATCACGACCACGTCGCCCGGCTGGACCTGGTCGCCCAGAATGCCCTCGACCGCGTCGTCCTGGCTCTCGAACACGCGCGCACGGCCCGTGAAGACCCACTGCGATTCGTCCACGCCGGCGGTCTTCACAATGCAGCCCTTCTCGGCAAGATTGCCATACAGCACCGCCAGCCCGCCGTCCTTCGTGTAGGCGTGCGCCTGGTCGCGGATACAACCGGTTTCACGGTTCAGATCGAGCGACGCATAGGTCGACGATTGGCTGAACGCGACAGTGGTGGGTACCCCGCCCGGTGCGGCGCTGTAGAACGTGTGCGCCTTGTCCCCCGCATCGCCCGCCACGTCCCATTGGGCGATGGCGTTGCCGAGCGTGCCGCTATGCACGTTGCCGCACGACGTGTCGAGCAGCCCGCCGCGCGCGAGTTCCCCCAGAATGCCGATGATGCCACCCGCGCGGTGCACGTCTTCGATGTGGTACTTGTCGGTCGCAGGCGCCGCCTTGCACAGGCACGGCACCTTGCGCGAAATGCGATCGATGTCGGCCATCGCGAAGTCGACGCCGGCTTCCTGCGCGGCCGCGAGCAGGTGCAGCACGGTATTGGTGGAGCCGCCCATGGCGACGTCGAGCGCCATGGCGTTTTCGAAGGCGGCCTTGGTGGCGATGTTGCGCGGCAGGACCGAGGCGTCGTCTTCCAGATAGTAGCGGCGGCACAGATCGACCACGAGACGGCCGGCCTGCTCGAACAGGCCGCGACGCCACGCGTGCGTCGCCACGATGGTGCCGTTACCCGGCAGCGCGAGACCGATCGCTTCGGTCAGGCAGTTCATCGAATTGGCCGTGAACATGCCCGAGCACGAGCCGCACGTGGGGCAGGCGCTGCGCTCGATTTCTGCGACTTCGGCGTCGCTCACCTTCGGGTCGGCCGCCTTGATCATGGCGTCGATCAGGTCGATCTTGGCGATGACCTGTCCGTCGCCCGACTTGACCTTGCCTGCCTCCATCGGGCCGCCCGAGACGAACACGACCGGAATGTTCAGGCGCATCGCGGCCATTAGCATGCCCGGGGTGATCTTGTCGCAGTTGGAGATGCAGACCATGGCGTCGGCGCAGTGCGCGTTGACCATATATTCCACGGAGTCGGCGATCAGTTCGCGCGAGGGCAGCGAGTACAGCATGCCGCCGTGGCCCATGGCGATGCCGTCGTCCACGGCAATAGTGTTGAATTCCTTGGCCACGCCGCCCGCCGCCTCGATCTCCTTGGCCACGACGGCGCCCAGATCGCGAAGGTGCACGTGACCCGGCACGAACTGCGTGAAGGAGTTCACCACGGCAATGATCGGCTTGCCGAAGTCGTCGTCTTTCATGCCGGTGGCACGCCACAGGGCGCGGGCGCCGGCCATGTTGCGGCCGTGGGTCGAGGTGCGGGAACGGTATTGAGGCATGGTCGTGTCTGGAACGCTGTGCTTGTGGAATGAACGAAATCGGCGCCGTCGGGTTTTAGTCGAACCGGAATCGGACGATGGCGGGTGACGCGGCGCATCGTGCCGGTCGCGGTCGTCGCAGCCGGACGTCAAGATTCGTCTTTCCTTGAATGCTTGTCAAATATATTATTTGACTTGGATTGAGTCGAAAAACATATCATGGATCTACGTCAACTCAGGTACTTCGTCGCCGTAGCCGAAGAGCGGCATTTCGGACGCGCCGCCCAGCGGCTGTCGATGACGCAGCCCCCGCTCTCGCAACAGATTCGGGCGCTCGAGGCGTCGCTGGGGGCGCCGCTTTTCGTGCGGACGAACCGTTCCGTGGAACTGACCGCCGTCGGCCGGCAATTGCTGCCGGAGGTGCGGCGCATTCTGGCCGACGCCGAGGCGCTGCCCGCACTCGCACTGGGGCTGGCGCATGGTGAGGTGGGAACACTCTCGTTGGGGTTCGTCTCGACGGCGGACTATGGCATTTTGCCGCCGCTGTTGCGTGAGTTCGGCAAGCGATACCCGCGCGTGCGCCTGCAACTGCTCGAAGCGACGAGCGATGTACAGGTCGAGGCGCTCATGGAGGGACGCATCGACGCCGGCCTGTTTATTCCGCCGGTGCCCGCGCGGTACGCCAACGAGCTGTCATACCTGCCGATCGTGCGCGAGCCGCTGATGCTGGCGCTGCCAACGGGACCGAGCATGTCCGCCGCTGAAGGCAACGTCGCCGCCGGGCAGCCGGGCGACCCGGTGAGTCTGGCCGACTTCGCCGACGAACCGCTCGTCATCTTTCCGCGTCGCGTGGCGCCGGCGTTCTACGACATCATCATGGGTTGCTATGCGGCGCAGGGACTCACGCCGCGCGTGGGGCAGGAGGCGATTCAGATGCAGACCATCGTGAGTCTGGTGTCGGCGGGCATGGGGGTGGCGCTCGTACCGCAGTCGTTGTGTCACCTGCGACGCACCGGCGTGACGTACCGCGCGCTGCGTGAGACAAGCGCGCTTATCGAAACAGGCTTGCTCTGGCGCACGGCCGAAGTCACGCCGGTGCTCGAAGGCTTTCTCGAAACTGCGCGTGGCGTGGCGCTCGCGCCGCCGGGTGCGATGCTGTCCGACTGAACGTCCGATGCGCGCAGCCTGCCTGCGGGCCTGCCGCGATGAGAGCGCTCGTGGTATTGTGCTGCCCATCCCAATGCACGCGGGGCCGGTTTGCGAGGCGTGCAATGGCTGGCTTGTCACACGATGGCCGCAACGTTTTGCCTGGCAGTCCATCCGCCCTCTGACGGAACTTTTGTTCACGAATCGATTCTTCTGATCCATGCTGATTCATCCTCAATTCGACCCGGTCGCGATTCACCTCGGCCCGCTCGCTATCCGCTGGTATGGCCTGATGTATCTGGTCGGCTTCATCCTGTTTCTGCTCGTGGGGCGGCTGCGCGTGCGTCAGCCCTCCATTGCTGCGCAAGGCTGGAAAGCGCCGGATCTCGACGACATGCTGTTCTATGGCGTGCTCGGTGTGATTCTTGGCGGGCGTCTGGGTTATGTGATCTTCTACAAACCGTCGTTCTACCTGGCGAACCCGCTCGACATCTTCAAGGTATGGGAAGGCGGTATGTCTTTCCATGGCGGCTTCCTCGGTGTGCTCTTCGCCATGTGGCTGTTCACGCGCCGCCGCGGACATTCGCTGCTCGAGGGCACTGACCTGATCGCGCCGATGATCCCGCTGGGCCTTGCTGCGGGTCGCCTGGGCAACTTTATCAACGGTGAGTTGTGGGGACGCGTGACCTCGCCCGATTCGCGCTTCGCGATGCTGTTCCCGCAAGCGGCGGGCGAAGACGCCCAATGGATGATGGCGCATCCGCAGGCGATGGCCGACCACGCGATGGCTGCCGTGTTCGCACAATTCCATGGGCTGCCGCGCTACCCATCGCAATTGTTCGAGTTCGCGTTGGAGGGCGTGGCGCTCTTCGTGCTGCTGTGGAGCTTCGCGCGGCGTGCGCGTCCGGTGGGGGCGGTGTCCGGCATGTTCCTCGTGGGCTATGGCACGTTCCGCTTCCTCGCAGAATTCACGCGCGAACCCGATGCGTTTCTCGGCTTGCTTTCGTTCGGGCTGTCGATGGGCCAATGGCTGTCGATGCCGATGATCGTCGCGGGCATCGTCATGCTCGTGTGGTCGTATCGCCGCCGGCCGGTGGCGTCTCGCGCCTAAGGCGTCGGCAAGCACCGCACCGCAGTCGGCAATGTCACGGGCCGCCGGGAGGTTCTCCGGCGGCCCGTTCGTTTGGTGCGACGCTCAGCTCGCCTTGCGTTCCAGCGCTCGCAACGAGGCCATCAGGTCGGCGAAGCGTTCGCCTTGCACGGTGACGTGCCCGCGAAGGTGCTCCGATGCGGCGTTGGCATCGCCTGCCTCGATCGCGCGAAACACGGCGTCATGCTCCGCGAACGACTGGAGCGGCCGGTCGCGCACACGAAGCTGCAACCGGCGGTAGACGCGCAGCCGCCGGTGCAGTTGCAACGCCGTTTCCTGCAGATACGCATTGTGACTGGCCTGGTAAATCAACGCATGGAAATGCGCGTTGACTTCGTAGTAGGTGTCGATGTCTCGCGCCTCGGCCGCTGCCCGGCTGGCTTCGTGCGTCTCGCGTAACGCCGCCAGTTCGTCGTCGGTGATGCGGCGCGCGGCGAGCCGACCGCACATCGATTCCAGTTCGGCCATCACCTCGAACATCTCGCACAGCCGTTGTGCATCGATTTGCGCGACTACCGCGCCGCGGCGCGGCCGTATCTCGATCACCCCCGACGACGCCAATTGAATCAACGCCTCGCGCAGGGGGGTGCGCGACACGCCGAACGCGTTGGCCAGCTCGACCTCGTCAAGCCGCATGCCGGGCGGATACTCGCCCACGGCAATCTTCTCTTCGATCACCTGTCGCAGCGCTTCCGATCGCTTCGGTTTTACGGTCATGACGCTCTCGCTCGGTCGTGTTTCGATCCCGTCACACGGGGCTGAAATGGGTTCATGGTTACCACGGTAGCGTGTCGATCTCTCGTTGAAGATCGGGGTAAACACCAGAAATGTATTTTTTAACTTGCCAATTTGTATACACGATGATCGATTAACTATACGATTTCATCCCGAGAGCGGCAACTCGCGCACTCGAAATACCCAAAATCAAAGCAGTCATCCGTACATGCAGTGCCGGCGAACCGGTGGTGCAGCCGGGGGCGGGTCTTGTACTCGCACCGGCCGATGTCAGGCACCGGGCTTCGCTGGTTCACCACTGACAGAAGTGACAGGAGACGCCATGGAGACAACCTATTCCCCGCTGCGGCGGCAACTCATGCTCGGTGCCGCATCGGCACTCGTTACCGGCGGTCTGGTCAGCCCGTGGGGCAGTGCATTCGCGCAATCGGGCCCGCTCAAGATTTCGCATCAGTTCCCGGGCGGCACGCTCACCGAAGGGGATTTTCGTGACCGGCTGTGCCGAAAATTCGCACAGGAAGTCGAGAAGCGGACCAACGGTGCGCTGAAATTTCAGGTCTATCCGGGCAGCTCGCTCATGAAGACCAATGCGCAGTTCTCGGCGCTGCGTCGCGGGGCACTCGATCTTTCGCTCTACCCGCTGCCTTATGCCGGTGGTGAAGTGCGCGAACTCAATATCGGGTTGATGCCGGGGCTCGTCACGTCCTACGCGCAGGGCGCCGCCTGGCGCAATGGCGAAGTCGGCAAGGTGCTCACCGACGTGCTCGCCGAGAAGAACATCGTGATCGTGAGTTGGGTCTGGCAGGCGGGCGGCGTCGCGAGCCGTGCCAGGCCGCTCGTCGGTCCCGAAGACGCCAAGGGGCTCAAGGTGCGCGGCGGCAGCCGCGAGATGGACATGATGCTCAAGGAGGCCGGTGCGGCGGTGATTTCGCTGCCGTCGAACGAACTCTACGCGGGCATGCAGACAGGCGCGATGGATGCGGCGATGACCTCGTCGACGAGCCTGATGTCGTTCCGTCTCGAAGAGGTGTCGAAGCATCTGACCACGGGACGCAATAAATCGTATTGGTTCATGCTCGAACCGCTGCTCATGTCGAAGCAAATCTTCGACAAATTGCCAAAGGATCAGCAGCAGGTGATCTTGCAGGTCGGCGCGGAACTCGAATCGTTCGGCATGGGGGCGGCCAAGGCCGATGACGCACAGATCGCCAGCGTCTACACCAAGGCCGGCGCGAAGGTCTACGACCTCGACGAGGCAACGGTGATGAAGTGGCGCGACATCGCTCGGCGTACGGCGTGGAAGGACTACGCGGGCAGGTCGGACACGTGCGCCAAACTGCTCGCGCTCGCCGAGAAGGTGCCTGCATGAGTGGGGTCATCATGCGTGCAGAACCGGCGGTGGCACGCGCTCGCGTGCTGCGACGGCTCGACGCCCTGCTGCAGGGCGTGAGCCGTCTGCTCAAGGGGGTGTGCATGTTGGCGCTGGTCGGTGCGGCGCTCGTGCTGAGTTACAGCGTGTTCGCGCGGCACGTGCTCAAGCTTGCCACCGATTGGCAGGACGAAGCTGCCGTGTTCCTGCTGGTAGGCGCGACCTTCGTTTGCGCCGCGCATGTGCAGCATTTGCGCGGGCATATCGGCATCGAAGCCGTCACGACGTTGCTCTCGCCGCGCGTGAACCGTGTGCGGCGGTGGCTCGTGGACATCGTCTCGTTCGCGTTCTGCGCCTTCTTTGCGTGGAAATCGTGGACGTTGTTCTGGGAAGCCTACGTCGACGGCCAGACGAGCAGTTCGACGTGGGGGCCGCCGTTGTCGATTCCCTACGGTCTGATGGCGTTCGGCATGACGTTGCTGACGGTGCAATTATTGCTGCAAGCGGCGATTGGGGCTTGCGAGATGGGACGACCGGCGGGCCATGACGCGCCGCTCACGTCGGATCGCACGGGAGGCCACGCATGAGCGAGCTCGGTATCGGATTGCTCTATGGCGGGGCGACGCTCGTCGCCATGTTCTCGGGCATGCCCATTGCGTTTGCCCTCGGCGCCGTGGCGGTGGCGTTCATGTTCGGATTCATGCCGGCGTCGTCGCTGGACACGGTCACGCAGAACGTCTACGAGGAGATGGCGAGCATTACGCTGCTGTCGA
Organism: Pandoraea sp.; assembly: GCF_041919235.1. Classification (NCBI taxonomy): domain Bacteria; kingdom Pseudomonadati; phylum Pseudomonadota; class Betaproteobacteria; order Burkholderiales; family Burkholderiaceae; genus Pandoraea; species Pandoraea sp. The sequence continues at coordinate 106,225 of NZ_JAYRUC010000013.1, forward strand.
TTCCGCTGTTCATTCTGAAGGGCGCGGCCATTGGCAAGTCGCGTGCGGGGCAGGACCTCTATCTGGCGTTGCACGCATGGATGCGCCGGATTCCGGGGGGGCTGGGCATTGCCAACGTCTTCGCATGCGCGCTGTTCGCCGCGATGGCCGGTTCCAGCCCGGCAACGTGCTCCGCCATCGGTAGTGCAGGAATTCCGGAGATGCGCCAACGCGGCTATTCACCGGGATTCGCTGCCGGGCTGATCGCGGCCGGCGGCACGCTGGGCATTTTGCTTCCGCCGTCGATCACGATGATTCTCTACGCGGTGGCTGCAGAGCAATCGTTGGGGCGTCTGTTCCTTGCGGGGATCATGCCTGCGCTGCTGCTCGTGGGGCTGTTCTCGTGCTATGCGGCGTGGCGCTATCGGCTGGAGTATGGGCGTGCACAACGGGCGCTCGTCCGTGACGGCACGCCATCGCCGTTTCCGAACGAGCCGCCGGCCACCCTGCGCGAGAAACTGGCGTTGCTGCCGCGGGTGCTGCCGTTCGTGACGCTGCTCATCGGCGTGATGGCGGCGCTCTATGGCGGGTACGCCACGCCGTCGGAGACGGCCGGACTCGGCGGACTGTTGGCGCTCGCCCTCATCGCCGTGATTTACCGGATGTGGAACCCGCGCCAGCTCGCGCCGATTCTTAGCGGCACGCTGCGCGAGTCGACCATGCTCATGTTCATCATCGGCATGTCGCTGCTCTATTCGTACGTGATGAGCTATCTGCACATCAGCCAGTCGGCGGCGCAGTGGATCGTGGGGCTGCATCTGTCGCGCTGGGTGCTGCTCACGGCCATCCTGCTCATGGTTGTCGTGCTCGGCTTCTTCCTGCCGCCGGTGAGCATCATTCTGATGACGGCACCGATCATCCTGCCGCCGTTGCGCGCCGCCGGCTTCGATCTGGTGTGGTTCGGCGTGGTCATGACGATTGTGATGGAGCTGGGGTTGATTCATCCGCCCGTGGGACTCAATATCTTCGTCATCAAGAACACGGCGCCGGATATCGCATTGCGTGACATCGTCTGGGGGGTGATGCCATTCGTGGCGCTGATGGTGCTGGCGGTCGTGCTCATCTGTGCGCTGCCGGGCCTGTCGCTGTGGCTGCCGAATCAACTGATGGGATGAGAACGCCTGGGTCGAGCGCGGGCACCGATCGCAGGACGATGTGTCGTAGTTGTCGTGTACATGTTTTTGCTCGCCGGAGCGCAATGAGAGGAAGCCATGAAGGATGCGCCGATGATGTCTGCCTTACCCATTCCTGCATCGTTGAGCCCGACGGCGTCAGCGATGGCCGCGTCGTCGTCGTCAGCGTCAGCGTCGCCGGGTCGCACCGCGCCCGAGAGCGTGGCCGACGTCAGCGCGCCGGTGCCGTCGCCGAAGCCATCGCTTGGGGTGCGTCTGGGCCAGTGGTTCGGACGCGGTGCGGGCAAATCGGGCGGGCCGGGCGGCGGGCCAAAGGATGGCAAGGACGGCAAAGATGTGAAGGGGCATGCGAAGATCGCGGCGGCAACATTGTCGCCTCGCGCAGCGAGCGCGCTGCGCCGGCAGTTGACGCAATGCCTGTCGGCGCGCCTGACCGACTCTGCCGCCAACGAGGCCGCGCGTGAGTTCATGACGCGTTACGCGGCGGCGTCGCCGGAAATGCAACTGGCGCTACTCACGGTGGTGGCCGATGTCTGTGCGAGCGACGGCAATCCGGGCGCCGATGCAGGCAAGGACAGCGATGGCGCCAGTGCCAAACGCGCGGCCGGCGGGCTGGCCGGTGCGTTGGGCAGTGAGCGTGTGCGGTTTCTCAAACGCTTCAACGCGCTTCCCGACGGGCTGCCATTCCTCGTGCGCTGGCGCTCGGACATGCTCCATCACCGTGCCGCACTGCCGGGTCTCGCGGCGCTCGAAGAGGATCTCGGCAGCCTCTTTTCCACCTGGTTCGACGTCGGCTTGCTGGAGTTGCATCCGATCACCTGGGATTCGCCCGCGTCGCTGCTCGAAAAGCTCATGCGCTACGAAGCGGTGCACGAAATTTCGTCGTGGGCGGATTTACGCAACCGGCTCGATTCCGACCGTCGTTGCTACGCGTTCTTCCATCCGCGCATGCCTCGGGAGCCGCTGATTTTCGTCGAAGTGGCCTTCGTACCCGACATGGCGGCCGACGTGCATTCGCTGCTCGACGAAAAGGCCCCGCTCGAAGACCTGCGCCGCGTGCGCTGGGCGATCTTCTACTCGATCTCGAACACGCAGCCGGGATTGCGAGGCGTGAGCTTCGGCAACTTCCTGCTCAAGCGCGTGATCGACGAATTGCAGGTCGATTTCCCGAAGCTGCGCAATTTTGCGACGCTCTCTCCCATTCCCGGGTTCAACGATTGGCTCAAGTCGCTGTCGGCGCAGGCGCTTGCGCAAACGCTCGGCCAGAAGCGAGTGACGTTGCTGGTGCAGGAGGCGTCGCTGGCGCCGGACGCGTCGGGCGCGCAGATGGTGGCGTGGCTGCAAAGTTCGCCCGAACGCAAGGGGGGGCAGGCGTTGCAGCGCAGTCTTGGCGAGGCGCTGGCCGCGCATTACCTTGCACGCGAAACCGTGCGCTCACAGCCACGCGATCCGGTCGCACGATTTCATCTGGGCAACGGCGCCCGCGTGGAGCGCATCAACTGGCATGCCGATCTCTCGAAGAAGGGCGCGAAGCAGTCGTGCGGCATGATGGTCAACTATCTCTACGAGCCCGACGAACTCGATGCCAATCTGCAACGCTTGATCGACGGCGAGCCGGCGCTGGGTCGCGCAGTGGCACGGTTGCTCTGATCGCGATGACCGCGTTGATCGCGATGCGTGCGTTGAACGCAAACGCGCATTGGCGCCCATCAACCTCATGGAGGCATGTGTGAGTGAAGTTTTGCGCGACGACAGCACGATTGACGAAGGATGGGTCACGCTGACGCTTTCGAGTCCCGGCAAGCTCAACGCCATTTCGGTCGCGATGTGGCATGCGTTACGCGCGCACTTGCAGGCGCTCGATGGCGATGCGCGCGTGCGCGCGATCGTCATTCGTGGCGCACAAGGCCATTTCGCTGCCGGGGCCGACATCGAGGAGTTTCCGCTCGAGCGTGGCAGCTACGATGCACTGCGTCGCTATCATGGCGAGGTCATCGGGCCCACGCTCGACGCCCTGGCGCGTTGCAGGCATCCGAGCATCGCGCTGATCGAGGGCGTATGCGTGGGGGGCGGCCTGGAGATCGCGGCGCATTGCGACTTGCGCATCGCAGGGGAGAGCGCGCGATTTGGCGTACCGATCAACAAGCTTGGCTTCCCGATGGCGCCAGGTGAACTGCGCGGTGTGCTCGCCCTGGCGGGACGCGCGGCAACGCTCGAAATCCTGCTTGAAGGACGTGTCTTCGGTGCGGCGGAAGCGCGTGAAAAGGGGCTGCTCACGCGCGTGGTCGCTGACGACGCGTTGGAAGCGGCGGGTGACGCGTGCGCAAGACGTCTTGCCGCAGGCGCGCCGCTCGCCGCGCAATTGAACAAATGGCTGATCGACCGGCTGGCGCCGACGGCGCCGCCGTTATCGGAGGCCGAATGGCAGAAAGCCTTCTCATACTGGGACTCGCACGATCACCGCGAAGGGGTGGCCGCCTTCATCGAGAAGCGGCCCCCCGATTTCCAGGGGCGCTGAGTTCCGACGCGCACCTGCATTGACGGATTTCTCTTTTTTACCCGACGCATCCACTGTTTCGAATCCAGTTCTGCTTATGACGCAAGACACTAACCTCTATCGATGCTTTGCCGAGCGCTTTCCTGCCGACAAATCGGCGTGTGCCATCGAGACGCCCGAAGGGCTTTACTACAGTTGGGACGACATCGAGCACGCGAGCGCGCGCATGGCCAACCTGCTCGCCAGCCTCGACCTGACGCCCGGCGCACGCGTTGCCGTTCAGGTCGAGAAGTCGCCCGAGGCGCTACTGCTTTATCTCGCAACATTGCGCGCGGGGTTCGTTTATCTGCCGCTCAACACGGCGTATCGCGAAGCCGAGATCGCATACTTCGTCGAAAACGCGCAGCCCGATGTGGTTGTGTGCAGCCCGGAGAACTTCGGCTGGGTCTCGAAGATTGCGTTCACGAGCGGTGCGAAGCACGTCTACACGTTGGGCGATGATCGGACGGGCTCGCTGCTTGAACGCGCGGCGTGGTTCGGCGATACCTTCGAGACCGTGCCGCGGTCCCCGGACGATCTTGCCGCCATTCTTTACACTTCGGGCACGACCGGGCGTAGCAAGGGGGCCATGCTCTCGCACGGCAACCTTGCGAGCAACACGCGTGTGCTGCACAAGTTCTGGGGCTGGGGAGAGCGCAAGGGGGGCGACGTGCTGCTTCACGCGCTGCCGATCTTCCACGTGCACGGCCTGTTCGTGGCGAGCCATGCGGCGCTGTATTCGGGCAGCAAGATGATCTGGCTGGCCCGGTTCGACGCGCGCGAAGTGCTGCATCAACTCCCGCGTGCCACTGTGTTCATGGGGGTGCCGACGTATTACGTCCGGCTTCTGGCGGAGCCGGGGCTCGATCGCGAGGTGTGTCGCAACATGCGTTTGTTCATCTCGGGCTCGGCGCCGCTGCTGAGCGAGACGTTCGACGCCTTTCGCGAGCGTACCGGACACACGATTCTGGAACGCTACGGCATGTCGGAGACGGTGATGCTCATCTCGAACCCGTATCACGGCGACGCTGCGCGCGTGCGCCGGGCGGGCACCGTCGGCGTGCCGCTGCCGGAAGTGACGGTCCGCGTGGTGGGCGACGACGTGCAGCCATGCGGGCCAGGCGAAATCGGCCACCTTCAGGTCAAGGGCCCCAATGTCTTCGCCGGCTACTGGCGCATGCCCGAGAAAACGGCCGAAGAGTTCACCGATGACGGCTTCTTCAAGACAGGCGACGTCGGCAAGTTCGACGCGCACGGTTATGTGCATATCGTCGGGCGTTCGAAGGACCTGATCATCTCCGGCGGATACAACGTCTATCCGAAGGAGATCGAAGGTTTCATCGACGAGATGGACGGCGTGGCCGAGTCGGCTGTGATCGGGGTGCCACATCCGGACTTCGGTGAGGCGGTCGTGGCGGTCGTCGTGCCGCGCCATGGCGCACAGGCGCCCGACGAGCGAGCGGTCATCGACGCGCTCAAGCAACGTATCGCCAATTTCAAGGTGCCCAAGCGGGTGCATATCGTCGCCGAGTTGCCGCGCAACGCCATGGGAAAAGTGCAGAAGAACGTGCTGCGCGATCGCTTCAAGTAAGCGCCTGACGAAGGGGGCGCCCCCCCCACGGGACGATGCACCGCATTGCGCTCGTGGAGGCAGCCGGCGCGTTGCCATCGAACATGAAAAATGCCGCCCTCGATCGGGCGGCATTGTCGTGACTGCGATCGCAGCGGCGGGACGACGTAGCGACGCTCCGACGTTCCGACGTGTCCGCCGGCGCGCCTTACTTCATCTGGACCGTGCCCGAGACCGTCACGGTGACTTGCGTCTTGCCGCCCTCGAACTGCATCGGCGGAGCGGCGTCGGCGCTCGGGCTCATGGCCATCGCCTTCATCGCGTAGGGACGTGGCATCATCGGCGCATTCGCGCCGACCTGCACCTGACGGATCGCGTAACCACTGTAGCCGAAGGCACGCGCGTTGCTCTGTGCCTGATCGCGGAACGCCTGGATGGCCTGGTTGGTCAACTCGGCCTGGGTCTTCTCCTGCGCCTCACGCGAGAGCGAGAACGACACTCCGTCCATCTGCATCTGGTTCGAGATCTGGCTCGCAAGCCGCGAAGCGGCGCCGAAATCCTTCGATGTCAATTGCAACTCGGTGCGACCCCGCCATGCGGTGATCTTGCCGTCGCGGTTGGTCGTCGGGTAAAGCGAGACGCTGCCGGTCTGGACCTGCACGGCATTCTGTCCCTTGACAATGGACATCGCACTGTTGGCCTTCTGCGTGAGGTTGCGCGACACGGTCGCGGCGTCCGGGCCTTGCTCCTGCGCCGACATCGTGATGTGAACGGTGTCCTGTTCGACTTCCTTCGTGGCGTGTGCTTCAAGGCCGAGCACGCCCGCGACGTCGCGCCTCGAGGTGTCACCCGTCTGGGCGTAGGCTGCATTGGCAGCGGTTGCGATCAGAAGCGCAGCAGCGAGAGATTTACGCATCGTTTTGTCCTTTTTCGAATGTAGGTTCGCACAGACAGGCGAACGTTTGACCGGTCGCCTGTACCGCATCTGCCATATGACGCCGGCATGAACGGCCGCCTCGGTGGGCGCGCACTATGGGTGCATCGACAACGTTATACAGACGCTATCGCATCACTTTTGTTCCCCTGCCGTCTTCACGTTTAAAGTAAGCGCTCGCTGATGAATTTCCAGTGTTTGGGCGAAACCGGGGTGATCGAGAGACGGTTGCCTCTCGCGAGTACCAGCATGCCATCCAGTTCGGGGGTCTGGCGCATTTCCGTGAGCGGCACGAGCCGCGTCTTGCGATCGAGCTTGACGTCGACAAGCAGCCAACGCGGCGATTCTGGCGTCGCCTTGGGATCGAAATAGGGACTCGTCGGGTCAAACTGGGTGGGATCGGGATACGGCGTCGAGGCGACGCTCGCGAGTCCGGCAATACCGGGCACTGCGCAGCTCGAATGATAGAAGAGTACGCCGTCACCCACGCGCATGTCGTCGCGCATGAAGTTTCGCGCCTGATAGTTTCGTACGCCTGTCCATGGAAGGGTTTGGCGCTTTGCGCTGGCGAGATCGTCGATGCTCGCCTCCTCGGGTTCGGACTTCATCAACCAGTAACGTTGCGTCATTCGTGATCGGATTTGAGTTGGCGCAACAGCGGCAAACGTCGCTCAAACAAGCCCGAAAACGACGCGTTTGTAATCGATTGTTTGACGCGCTGCGGTAGTTGACCAATTCCTATACTATGCTTTTATGATCTTCGTGTGACGTTTCGTGTGCCCGGTGGCGACATTACGCCATGGGTGCTTCAGGGTGCAAGTGCACAACGCGTGCGTCAGTCTGCCCGTTCGCACAGGTCACGCGTACGTGCTTGAGCGATACATGTTCAACCCCCTATATCGATAGGAGAGTGTGTCATGGCAGCAGAGCCGTCTGTCCGATCCAACGCGTTCATCTTCTACACCCTCGCCACGGTGTCGTTCATCGAGACCAGCGTTCCCGAATTCGTCTCCACGCTCAACCAGATGTATGGCGACGATGATGAGGTGCGAACGTGGCTTCGCGATACCTGGCTGCCCGAGGAGGTCGAACACGGGCGTCTCGCCAAGGACTATATCGCTCGCGTATGGCCTGAGTTCGACTGGGCGAATGCTTATGACGCATTTTTGGCGCGCTACAAGCCGCGCTGCGATGTGCAGTACATGCGACCGTCGCTGGCGCTCGAGGCACTCTCACGGTGCGTTACCGAGACGCAGACGGCGATGATCTATCGCTGCCTGGCGTCGTATATGCCCGGCGAGGAGCTCCAGCAGATGATGCACAAGTTGAGCAGCGAGGAAGTCGGCCACTATCGCTATTTCCGCAAGACGTTCGACCGGTACAACGCGGTTGAGCGGCATGGCGTCATCAGTCGGTTGCGGACCATGGTGGCACGCAGCGAGTTGGTGCGCGACGAGGATATTGCCTTCGCTTTCGAGCCGCTCAATCACTTCTGGCGTTCGCCGCCGCCGTTCGAGACGATCACCTGGGACGCGTTTCTCGAAATGTCCGGCGATGTGATGAAACAGTACATGCCTGTCGAGGCGGCCACGCGCATGATGTTCAAGCCGCTGGAGACCGGTTCGTGGTGGCGCGACCGCCCGGTCAAGGCGCTGCTGTCGTTCATGGTGAAGCGACAGTATCCGCAGTTGGGCAGCGAGGCCTGACGCACGCCATCCATCCGGTCAAGGCGCGGGCTGCCCTTCAGGGGGAAGCGGACGGTATTCATGGATCGTCAGCGAGGCTTGACGGCAACCACTGCTCCGCTTTCGCCGGTGTGACGGGCGCGGGACGAAAAAAAACCCCGCCGAGGCGGGGTTTTTTCGTAGTCGGTGAACTGTATTACTTGTTCGTGCCGACGACTTCGACTTCCACGCGACGATCCGGTGCCAGGCACTTGATCAGCTGAGCACGGTTCTTCTGGTTGCAACCCGTCGTAACCGGGTTACGCTTGCCCTTGCCTTCGGTGTACACGCGGTTGGCTTCGACGCCCTTGCTGACCAGGTAAGCCTTCACAGCTTGAGCGCGGCGCAGCGACAGACGGTCGTTGTACTTGTCCGAACCGATGCGGTCGGTGTAGCCCGTGGCAACGACGACTTCCAGGTTCAGTGCCTGAACCTTGCTAGCCAGGTCGTCCAGCTTGGTCTTGCCTTCCGGCTTCAGGATGGCCTTGTCGAAATCGAACAGGGCGTCAGCTTGGTAGGTCACCTTCTGCGAGACCGGAGCGACCGGAACCGGAGCCGGTGCCGGAGCCGGTGCCTGGGCGATGATCGAGCCATCGCACTTGGCATTGGCCGTGGCCGGGGTCCAGTAGGCATCGCGCCAGCACAGTTCGTCCGAGCCGTTCTTCCAAACCCACTCGCCGCTGCCGTTAACCCAGTTGTCGTTGACAGCTTGTTTCGAGGCCGCGATCGGGCCCGGAGCGGTCTGGACGTAATTTTGAGCCATAGCCGAAGCAGCCATCACTGCGGTAGCTGCAACGATCGCGAGCTTAGCGAATTTATTCATATTTCTCCTCTCGAAATGAGATTACCGCAGGGTTACTGCGAGCCTAGACGACGGTACCAAAGTCTTACATCGCTCGAAGTATAGCATCGGCATTTGCGCCAAAGCATGACCCATGCACTTCGAATAATGTCTAACTTATGCCACGGCATTTTGCCATAGCGCTTCCGCCGCCCGCGAGCAAAACCCCAAGTTTGCCGCCCGTCGTGGCGCAGTTGTGGTTTGAGCGCAACACCTTTTGAGGCCCCTCGCCAACCGTTTCATTTCTCATCGTCGTCTGTCGTTTTGGCATGCCAGACATGTCTTGTGCATTGCATCACGCTCGTTTCGGATGCCAATGACGGGCATGTTAGAATCCAAAGATCATATCGCCGGCAGCCGCCTATCGCGATTAGGGTTTGATAGACACGAATAATGGATCAGTTCGCCAAAGAAACTCTCCCGATTTCGCTCGAAGAAGAAATGCGGCGGTCGTACCTCGATTACGCCATGAGCGTGATCGTCGGCCGCGCTTTGCCGGACGTGCGCGACGGCCTGAAACCTGTTCACCGCCGCGCGTTGTTTGCCATGCACGAGCTGAACAACGACTGGAACCGGGCGTACAAGAAATCGGCACGTATTGTCGGTGACGTCATCGGTAAGTACCACCCGCACGGCGACGCCTCTGTATACGACACGATCGTTCGGATGGCTCAGCCGTTCTCGCTGCGCTACATGTTGGTCGACGGCCAGGGGAACTTCGGTTCGGTCGACGGCGACAACGCCGCCGCAATGCGATACACCGAGGTGCGCATGGCCAAGATCGGCCATGAACTGCTCGCCGACATCGACAAGGAAACCGTCGACTTCGGTCCGAACTACGACGGCAGCGAGAAAGAGCCGCTGATCTTGCCGGCCCGTATCCCGAACCTGTTGCTCAACGGTTCGTCGGGCATTGCGGTCGGCATGGCCACGAACATTCCGCCCCACAACCTCAACGAAGTGGTCGAAGGCTGTCTGCATGTCCTCAAGAATCCGGACGCCACCATCGACGAGCTCATCGAGATCATTCCGGCACCGGATTTCCCGACGGCCGGTATCATCTATGGCATCTCGGGCGTGCGCGAAGGCTATCGCACCGGCCGCGGCCGCGTGGTGATGCGAGCGACGACTCACTTCGAGGATATCGACCGCGGCCAGCGCGTGGCGATCATCGTCGACGAACTGCCGTACCAGGTCAACAAGCGCTCACTGCTCGAGCGTATTGCGGAACTGGTCAACGAGAAGCGACTTGAAGGTATTTCCGATATTCGCGACGAGTCCGACAAGAGCGGCATGCGCGTGGTGATCGAACTCAAGCGCGGCGAAGTGCCCGAGGTCGTGCTCAACAATCTGTACAAGCACACGCAGTTGCAGGACACGTTCGGCATGAACATGGTGGCGCTGGTCGACGGCCAGCCCAAATTGCTGAACCTGCGTGAAATGCTGGTGCACTTCCTCGCGCACCGTCGCGAAGTGATTACTCGCCGCACGGTCTACGAACTGCGCCGCGCCCGTGAGCGAGGCCATGTCCTCGAGGGTCTGGCGGTAGCGCTCGCTAACATCGACGACTTCATCGCGATCATCAAGGCGGCGCCGACGCCGCCGATCGCGAAGGCCGCGTTGATGGAAACGGCGTGGGATTCGTCGGTCGTGCGCGACATGTTGTCGCGTGCCGAGAGCGAAACGCAGGGCGGCCACGCGGCCTTCCGTCCGGAAGGGCTCGACGCTGCGGTGGGCATGCAGGCCGATGGGCTTTACCGTCTGTCGGAGACGCAGGCCCAGGAAATTCTGCAGATGCGTCTGCAGCGCCTGACCGGTCTGGAACAGGACAAGATCGTCTCCGAGTACAAGGAAGTGATGGCGCAGATCGCCGATCTGCTCGACATCCTGGCGCGTCCGGCACGGGTCACGGCCATCATCAGCGACGAGTTGACGGCGGTGCGTGCCGAGTTCGGCGACGCTCGCCGTTCGACCATCGAACACAATGCCACCGAGCTCGACACGGAAGATCTCATCACACCGCAGGACATGGTGGTGACGTTATCGCACTCCGGTTACATCAAGTCGATGCCGTTGTCCGAGTATCGTGCGCAGAAGCGCGGCGGACGCGGCAAGCAGGCGGCGGCCACGAAGGACGACGACTGGATCGATACGCTGTTCATTGCGAATACGCACGATACGATCCTCTGTTTTTCGAATCGCGGCCGTGTGTACTGGATCAAGGTCTATGAAGTGCCGCAGGGTTCGCGGAACTCTCGCGGGCGTCCGATCGTCAATATGTTCCCGTTGCAGGCGGGCGAGAAGATCAACGTGGTGCTGCCGGTCAAGGAGTACACGGAAGATCGCTTCGTCTTCATGGCAACGAGCTTGGGTACGGTCAAGAAGACACCGCTGGCGGCCTTCAGCCGTCCGCTCAAGAAGGGCATCATCGCGGTGAATCTCGACGACGGCGATGTGCTGATCGGCGCTGCCATCACCGACGGCGCACACGATGTCATGCTGTTCTCCGACGCCGGCAAGGCGGTGCGTTTCGACGAGAACGACGTGCGTCCGATGGGGCGCGAAGCGCGCGGGGTGCGCGGCATGCAACTCGAAGAGGGGCAGACGGTCATCGCGCTGCTGGTCGCCGAAAACGAGCAGCAGTCGGTGCTGACGGCGACCGAAAACGGCTACGGCAAACGCACGTCGATTACCGAATATACCCGCCACGGCCGTGGCACTAAGGGTATGATTGCGATCCAGACGAGCGAGCGCAACGGCCGGGTGGTCGCGGCGACGCTGGTTGAGCCGGATGACGAGATCATGCTGATCACGACCGGCGGGGTGCTGATTCGTACGCGCGTGTCGGAGATTCGCGAAATGGGCCGGGCCACGCAGGGGGTAACGCTGATCAGTCTGGACGAAGGCACCACGCTTTCGGGTTTGCAACGCATCGTCGAGTCCGATGCCGAAATGGTCGAGAATGGCGACGCTCTGGACGGTGACGAGACTCCCGAAGCGGATGTCACGGAGTAATACTGGCGTAACTCGATGTAAGCTGGGGGTGCATTGCCCCGAAAAGCCAGTAAAATCTGGCCCGATGCAGTGAAGTGCCCAGGCGAGGATGCATCTATTTATCGTCGGCGAGCGCCGACGAACTTTGGAGTGACTATTACTATGCAACGCAACGTCAAAAAGTGGATGTGGCTGCTGCTCGCAGCACCGGCAATGGCAATGGCTCAGCAGAGCGCTCCCCTTGATGCCGACAAGAAGGCTGCGATCAAGGAACTGCTCGACGCGATCGACGCGAACAAGCTCGTTGCCGCCATCGGCAGCGGTGCACAGGAGCAAGCCAAACAACTGGCTCCGCGCGTGCTTGAGCAGGAGTTGATGGATAACAAGACGTTGAGCGACGCGCAAAAGCAAGCCATCGTGCCGACGCTGCAACAGAGTTCGATCCCGAAGCTCCAGGAGCGCGCGGGCACCGTTTTCATGAGTGATGCGTTCAAGAACGATGCCGTGCAGGCGCAATACGTCGCCTATGGCAAGTACTACACGACTGAAGAAATCAAGGGCCTGACGGCGTTCTACAAGAGCCCGGTCGGCCAGAAGTACATCAAGGTGCAGGATCAGGTCGGCCAGGAAGTGGTCGGCGGCCTGATGCAGAAGTACATGCCGCAATCGATCGAGGCCAGCAAGAAGCAGGCTGACGCAGAGATCGCCGCGGCTGCCAAGTCGGCTCCGAAGGCGCCGGCCAAGAAGTAAATTTCGGCCGATCCCGACAGGATTTGACCGATAATGGCCGTTTGCGAGCGATCGCAAACGGCCATTTTGCATTGATCGGGGCAATCGGCAGGTTCTGCCCGGAATTTTCCGGAATGCAACCGTCCTGCGCCGGAATTGCGGCTGACGCGCGCACATCTTGGGGCGACTGACGGTATAGTGGGTCTTCGCCGCCGCGCAAACGAATCTTCGTCAGACGTGAAACGCAAGCCGCACGGGGCAGTGTCCGTCGGCTTGCGTTTCACTTTTACTGCTTCAAAACGATTATGACGCGCGCTTTCAATTTTTCCGCCGGTCCGGCGGCGCTGCCTGCCGAGGTGCTCGCGCAGGCAGCCGAGGAAATGCTCGACTGGCACGGGGCCGGCATGGGCGTGATGGAGATGAGCCATCGCGGTCGTGAGTTCATGAGTATTCTGGCGCAGGCGCAGGCCGATCTGCGGGAATTGCTCGCCGTGCCGGACAACTACCGAATTCTGTTCATGCAGGGGGGGGCGCTCGCCGAGAATGCGCTCATTCCGATGAACCTGCTGGGCGGGGAGGGTGCGGGGGCGCGTCGTACGGCAGATTATGTCGTCACCGGTTCGTGGTCGGTGAAGTCGCAAAAGGAAGCGCGCAAGTATTGCGACGTCAACATCGCCGCGACCACCGAAGCCGACAAGTTCACCCGACTGCCGAAGATGGACGAGTGGACGTTGTCGAGGGCCCCGGCCTACGTGCATATCTGCACGAACGAGACCATTCACGGCGTGGAATACTTCTGGACGCCCGACCTGGCGGCGGCTGGCCTGCCGAACGTGCCGCTCGTGGCCGACGTGTCGTCGCACATCCTTTCGCGCCCGATGGATGTATCGAAATTCGGTGTCATGTACGGTGGCGCGCAAAAGAACATCGGTCCCTCGGGACTGACGCTCGTCATCGTGCGCGACGATTTGCTCGGGCGCGCGCTGCCGATCACGCCCAGCGCATTCGACTGGAAAATCGTGGCCGAAAACGATTCGATGTACAACACGCCGCCCACGTATGCGATCTATATCGCCGGGCTCGTGTTCCAGTGGCTCAAGCGCCAGGGCGGGTTGGCCGCCATGGAGGCACAGAACAAGGCGAAGGCCGAACTGCTGTACGGGTATCTGGACGCGAGTGCGTTCTACACGACGTCGGTCGCCAAGGATTGCCGCTCGCGCATGAACGTACCGTTTTTCCTGCACGACGATGCATTGAACGAACCTTTCCTGGCGGGCGCTCGTGAGCGCGGCCTGCTGCAACTCAAGGGCCACAAGTCCGTGGGAGGCATGCGCGCTTCGATTTACAACGCCATGCCGCTGGCCGGCGTTGAAGCGCTGGTCGACTACCTGCGCGAATTCGAGCACAGCCACGGCTGACGAGGGCGAACGGCCGGCGCGTCAGGAGTCTTCCTGGGTCCTTCGGGACATCGCGCCGCGAGCTGCCTGACCATGTCCCATCGTAAGAAGACAATACGCTCCATGGATGACGATCTGAACGCATCGCTGCGCCCCTTGCGCGAGAAAATCGATGCCATCGACGCGCAGCTTCTGAAGCTGCTCAATCAACGTGCGGCCATCGCCCTGGAAGTGGGCGAGGTCAAGAAACGTTTCGGTGCACCGGTGTTTCGGCCTGAGCGCGAGTTGCAGGTGATTTCGCGTCTGCAACAAGCCAACGACGGTCCGTTGTACGGTGACAATCTGGCGTCGATCTGGCGCGAGATCATGTCTGCGAGCCGCGCGCTGGAGAAGGTGATGACCGTCGCCTATCTGGGACCGGCAGGAACCTACAGCGAGCAGGCGGCATTCGCTTATTTCGGCCAGAGCGTGAAGGGCTTGCCATGCCCTTCGCTCGACGAGGTGTTTCGCGCCGTCGAGGCCGGTAGCGCCGACTTCGGTGTCGTGCCAGTGGAGAATTCGACCGAAGGCGTAGTGTCGCGTACGCTGGATCTGCTGCTGCAAAGTCCGCTGACGATCGGCGGCGAAGTCGCCTTGCCGATCCACCACAATCTGATGTCGCGCTCGGGCACGCTCGACGGCGTGACGCGCATCTGTTCGCATGCGCAGTCGCTCGCGCAATGCCAGCACTGGCTCACCGCGCACTTTCCGCGACTGGAGCGTCAGGCGGTGTCCAGCAATGCCGAAGCGGCGCGCATGGCGGCGGCCGATCCGACCATTGCGGCCATTGCCGGTGAGTCGGCCGCAACCCAGTACGGATTGCTGGTCGCGTACTCGCATGTGCAGGACGATCCGCACAACCGCACGCGTTTCGTGGTCGTCGGCACGCAGGACCCGGCGCCGAGCGGGCACGATCAAACCTCGCTGATTCTTTCGGTGCCGAATCGCGCCGGTGCGGTGGTGGCGTTGCTCGAGCCGCTCGCGAACAACGGCGTGTCGATGACGCGTTTCGAGTCCCGTCCGGCCAAGAGCGGTGCGTGGGAGTACTACTTCTATGTCGACTTTGAAGGCCATCGCGACGATCCGAATGTCGCCAAGGCGCTCGATGCGCTGCGTCAGAACGCAGCCTATTGCAAGGTGCTCGGGTCATACCCGCGCGCGGCATGACGGGCGACCGGCGATAGACACACCATGAGTCTGAACAAACTCGTCATTTGCGGCGTCGGTCTGATTGGCGGCTCGCTCGCGCGTGCGCTCAAGGCGGCAGGAGAAGTGAAGGAAGTCGTCGGCGTTGGGCGCAGCGAGGCGTCGCTCGCGCGGGCGTGCGAGCTTGGCGTGATCGATCGCGCGGCCGTGTCGATGGGTGACGCCGTGGCGCATGCCGATGTCGTCGTGCTCGCCGCACCCGTCGCGCAGACACCTGCGCTGCTCGCGGCGATTCGTCCGCATCTTGCTGGCGATACGATTGTGACCGATGCTGGGAGTACCAAGTCCGACGCCGTGGCCGCCGCCAAGGCGGCGCTGGGCGACGAGCGCTGGCGCTTCGTGCCCGGTCATCCGATTGCGGGCGCGGAGTTGTCCGGTGTCGATGCCGCGAAAGCCGATCTCTATCGCGACCGGCGCGTCGTGCTTTGTCCGCAACCGGACAATCGCCATGGCGACGTCGCGCGGGTGCGCGCCATGTGGGAGGCGACGGGCGCGCGGGTGTCGGAAATGTCGGAGACGCAGCACGATCGCGTGTTCGCGTCGGTCAGTCATCTGCCGCACGTGCTGTCATATGCCCTTATTGCACAGATTCTCGATGCTCCCGACGCCGCGTCGAAATTCGATTTCGCGGGCGGTGGTTTCCGCGATTTCACCCGTATCGCGGCATCGAATCCGGAAATGTGGCGCGATATCTGTGTGGCCAATCGCGAAGCGTTGCTTGCCGAGCTCGATGGCTACCTCGCTACACTCGGTACGCTGCGTCAATTGATCGATGCCGGTGACGGTGCAGGTCTCGAGGCCGTGTTCGCGCGAACCAGCCTGGCGCGCGCGAACTGGGCCAAGCAACAGGAAAAGTAATGGAAACGCTCGATCTCGGCCCGTACGGCCACGCCGAAGGCACGCTGCGCCTGCCTGGCTCGAAAAGTATCTCGAACCGCGTACTGCTGCTCGCGGCGCTGTCGCACGGCACCACGCGCGTGCGCGATCTGCTGGCGTCGGACGACACACAGGTCATGCTCGACGCATTGGCCGCACTTGGCGTCAAATGCACGCAGGTCGCTGATTCGCGAGACTTCCTCGTGGACGGTTGTGGCGGCGAATTTCCCGTCAAGGCGGCCAGACTGTTCATGGGCAACGCCGGTACGGCCATTCGTCCACTGACGGCGGCGCTGGCGTTGAGCCACGGCGACTATGAGGTCTCGGGTGTGGCGCGCATGCATGAGCGTCCGATCGGCGATCTGGTCGACGGCCTGCGTCAGCTCGGTGCGCAGATCGACTACCTCGGCAATGCCGGCTATCCGCCGCTGCATATCCAGCCGGCCGATGTGGCCGCACCGTCAGCGCCCATTCGCGTGCGTGGCGACGTGTCGAGCCAGTTTCTCACGGCACTGCTGCTCACGCTGCCCCTGCTGCCTTCGTCGACGGGGGAGATCGTCGTCGAAGTCGAGGGCGACCTGATTTCCAAACCATACATCGACATTACGCTGCGACTGCTGCGGCGCTTCGGCATCGACGTCAAGCAGGACGGCTGGTCGCGCTTCACGCTGCCGGCGGCCGACGCCGCTGGCGCAAAGTATCGGAGTCCGGGCGAGATTCGGGTCGAAGGCGACGCGTCGTCGGCATCCTACTTTCTCGCCGCCGGGGCCATCGGCGGCGGTCCGCTGCGCGTGGAAGGCGTCGGTCGCGACAGCATTCAGGGTGACGTGCGTTTTGTCGACGCACTTGCCGCGATGGGCGCGCGCGTTACGCTGTTCGACGACGCCATCGAGGTGCATGGCGTCGACACGCCGAGCGGCAAGCTGCGTGCGCTCGACATGGACTTCAATCACATTCCTGACGCGGCAATGACCATTGCTGTGGCCGCGCTCTTCGCCGACGGCACGACCACGCTGCGCAATATTGCAAGCTGGCGCGTCAAGGAGACCGACCGTCTGAGCGCCATGGCGACCGAACTGCGCAAGGTCGGTGCGACGGTCGAAGAGGGGGCGGATTATCTGCGCGTGACACCACCCGCCACCCTGACGCCGGGCGCCGCCATCGACACCTACGACGATCACCGCATGGCGATGTGCTTCTCGCTCGTGAGCCTTGGCGGTGTGCCGGTGACGATCAACGATCCGAAGTGCGTCGCCAAGACTTTTCCGACGTATTTCGCCGAGTTTGCGCGGGTCGCGTCGTAGTTCGCATCGCGAGTCCGGCGCTCGCGCGCCTTTGCTGGCGGGTCAGGACTGGCCTGCCGGTGCATCGCTCCCAGAATAATCCGCAGCCCGGCCGGGCACCCTTTGCGTCGCCCTGACGTCGCGCCCCGTCCCTGGCACGCTCAGGATCGCCCCTCATCCGTTGATCTTCAGCGCGCCGACGCATTCGGCGCGAGCACGCCGGACGTCACTTTTTCCAGCCACCGACCGGCGCCTTTGTGCGGATTTTCGCGCAGCCTGTGCGTCGCGCCTTGCAAGAACCCCGCTGGATCAAGCCGCTTGCCGCGTTGGTATGGTTGGCATGCGACTTGCTTAATGTTCTCCAAATAATCGATTAACGATCACCAGGAGACATGCCATGACCTTGACCCCTTCCCGCTCGTCCTGACGCGCCGGGCCCAACCGGCCCGGCCTCCGGCTGTCGTTCCCCGTTCGCTTCCCACGTAGCAGAACCCTGACCACGCGCGTCACTATGGCGCTCGCCATACGGCGTGGACAGGTCTTGATGTCATAACGATCCAGAGGAGATTTCGATGCACGCTCGACTTACCCGCAAAACCGCCACCTCGTTGAAGCTGGCTGCCGCCGCAGTTGCCTGCGCATTCGCCAGCCTCGGTGCGCAAGCCGCGACCGCGCCTGCCCCCGCGCAGATCAGTATCGGCACGCTCTATGCGAGCACCGGCCCGTTCGCCGTGGCTTCGCAGGGGCAATACGAAGGGCTGAAGTTCTGGGCCGACACCGTCAACAAGCAGGGCGGCGTGATGGTCAAGGCGTATGGCAAGAAGATTCCGGTGAAGATCGTCGCGTACGACGACCAAAGCTCCACGTCGACGGCCACCACGCTCTATAACCAACTGATCACGCAGGACAAGGTCGACATCCTCGTGTCCGACTTCGGGTCGGTGCTGACCTCGGTCGCGGTGCCGCTCGCGGCCGAACACCACATGCTGTTGATCGATCCGACCGGCTCGGGCGCCAATTTCTTCACGCAGAAAACCGATTACCTCGCCGATGTGAGCATTCCGTCGTCGACGGTGTGGCCGGTGCCGCTTGCGAACTTCCTGCTGCAGCAGAAGATCAAGCGCGTGGCGATTGTCTACGGTGCGAACGATTTCGATGCATCGCAAGCCGAAACCATGAAATCGGAGCTGGCCAAGGGCGGCGTGACGCCGGTGTTCTACCACAGCGTGCCGACGACGGAATCGAACTATAACGTGCTGCTGCACACGGCGAAGGCGGCCAATCCGCAGGCGCTGCTCGAGTTCGGTTACGCGCCGAACGACATCGCGTTTCTGCGCGCGCTGTCGCAAAGCGGCCTGCATTTCGACATGACGTTCACGATCTTCCCGGGGCAACTGCTGCAACTGCTCACGAAGAATGCGGGCGTCGATGCACTCGCGTACACGTACACCTACCCCACGCCGCCGCTCGTCAAGTACGACAAGGTCACTTACGGGATGAATACCGCGCAGTTCCAGCAAGCGTTCCAGAGCGCGCAACACAAGGATCCGACCTTCCTCGATTCGGCCGGCTACAACACCGGCATCGTCATGGAGAAGATGCTTGGCGACGCGCCCAAGTTTGCGCAAACCGACTTCCATCAGGCACTGATGGACATGTCCGGCAAGACGACGACGCTGCTCGGACCGTTCCAGATCAATGCGAACGGCGCGCAGCTCGGCCAGCCGTTCCCGGTCGCGCAGATGGTGCCGGACGGCAACAAGGGCCTGAAGTTCGTGGTCGTGTATCCGCAGTCGCACGCGACCGGCAAGCCGGTGTATCCGGCGCCGACGCACTGATCGCCAGTCGCATCCTCTGATCAGGAACCCGCCGGCGCCGCGAAACGGCGCCGGCGACGATATCCTCGCTTGCGAAGGGACGAACGTGGAACTTCTCGCTTATGCCGTCTTGGGCGGCATTCTGTACGGTATCTTCTTCACGCTGGTCGGCCTGGGGCTCAACCTCGTGTTCGGCGTGATGCGGATCATCAATCTCGCACATGGGCAGTTCATCGTGCTTGGCAGCTATGCCGCATGGTTGGTCTCGCAACATTTCGGCCTGAATCCCTTGTGGGCCATTCCGCTTTCAGTGGCCGGCGCAACGATCATTGGCTGGCCGATGTATCGGGCCGTCGTGCCGCGCCTGCAACGCAGCGACGACCCCGAAATGCTGTCGTTCATTCTGTTCTTCGGCATCGGCCAGATGCTTGAGGCGTTGACGGAGCTGATGTTCGGCGCCGACCAGCGCTCGCTGCCCGACGACGCGCTCGGCAGCGGCAATCTGGGCGTGTTCGGCCAGCAGTTTCCCGATAGCTGGTGGTGGGCGGCGGGCATCAGCGTTGCTGCGCTGGTCGTGCTGTGGCTGTATTTCTCGCGTACGCGGTTCGGTTATGCAACCCGCGCGGTGATGGCCAATCGTGACGAGGCGGTCGCCACCGGTATCGACGTGCGCCGTGTGTCGACGATCGCGTTCGTCGCAGGCCTCGCGCTCGCAGGCATCGCAGGCGTGTTCGTGCCGTATCTGCTCGGCTCGGTGTCGCCCGATCTTGGCGGCAACCTCACTACGACCGCATTCGCGATCGTGGTCATCGGCTCGCTCGGCAATCCGCTCGGCACGATCGCCGGCGGGCTCGTCTTCGGCCTCGGCACGATGCTGATGCAAACCTACTATTCGTCGTGGTCGAACGTAGTGCCGTATGCGCTGCTGATGATCATCGTGCTGATTCGTCCCTCGGGCTTGCTCGGAAAGGCGGTGCGTCTTGCTTGATTCCACTCTGACCCAAACCGGACCGGCCGCGTCGCGACGCTTTCGCGCACCGGTCATCATGCTCGCGGTGGTCGCCGCGATCTTCCTCGTCGCCCCTCGACTGTACGGCAATCAGTCGCTGCTGTTCACGATCATGACGTTCATCGTGCTGACGCAGGGGCTCAACCTGCTGTACGGCTTCACGGGCTACCTGCCGTTCGGCTATGTGGGCTTTTTCGGCAGCGGTGCCTATGCGACGTCGCTGCTCGTGCTTCACACGCATCTGCCCATACTCGCATGCGTTGCGGGCGGCGGTGTCGCGGCTGCACTGCTCGGGCTCGTGCTCGGCCCGCTGCTGCGGCTCTCGGGGGCCTACTTCTCGATCGCGAACCTCGCCGCATCGCAGATCATCTACTTCGTCGTGTCGAATCCGAACCTGGCCGACATCACGGGCGGCCCATACGGGCTCAAGATCGAGCAGGTCTACAGTCCCGACGCGAGCTACGCTTGCATGCTCGGCGTGCTACTCATCGCGTGCGCGCTTGCGGCGTATTTCCGGATGTCCGGCTTTGGCATGGCGCTGCGTGCGGTCAAGCAGGATCCGGTGAGCGCGGCGATGGCGGGTGTCAACGTCGTGCAGGCGCGTCTGGTCGCGTGGCTGGTTTCGGCGCTGATTGCCGGGCTCGCGGGCGGTGCGTACGCGTGGGGCATCTCGGTTTTCTATCCGGACGCAGTGTTTACGCTGCAGTTTTCGGTGTTCGCGATTGTGTTCGCCCTGTTCGGCGGTGTCGGCACGGTCATCGGGCCGATCGTCGGCGCGGCGCTGCTCTATATCCTGTACGCGGCGATCGGCATCTCGACACCGCAGTACTTCCAGTTCATCTATGGCGGTCTTATCGTGCTGCTCGTGCTGTTTCTGCCGGGTGGCCTCCTGTCGCTGCTGCAACGTCGGGGTATCCATGTCTTCTGAATTGTTGCGACTGGCTGGCGTCCACAAACGCTTCGGCGCGCAGGTCGTGCTCAACGACGTGAACTTCAGTGTCGTGCCCGGCGAAATCGTCGGCCTCGTCGGCCCGAACGGATCGGGCAAGACGACGACCATCAACGTGATCTCGGGACTGCTGCAAGCGGACGAGGGTGCCGTCGATTTCCTCGGCCACACGATCAACCGCTTGCCGATGCATAAACGCGTGCACCTTGGCATCAACCGCACGTTCCAGGTGCCGAAGGTGTTCCGCGACATGACCGTGCGCGAGAACGTCGAAGTCGCGGCACGCAGCGTGCGACTGGACCCGCGCGAGATCGGGCCGATTCTCGAGGACATCGGCCTTGCCGGCGTGGCGTCGCGTATCGCGGGCTCGCTGACCGTGAATCAACAGAAGCTGCTCGACCTCGGACGCGCGCTTGCCACGCGGCCGAAGCTGCTGCTCGTCGACGAGATTGGCGCGGGGCTCAATCCCGCCGAATTGAACGTGATCGCCGAATTGCTGCAGCGACTCTCGTCACGCGGTATCGCGATGATCGTGGTCGAGCATTTGCTCGATTTTCTCAACCGAATCACCGAACGCGTGATCGTGCTCGGAGCCGGACGCATGTTGTTCGAGGGACCGCTCGCGACGGCCTCGCGCGACCCCGAGGTGATCGCTGCATTCATTGGAGCGGCATGATGACGGCATCCCTTGTAATCGAAGGCGTGGAAGCCGGCTATGGCGCCATGCAGGTGCTCTGGGGCGTCGATATGCGGGTCGAGCCCGGGCAAACCGTGCTGCTGCTCGGCGCGAACAGCGCGGGCAAGACGACGTTGCTGCGCACGCTGATCGGACTGTTGCCATGCACGGGGGGGCGTATCACGCTCGACGGCGAGCGCATCGACGCGCTGCGGCCCGACCAGCGGATCCGGCGTGGCATCGCGTTCATGTCGGAGCTTGGCGTATTTCCGACGCTCACGATCGACGAGAACATCGCGCTCGGCGGCTATTTCATGTCCGACGCGAAAATTCGGCAGCGCAAGGAAGTGTTGTTCGAGCTTTTCCCCGCGCTGGCATCGAAGCGGCGCGCCGCTGCGGCGAGTCTGTCGGGGGGGCAACGCAAGATGCTCGGCATCGCGAAGGTGCTGATTGCCGAACCGCGCCTGCTGCTGATGGACGAGCCGTCCTCCGGCCTCGCGCCTGTGTTCGTCAAGCATGTGATCGACGCGCTTCGCACCGCCATTGGCGACGGAACTTCGTTGCTGATCGCCGAGCAGAACATCGCGTTTCTCGATCTGGCCGATCGCGGCTATCTCCTTGATCACGGCAAGGTGCGCGTGTCCGGTTCGCGTGAGGAGCTCGAAGCGAGCGACGCCGTGCGCGAGACCTACTTCGGGCTGTAACGTTCGTCCGGCCGACGATGTCCGGGATACCGATGCGTCGGCATCCCGGACAGCCGTTTCGGGACCGCATCGGCCATCGGGCATTTCAGACTGAAGTGTCGTCGCTTTCGTTCTTCGCCGGTCCGGGGCAAGCGACGTACCGTCATGCCAATACATTGCGTGGAAATATCGTTGTGAAAATCGTCGATTCGATCAAGTTCAAGATTGCGCTGGCGTTCGCGCTGTGTGTCGGCCTGATGATTGCGATCGGTGCGGCCGGCCTGTCCGGACTCGGGCGGCTCGATCAGGAGATGCATGTGTCCTACACGCGGGACACCGCGCCGATCGTCGATCTCGCGGATGCGCGTGCTGCGCAGTTCGACATCCGTTTGCAGATGAGCCAAATCGAAATACTTGGCGATGCCGAGCGCACACCGGCATTACTCGCTCGTATCGACGCATCGCGTACGCTCCTGAAGCAGGCGCTGGACCGCTACGCGCACGTCGACCTTTCGGATAACCCGAAGGCGCAAGCCATGAGGGCGAAGATCCAGAGCGTTCTGCCGCGCTTCGAGACGATTACGGATCAGGTTCTGGCGTCGTTGCGCAACGGCGATCTGGACGGCGGTCGCGCTGCCCAGGAGACGTTGGCGCCCGTGGCCGCCGCGCTCTCCGACGACCTCAGGCAACTGGGAACACTCAGCAGCCGCGCGGCCGCGCGCAGCGCCGGCGATAGCCGGGACACCTACGACCGGCGCTTCCAGATGCTGATGGGACTGCTGGTGGTGGGTGCCGTGCTCGGCATCGGCGTGTCCGTCTATCTGGGGCGGGCGATTTCAAGGCCGCTCGATCAGGCCGCCACCGTCGCAGGCGACATCGCGGGTGGACGGCTCGACAACCGCGTCGACGCGGCGTCCCGGGACGAGTTCGGTCGATTGCTCGAATCGCTGAAGAAAATGGACCGGCAGTTGGCCGACACGGTTCGCGGCATCAAGGCGTCGACGGAGTCGGTCACGGTGGCGGCAGGGCAGATCGCGCAGGGTAACCGGGATCTGTCGTTGCGCACCGAGCAGCAGGCGGCCTCGCTAGAGGAGACGGTGGCGAACATGACCGAGCTGACCGACACGGTAAAGCAGAACGCCGACAATGCACGGATGGCGAACGAGGTCGCAATGGATGCGACCGGAATGGCACAGACGGGTCACCAATCCGTGGTGGAAATGATCGATACCATCGGCCAGATCAGCAACAGCGCCGGGAAGATTTCGGAGATCACCGGCATGATCGAGGGCATCGCGTTCCAGACCAATATCCTCGCGCTCAATGCTGCGGTCGAGGCCGCGCGTGCCGGCGAGCACGGACGCGGTTTTGCGGTGGTTGCGTCGGAGGTGCGCAGCCTTGCCCAGCGCGCTGCGACCGCAGCGCGTGAGATCAAGGCACTGATCGACGCGTCGTCGGCGCTCGTTGCCGACGGGGCGAAACGCGCGCAGGACGTGGGCGCGACGATGGCCAACATCACGCAGGCGATCGAACAGACGGCGGGCATCGTCGGCCAGATCGCGGTCGCGTCGGGTGAGCAGCGCAGGGGGATCGAACAGGTCAATCAGGCTGTCATGCAGATGGACGACGCCACGCAGCAAAATGCCGCGCTGGTCGAGCAGGCCGCTGCTGCCGCGCTTTCGCTCGAGGCGCAGGCCCATCGCCTGACGCAAGCCGTGGCGGTGTTCAGGTTTGCCAGTGCGGACGGCGCGTCGCGGGCGGACACCGAGCGAGGGAAGAGGGAGAGAGGGAACAGGGAGCGAGGGAGCGAGGGAGCGAGGTGGCAAGGCAGGCACGTCAGGCACGGCAGGCACGGATACGGGGGGTGAGCGCATGAGGTGACGAGGGAGATGATGGGGATGGGGACGTATCCATTCGCGGTACGCGCGCGTTTCGCGGGGGCCGTTCGTCAGGGCGATGGCTGCAGCGAGCCACCCCGTTAGAATGAGGGCTTCGGAGGAGACGGTGCGATGAGGCGGTGGGCAATGGACGTTCGGGAACCCGCAGGCCGCGGGCGTGCGGGAGGCCGGTCGTGAAATACGTGTGGGCAACGTCGCGTCGCACGCGCCTGATGCTCGCGCTGGCGTTTGCGTTCGCGTTGCTGATGGTGGCGGGGGCATGGGTGGCCTATCGCTACGCGGAGCAGGTGGAGATTCGCACGCTGCGCGACACCGCTGCACACCGGCTCGACGGCTACGAGAACGCGCTGACGAGCGAGGTTCGCCACTACAGCTATCTGCCGTCGCTCGCGAGCCTGAACACCGACGTGCTTTCAATGCTGCGCCATCCGACCGATCAAGCCGTGGTTGCGCGGGTAAACGCCTATCTGGAGACCGTCAACGCCGACGCGGGCTCCAGCGCGTTCTACGTGATGGACCGGCACGGCAACACGCTCGCGTCGAGCAACTGGAACCTGCCGAAGACGTTCGTCGGATCGAACTTCTCGTTTCGCCCGTACTTTATCGGTGCAATGCGTGATGGCTATGGCCGTTTCTACGGACTGGGCACCGTGAGCAACGAGGCGGGCTATTTTCTTGCCGAGCGGATCTATGACAACGCGCACCACGTGCTCGGCGTCGTGACGCTCAAGGTCAATCTCGATCGGATCGAAGCCGTCTGGCGGCAGGGCGCCGAGCCCGTGTTCGCCATCGATTCGCACGGCGTGATCATGCTGTCGTCGGTGCCGGGGCTCAAGTACCGGACGCTGCGCCCGCTGACGGCAGCCGCACGTGCCGAGATCGTGCGCACCCACCAATACGACGCGCCCGGCGCACTCGCGCCAGCCGGCTTCACGATCTTGCGCACGCTCGCGCCGAACGTGTGGATCGAATCGGTGGCGCGCGGCAATCCGCTCGCCGCCAGCCTGCCGACGCCGCACCCGTTCCCAACCGAGTTTCTGGTCGTCACCCGTCCCGTGTCGGGCACCGACTGGCACATTGTCGTGCTGTCCAATCTCGCACCCGCGAAAGCCGTGGCGCGCTCGGTGGCGCGCTCGGCAGCGCTCGGACTCGCATTCGTCGCCGTGCTGGCATTGACCGTTTGGCAGCGGCGGCGCATCGTCGCACAACGGCTCGCGCTACGCGAGGCGCTGCAGCAGTTGAACGAGGAGCTCGAACGAAAGGTCGCGCGCCGCACCGCAGCGCTGAGCCGCGCGAACAGCAACCTGGAGCACGAGGTCGCGATGCACAGAGAAACCGAAGCGCAGCTCAAGGCGGCGTTCGAGGAACTGGTGCAGGCGGGCAAGATGGCCGCGCTCGGCCAGATGGCGGCGGGCGTCACGCACGAGCTCAATCAGCCGCTTGCAGCGTTGCGCACGCTGTCGGACAACGCGCTGACGTTCCTCGAAAGGGGGCGGGCGAGTCACGCCGAGGCCAATCTGCGCATGATCGGCGAGTTGATCGAGCGCATGGGCCGGATCACGTCGCAACTCAAGCGCTTCGCACGCAAGGCGCCGACGCAACTTCAGCCGGTCGTCGCCGCCGAGGCGATCAACAACGCGTTGTTTCTGGTCGGACAGCGGCTGCGCAAGGATAAGGTCGAGCTCACGTTCGATCCGCAACAGGCGGGCGCACGTGTGCTTGCCGATGCGAACCGGCTCGAACAGGTGCTGGTGAATCTGTTTGCCAATGCGCTCGACGCAATGGCCGGCGCCACCGTGCGGCGCCTCGATGTGATGGTCGACACCGATGGCGACATGACCGTGATCCGTGTGCGCGATACCGGCACGGGGCTGTCCGAAGCGGTACGCGCTCGGCTCTTCGAGCCGTTCTTCACGACGAAGGAACAGGGCACAGGACTGGGTTTGGGCCTGGCAATCTCCGACGGCATCGTGCGCGAGTTCAGTGGCGCGCTAAAGGCGGCCGACCGGTCGGGGGGCGGCGCCGAATTCAGCATTTATCTACGGACCTACAGGGAGGGCAACCCGTGATCCCAGAAAGCTTGCGCGTGCTGCTCGTGGAGGACGACGCCGCCGTGAGGCTGGGCACCGTCCAGGCACTGCAGCTCGCCGACATCGAGGTTGAGGCGTTCGGGTGTGCCGAGGACGCGCTCGAACGCCTCGATGGCGATTTTCCCGGCATCGTCGTGAGCGACGTGCGTCTGCCGGGCATGACCGGACTCGAATTGCTCGAGCGCGTGAAGGCTGTGAGTTCGTCGATGCCGGTGATTCTCGTGACCGGGCATGGCGATATCGCGATGGCGGTGCACGCCATGCGCCTCGGAGCATACGACTTCGTTGAGAAGCCGTTCGCGTCGGAGCGGATCGTCGAACTCGTGCGGCGCGCGCTCGAACAGCGGCGCCTTACGCTCGAGCTGACGGCCGTGCGCAGACAGCTCGAGAGCCGCGAGCGCATCGATGCGCGGATCCTCGGGCATTCGCGCCCCGTCGAGCGGTTGCGCAAGCTGATTCTGGAACTTGCCAATACCGATGCCAACGTGCTGGTCTTCGGCGAGACAGGCACCGGCAAGGAACTCGTCGCGCGCTGCCTGCACGACTTCGGCCCGCGCCGCGACAAGCCTTTTGCCGCGCTCAACTGCGCGGGCCTCCCCGAAGCGCTCTTCGAGAGCGAAGTGTTCGGTCACGAGGCCGGGTCGTTCACGGGCGCGTTGAAACGGCGCATCGGCAAGCTCGAATACGCGCAGTCCGGCACGCTCTTTCTCGACGAGATCGAGACGATGCAGATGGCGCTTCAGGTCAAGTTCCTGCGCGTGCTTCAGGAGCGCCGGTTCGAGCGGATCGGCTCGAACGAACTGCTGCCGATGAATTGCCGGATCATCGCGGCAACGAAGGCGGACCTGCTCGACCTCTCGCGCCAACAGCGATTTCGCGACGATCTTTACTATCGGCTCGGCGTGATCGTCCTCGAAATCCCATCGCTGCGGGAGCGTCGCGAAGACATTCCCATGCTGTTCGAGCACTTTGTGCTTCAGGCGGCGGCTTCGTACGGGCGTCCCGTACCGGAGATCGGCGCCGAGCGCCTGAACCGGCTGATGGCGCGCCCATGGCCCGGTAACGTGCGCGAGCTGTGCAATGTCGCCGAGCGCTATACGCTCGGACTGGGCACCGGAGATCCGGACGACGGACCGCAAGGCACACCGCGCACGCTTGAGGAGCAGATGAACCTGTTTGAGCGACGCTTCATCGAGGAGGCGTTGCGCGCGTCGTCAGGACGCGCGTCGCTCGCCTGCGAAAAGCTCGGCGTGCCCCGCAAGACCTTGTACGACAAGATGCGGCGCCTGGGAATCGCATCCGAC
The DNA here is from genome assembly GCF_041919235.1 of Pandoraea sp. Lineage (NCBI taxonomy): Bacteria > Pseudomonadati > Pseudomonadota > Betaproteobacteria > Burkholderiales > Burkholderiaceae > Pandoraea > Pandoraea sp. The sequence continues at coordinate 133,952 of NZ_JAYRUC010000013.1, forward strand.
GATTTCAAGTGACTGCGCGTGTTGCCGCGTGGCCCTGCCGACGGCGCGCCCTCGTTCGCTAGCGAAGCGCGACGGCTATACTGGTGACGTGAGCGTTACGCGGGATCGCGCCCGCGCGTCAGGCCGATGCGCGACCCGCCATTGCAGCACCCCCCCATCAAGTTCGAGAACGGGACGACGCGCAGCAGCGTATTCGCACAGCGCTCCCCCGTGAGCGCTGCCGCCCGGTTGCCCGGATCGCCATGACCGATGGCGGCGTCGACGCCGACGCGGGGCGCCCGCGAGCGCCATCAGCGCTGCTAGCCGCGCGGCGTGCCGACGTGTATGACGGGCGGCGGCCCCCATTCGCACCGGCTAAGGGATAATCGCGGCTTTGCTTGGCAGTCGCATGTTCCTTTGGCGCCGGTGGCGCTTGCGTGCAAATGAAAATCACTATCATTTGTGTGGGGGAATTCATTTTTTGGCGTGTTGAATACACAGAGACGAAGGGATGCCTGATTTGACGATGGTGGACGACTCGATTCCGGTCATTACGGTGGATGGCCCGACGGCCTCCGGTAAGGGGACGGTGGCACACCGTGTGGCCGATGCGCTGGGCTATCACTACCTCGACAGTGGCGCGCTCTATCGGCTTACGGCGCTGGCAAGTGCGCGCCATGGGATCGATCCCGACGACGTCGGGGCGCTGGCGGTGCTCGCCGAGACGCTCGACGTGCGTTTCAAGGATGAGCGCGTCTGGCTGGCGGGCGAGGATGTCACCGATGCTATTCGGGCGGAGGCGATCGGCAACCGGGCGTCCAGCATTGCGGTGCACAAAGGGGTGCGGGAAGCGCTCAAGGCGCTGCAGCGGGGCTTCAAGACCGCACCGGGCCTCGTTGCGGACGGTCGCGACATGGGCACGGTGATCTTTCCCGAAGCCGAACTGAAGGTGTTTTTGACCGCCACGCCACAGGCGCGTGCCGAGAGGCGATATAAGCAATTGATAGAAAAAGGATTTTCTGCTAATATAGACAGTCTCATGCTGGACCTTGAGGCACGCGACGCGCGGGATCGTACCCGTGCCGAAGCGCCGCTAAGGCCGGCAGAGGGTGCGCGGGTGCTCGATACGTCGGGGCTCAACGTCGATCAGGCGGTGGCTCAGGTGCTCGAGTGGTTCGCGCAGGTGCAGTATCCGCAAGGCGCCTGACCGGGTGTTTCATGCAGTCATCCGGCATGGCTTTGTTAACCATTAACCCAACCGTTGTGCGTTATCGTCAGACCCCCTCCGGGAGACGGACGTCAGCGGCGTAATCCACATTTATGTCCGACCTGCAAACCTCGACCAACGAATCATTCGCGGCGCTTTTCGAAGAGTCGCTCTCCCGCCAAGACATGCGTGCTGGTGAAGTCATCAGCGCAGAAGTCGTTCGGGTTGACCACAACTTCGTGGTCGTCAACGCCGGCCTCAAGTCCGAAGCGTACATCCCCATCGAAGAATTCCTGAATGATCAGGGCGAGGTCGAAGTTCAGGCCGGCGATTTTGTTTCCGTGGCGATCGACGCCCTGGAAAACGGCTACGGCGACACCGTGCTGTCGCGCGACAAGGCCAAGCGTCTGGCCTCGTGGCTGCAATTGGAAAAGGCCCTCGAATCGGGCGAGCTCGTGACCGGCACGATCACCGGCAAGGTCAAGGGCGGTTTGACCGTGATGGTCAACGGTATCCGCGCATTCCTGCCGGGTTCGCTGGTTGACACGCGTCCGGTCAAGGACACGACCCCGTACGAAGGCAAGACCCTCGAATTCCGAGTCATCAAGCTCGACCGCAAGCGCAACAACGTTGTGCTCTCGCGCCGTGCCGTGATCGAAGCCACCCAGGGTGAAGAGCGCGCGAAGCTGCTCGAGACGCTCAAGGAAGGCGCGATCGTCAAGGGCGTGGTCAAGAACATCACCGACTACGGTGCATTCGTCGACCTGGGCGGTATCGATGGCCTGCTGCATATCACCGACATCGCATGGCGTCGCGTGCGTCACCCGAGCGAAGTCCTCTCGGTTGGCCAGGAAGTCACCGCCAAGATCCTCAAGTTCGATCAAGAGAAGGGCCGTGTCTCGCTGGGCGTCAAGCAACTCGGCGAAGATCCGTGGGAAGGCATCGCTCGCCGTTACCCGCAAGGTACCCGCCTGTTCGGCAAGGTCACCAACATCACCGACTACGGCGCGTTCGTGGAAGTGGAATCGGGCATCGAAGGCCTGGTTCACGTCTCGGAAATGGACTGGACCAACAAGAACGTGGCCCCGACCAAGGTCGTCCAACTCGGCGACGAAGTCGAAGTCATGGTGCTCGAGATCGACGAAGACCGTCGTCGTATCAGCCTCGGCATGAAGCAGTGCAAGCCGAACCCGTGGGATGATTTCGCGCGCAACTTCAAGAAGGGCGACAAGATCAAGGGCGCGATCAAGTCGATCACCGACTTCGGCGTGTTCATCGGTCTGCCGGGCGGCATCGATGGCCTGGTTCACCTGTCGGACCTGTCGTGGAGCGAAACCGGCGAAGACGCCGTGCGCAAGTACAAGAAGGGCGACGAAGTCGAAGCCGTGGTTCTGGGCATCGACGTCGAGAAGGAACGCATCTCGCTGGGTATCAAGCAGCTCGAAGGCGATCCGTTCAACACCTTCGTGGCGATTCACGACAAGGGCTCGATCGTTGACGGCACCATCAAGGCTGTCGATCCGAAGGGTGCCGTCGTGTCGCTGGGCGATGACGTCGAAGGTTACCTGCGCGCTTCGGAAATCTCGCACGACCGTGTGGAAGATGCCCGCAACGTGCTCAAGGAAGGTGAGGCCGTCAATGCAATGATCGTCAACATCGATCGCAAGTCGCGCAACATCAACCTGTCGATCAAGGCGAAGGATTCCGCTGAACAGCAAGAGGCGATCAGCAAGATGTCGTCGGATAGCTCGGCAGCGAGCGGCACCACGAATCTGGGTGCGCTGCTCAAGGCCAAGCTGGACAGTCAGAATCAGTAAGGTCCAAGGCCTATGACCAAGTCTGAATTGGTCAACCAGTTGGCGGCGCGGTTTCCCCAGTTGGTGCTCAAGGATGCCGATTTCGCGGTGAAGACGATTCTCGACGCGATGGCTGACGCGCTTGCGCGCGGCCATCGAATCGAGATCCGCGGATTTGGTAGCTTTGGGCTCAACCGTCGGCCTCCGCGCGTCGGCCGCAATCCGAAGTCGGGCGAAAAAGTGATGGTGCCGGAGAAGTTTGTGCCGCACTTCAAGCCTGGCAAGGAGCTGCGAGAGCGGGTTGATCACAAGGCGTCGGACCAATAAGGCCCTTTGGGATCTACTACGCAAAAAAAGCGCCTTCGGGCGCTTTTTTTGTCTCTGGCGAGCAAGCGTGCACCCCCTTTGTCGCAACGATGATGCGCACGGCAGTAATGACGCCTCTTGGAGTACATCCGGTACAATACGCGCACATGCGGGACCGGTGCGCTTGCGGTGTTGACGCCGTTTGCCTGCACTGCGCCCGCGCGTCGCAAAACATACGGCAATCCTGCCGCAGGAGCCTTTCGGCATGAAGCTGATTGTCTGGATCGTTCGTCTCATCGTGTTTCTGGTGTTGCTGTGTCTCGCGCTCGCCAACACCGGCGAAGTCACGTTGAACCTCTTCCTCGGGCACACGTGGACGGCGCCGCTCATCATGATCGGCCTGGCGTTTTTTGTGGTCGGGGGTGTCATCGGCGTGCTCGCCACGTTGCCAAGCCTGATGCGGCAGCGCCTGGAGCTGCGCCGGACGCGGCGCGATTTGGCCCGTGCACAGCGAGATCCCGAGGCGAGCGATCAGCCGCCCATGCTGCCGCCAGTCTAAGGCGATGGCGGCGCAACCGACGACGCCCGCCCTCTTCATCAACCGTTTCACTGATTGTTTCGACGACAACACGCATTCATGGAATTCGAGGTCTGGTGGCTATTGGCCATCCCCGTGATTTTCGGCTGCGGCTGGGTGGCCGCTCGTCTGGATCTGCGCAGCCTGCTCTCGGAGAGCCGCAATCTGCCGGCATCCTATTTCCGCGGCCTGAATTTCCTGCTCAACGAGCAGCCGGACAAAGCGATCGACGCCTTTATCGAAGTCGCCAAGCTCGACCCCGAGACCACCGAACTGCACTTCGCGCTGGGTAGCCTGTTTCGCCGTCGCGGCGAGACCGAACGCGCCATTCGCGTGCATCAGAACCTGCTCTCGCGCGACGATCTGCCGAAAGTCGATCAGGAGCATGCTCTGTATGAACTCGGCCACGACTTCCTCAAGGCGGGTCTGCTCGATCGCGCCGAGGAGGCGTTTGGCCGTTTGCACACGGGGGCGTACGCCAAGGCCGCGCAGCATGCGAAGCTCACGATCTATCAAATCGAGAAAGAATGGCGCAAGGCACTCACCGAGGCCGAGACGCTGAGCGAGCTCGACCCTGCGGTGTCGTATCGCAAGGAGATCGCGCAGTTTCACTGTGAGCTGGCCCAGGAAGCGCTGCAGCGCAAGGACGACGAGGCCGTGGCGCGAGAGCTGGACGCCGCGCTCGACGTCAATCCCGCAAACGTGCGTGCGCCGCTGCTGCGCGGCGACATGCTGCTCGCAGCGGGCGATGCCGAAGCCGCGCTGCACGTACTCAGCACCATCGAACAGCAGAATCCGGTGTACCTCGGCCTCGCGGCGAAGCGTCTGATGCGCGCCTACGAGGCATTGGGCCGGGCCCCGGAAGGGCTCGCCGTGTTGAGCGATGGGCTGCGCAAGAATCCGTCGGACGATCTTCTGGAGATCGTCTACGAGAAGACGGTGGCCCTCGAGGGCCCGGCTGCTGCGCTCAAGCTCATGCGAGAGCAGATGCACCGCGCGCCAAGCGCGCTCGGCATGACGCGCCTGCTCGAAGCGCACGCCGTTGCGGCCCCCGGCGACATTCAGTCGGATCTGCAACTGATGGGCAAGCTCATCACGCAGCGCACCAAATCGTTGCCCCGCTATGTCTGCGACCAGTGCGGCTTCCGCGCGCGATTGTTCTATTGGCAGTGCCCCGGCTGTAACGGCTGGGAGACCTATACGCCGCGACGCGCCGACGTGCCGGCGAGTTCCTAATTCCCTTAAGTTCGCGCAATCATGAAAGTCACCATCATCGGGTCCGGTTACGTTGGCCTTGTTACAGGCGCCTGTCTGGCGGATGTCGGCAACGACGTGTTCTGCCTCGACGTCGATCCGCGCAAGATCGACATTCTGAACAACGGCGGCGTGCCGATTCACGAACCCGGTCTGCAGGAAGTGATCGCGCGCAACCGCGCCGCCGGTCGTCTGCAATTTTCGACGGACGTCGAGGCCTCGGTCGCCCACGGTGACGTTCAGTTCATCGCAGTGGGCACCCCCCCGGATGAAGACGGCTCCGCCGACCTGCAATACGTGGTGGCGGCAGCACGCAATATTGGACGCTACGCCAAGACCTTCAAGGTGATCGTCGACAAATCGACCGTGCCTGTGGGCACGGCCGACAAGGTGCGTGCTGCGGTGGCCGACGAACTCGCCAAGCGTGGCGAGGACGTGACATTCTCCGTTGTGTCGAATCCCGAATTCCTGAAGGAAGGCGCGGCGGTGGACGACTTCATGCGTCCGGACCGGATCGTGATCGGCGTGGACAGCGACGCCGACGGCGAACGGGCACGCGCCATGATGAAGGGGCTGTATTCGCCGTTCAACCGCAACCACGAGCGCACCTTGTATATGGACGTGCGCTCGGCCGAATTCACCAAGTACGCGGCCAACGCCATGCTGGCCACGCGCATCTCGTTCATGAACGAGATGGCCAATCTGGCCGATCGCGTGGGCGTGGATATCGAGGACGTGCGCCGAGGCATAGGCTCGGACCCGCGTATCGGCTACCACTTCCTGTATGCCGGCTGCGGCTACGGCGGTTCATGCTTCCCGAAGGACGTGCAGGCGCTCGTGCGCACCGCGGAAGATTATGGCCTGCCGTTGAAGATTCTCAATGCCGTGGAGGCCGTCAATGAAACGCAGAAGGCGGTGCTGATCGACAAGATCGTGCGTCGCCTGGGCGAGGACCTGTCGGACAAGACGTTCGCGCTGTGGGGCCTCGCGTTCAAACCGAATACCGACGACATGCGCGAAGCGCCGAGCCGCCGTGTCATTGCGGAGCTGGTGCGTCGTGGCGCGCGTGTGCGCGCTTACGATCCGGTGGCGCTTGAAGAAGCGCGTCGCGTGATTGCCCTCGATTTCGCAGACGACGCCGCGGCGCAGGCTCGCATCGAGTTCTGCGCAACGCAGACCGACACGCTGACCGGTGCCGACGCGCTCGTGATCGTCACGGAATGGAAGGCGTTCCGCAGCCCGGACTTCGCGAAGGTGAAGTCGGCGTTGTCGCTGCCGCTGATCTTCGACGGTCGCAATCTGTACGATCCGGAGGCCATGCGGGCGCTGGGCGTCGAGTACCACGGCATTGGCCGTGGGCTTCACGAATCGCTTTGAAAGATGGGGCGCGACGCGTGACATCAACGAAAACGTCTCTCACACGCACGGTGCAGGCACCGGGCGTACCTATCGTGCCTCGCGAGGCATTTAGCCGCGCGCGCGTGCTGATCGTCGGTGACGTGATGCTCGATCGCTACTGGTTCGGCGACGTCAATCGCATTTCCCCGGAAGCGCCGGTGCCGGTTGTGCACGTCAAGCGCAACGAGGAGCGACTGGGCGGTGCGGCGAACGTGGCGCTCAACGCCGCTTCGCTGGGCGCGCAGGCGGGGCTGCTGTGTGTGCTCGGTACGGACGAACCGGGAGACCGGGTGGTCGAGCTGCTCAAAGAGAGCGGCGTCGCGGCCTTCGTGACACGCGATGCGGCATTGGCGACGACGATCAAGCTGCGTATCGTGTCACGTCAGCAGCAACTGCTGCGTATCGATTTCGAGAATCATCCCGCGCATGAAGTGCTGCTGGCGGTGCTCGATCAATATCGTCGACTGCTCGCCAGCTACGACGTCGTGCTGCTATCGGATTACGCGAAGGGCGGCCTGACGCATGTGCAGCCGATGATCGAAGCGGCGCGCACCGCCGGCAAGGTGGTGCTGGTCGACCCGAAGGGCAGCGATTACGAGCGCTATCGCGGCGCATCGATCCTGACGCCCAATCGCTCGGAATTGCAGCAGGTCGTGGGCGAATGGCGCTCGGAAGACGACCTTACGGCGCGCGCGCAGCACCTGCGCGAGTCGCTCGATCTGGACGCGCTGCTGCTCACGCGCTCGGAAGAAGGCATGACCCTCTTTACCGCCGACGGCGCGCTGCACGTGCCGGCGCAGGCGCGCGAAGTGTATGACGTCTCGGGCGCGGGCGATACCGTGATTGCCACGCTCGCGGCGTCGCTTTCCGCCGGTCTCCCGCTTGCGCAGGCCGTTGTGCTTGCCAACCGCGCAGGCAGCATCGTTGTGGGCAAGCTGGGCACGGCGACCGTGGACTACACCGAACTCTTTTCCGACCTGACATGACCATCATCGTGACCGGCGCCGCAGGCTTCATCGGCGCGAACCTCGTCAAAGCCCTCAACGAGCGCGGCGAGACCGACATCGTGGCGGTCGACAACCTCACGCGCGCGGACAAATTCCGCAATCTGGTCGATTGCGAGATCAGCGATTACCTCGACAAGACCGACTTCGTCGCGCGTTTCCAGCGCCGTGAGTTCGGCCGCGTTCGTGCGATTTTCCACGAAGGCGCCTGCTCCGATACGATGGAGACGGACGGCCGGTACATGATGGAGAACAACTTCCGCTATACGCGGGCGTTGTTCGAAGCCTGCCAGGCACAGGCCGTGCCGTTCCTCTACGCCTCGTCGGCGGCCACGTACGGTGCGTCCGACACGTTCGTGGAGACGCGTGAATACGAGAAGCCGTTGAACGTCTACGGTTACTCGAAGTTTCTGTTCGACCAGATCGTGCGCCGTGCGATGCGCGAGGCGGGCGGCAAGCTCCCAAGTCAGGTGGCCGGCTTCCGCTATTTCAATGTGTACGGCGCGCGCGAGGCGCACAAAGGTCGAATGGCCTCGGTCGCGTATCACAACTTCAACGAATTCCGCGCCAACGGCCGCGTGAAGCTCTTCGGCGAGTACAACGGCTACGCGGCCGGTACGCAAAGCCGTGACTTCGTGTCCGTTGAAGACGTCGTGAAGGTGAACCTGCACTTCTTCGATCATCCGGAGCGAAGCGGCATTTTCAACCTTGGCACGGGCCGCGCGCAGCCGTTCAACGATATCGCGATTGCCGTGATCAACACGCTTCGTGAGGAGGCGGGCGAGGCGCCGCTCGCGCTCGACGAAATGGTCAAGCAGGGGATCGTCGAGTACATCCCGTTCCCGGACGCGTTGCGTGGCAAGTATCAATGCTTCACGCAGGCGAACATCGAGCATCTGCGTCAGGCCGGTGGGTATCAACAGCCGTTCTACACGGTGGGCGAGGGCGTCGCTCGCTACGTGCGCTGGCTGCTCGCGCAGTAGGTGTCGACGCGCATCGCCTGACCGGTGGGGTGCCGGAGGGGCCGCTTTGCGACCCTAAGGTCGGTGGGTCGATGGGTCGATGTCATCCGTAGACGTTCGTGAGCGTTAAGGAAGTATCGGGGATCTCGACGACATCGACGACATCGACCCGAGTGACTTCATAAGGAACACATCATGCTTCGCAAACTGTTGCTGGCGGTTGTTGCCTTTTTCACCCTGTGCGGCCTGGCCATGGCGGCCGTCGACATCAATACTGCCGACCAGGCGCAACTTGAGTCGCTCAAGGGCCTCGGACCGGTCAAATCCAAGGCCATCGTCGATGAGCGTAACGCCCATGGCGCCTACAAAGACGCGAGCGACGTCGCCAAGCGTGTGAAGGGGTTGGGCGTCAAGTCCGTCTCCACGCTTCAATCCGAAGGCTTGACGATCAATGGGCGCGGGGGCGATGCGGCTGCGGCGGCAAAATCGCCGCCGGCCACCGCGCCGGCCGCCCGGGCACCGGGGCTGCCCACGGCCCCAGCCAAGCCTGTGCCGCCTGCGGCATCCCCCCGTCCCGCCAATCCCGCCCAGCCGGCGCCGTCAATCGCCACGCAAAAGGCCCAGGCGCCCGCGCCTGCTGCACCCTCGACGATGAAGCCCGCAACCCCCGGCACGACCGCCATGCCCGCCAAGCCTGGCGCGCCGGTGCCGGCGGCCGCCGTTCTGGGAGGGGCATCGGACACGAAGGCGAACGCATCGAAGCAATCGAAGGACGCCAATACAACGAAGGCGGCCAAGGCGGCCAAGGCAACCAAGGCGGCCAAGGCAGGTGCGACGCCCGCGGTGGCGTCCGCGGCGGCGGCGGGCGACGCCGCGCCCGTCAAGGCACGCAAATCGAAGAAGGCCAAGGCCTCGGCGGCCGGCGCGTCGCAGCGCTGACGTTCCTTGGGGGGGCGGGTGTCTGCGATTGCGATGCCCGCCGAAACCCTTCGCCGAACGCGGGCATGGCCGGTGGATTAGAATGTTTCGATTCCCGACCGAAAAAGCTAAGCGCAATGGCCTATAAGACTATCGAAGACACCATCGGCAACACGCCGCTGGTGCAACTAATGCGTTTGCCCGACGACGAGATCCGCCGCCGCAACAACGTGATTCTCGGCAAACTCGAGGGCAACAACCCGGCGGGATCGGTGAAAGATCGCCCGGCGTTGTCGATGATCAAGCACGCCGAGTTGCGTGGTCGCATCAAACCGGGTGACACCCTCATCGAAGCCACCTCGGGCAACACCGGTATCGCCCTCGCGATGGCGGCGGCCATTCGCGGCTACAAGATGGTCCTCGTCATGCCGGAAGACCTCTCCATCGAGCGCCGTCAGAGCATGGGCGCCTATGGGGCCGAGATCGTTCTGACGCCGGTCAAGGGCGGCATGGAATACGCGCGCGACCTCGCCGAGCAAATGCAGCGCGACGGACGTGGCATCATCCTCGACCAGTTCGCCAACCCGGACAACCCGCTCGCGCATTACGAGTCCACGGGCCCGGAGATCTGGCGCGATACGGAGGGACGCGTCACGCACTTCGTCTCGGCGATGGGGACGACGGGCACGATCATGGGGGTGTCGCAGTACCTGAAGGAGCAGAGCGAAGCGGTGCAGATCATCGGCGCAGAACCGGCCGAAGGCTCGCGTATTCCAGGGATTCGCAAATGGCCGGAAGCGTATCTGCCAAAGATTTTCGATCGCGCACGCGTCGATCGCACGATCTCCGTGACCCAGGCGGACGCGGAGGTCATGGCGCGTCGTCTTGCGGCGCAAGAGGGCATCTTCTGCGGCATCTCGGCAGCGGGTGCCTGCCACATCGCATTGAATCTGGCGCGTGAAGTGGAGAACGCCACCATCGTATTCGTCGTGTGCGATCGCGGCGATCGCTATTTGTCGACGGGCGTGTTCCCAGCGTGACGCGCGACGCGCGGCGGTGCTCTGCACCGCAACGGCGACGATAGACGCAAAGAAAACCGCTCCTGCCTGAGCTGCACCCCAACCGATGGAGGTCAATCCAATCGTTGGGGTGTTTTTCATCGCAGGCGATGACGCGACACGAATATTACGGCGCGCGAGCCGCTCTGATCGCGTCGGCGAGGTCGTACACCGACATCGCGTAGAAGAAGCTGCGGTTGTAGCGTGTGAGCACGTAGAAGTTGGTGAGGCCCATGCGGTACTCGGTGGCCTGTCCCGGTGTCGGCAGATCGACGATGAGCACGGGGGTGTCGAGCGACGCGCCCACATCGAGCCGCGGCTCGTTCATCAACATACCCGCCTTGATGAAGTCGCCGAGCTTCCAGTGCGGCTCGGGTTGACCATCGGCGCCCGCTTCCGCCAGTCCCTGGCTGCCGCGATCCGCTGCGATGTTCCAGACGACCGGTTGTCCGGCCTGCCAGCCATGTTGCTTGAGGAAGTTGGCGACGCTGCCGATGGCGTCGGCCACATCGTTGGTCAGATTGATCTTGCCGTCGCCCGTGTAATCGACCGCATAGTTACGAATCGAGGACGGCATGAACTGCGGAATGCCGATGGCCCCCGCGTAAGACCCGTAGATGCTGAACGGATCGACACCGCGCTCGCGGGCGTAGAGCAACAGGTTTTCCAGTTCGTTGCGAAAGAGCGCCATGCGCTCCGAACGGTTGCGTGCTGGCGGATAGTCGAACGCAAGCGTGGTCAGCGCATCGATGGTGCGGAAGTTGCCCATGTGGCGCCCGTAGATGGTCTCTACGCCGATGATGGCGACAATGATCGCCTCGGGCACGCCATATTGCTTCGACGCGCGCGCGAGCGCCGCTGCGTTCTGATTCCAGAACCGCACGCCGCCGTTGATGCGCGTGTTGTCGAGAAAATTCTTCTCGTACTTCGTCCAGTTCTTTTGGCCAGGGGTAGGGGGCGGTGCGGCCAGGCGCGCGGCCGTCTGCGAGAATACGACGCGCGAAAACACCTTCTGCAATTCGCTGCGATCGAAGCCGTCGCGCGCCACGATGTCGTTAATGAACGCGTCGACGTCGGGGTTCGCCGCATAGCGTTGCGGGACGACCTCTTCCTCGAACTCCGTTTGTGCGACCTGCTTGGTGCGCGTCTGCGCATGCGCGCCGGCCGTCGTCAGTGCGAAGGCGCTCATGCATATCGCAACGCCGAGCGCGCGGACTGCACGTGCAGCGCGAGAGGGGGGGCGCAGGTCGAAGCGCTTGCGTCGCGCAACCGAGCAAAGGCGGCCGCTGTCCGGTCGATGCGTGGGGCGCGAGCGCGCGGGCAAGAGCGAATCGTCCATCCGTACCGGTGATGTCATGCTGTCTGTCAGGCCTGTATGAAGTCCGAAGGCAACGCTGCCGCTTGGGCCGTCGTCGCGTTAGTCGCGTTGAGGCTCTCGTCAGCGCGCGCCGGAGCGATCCAACGCGCGATTCTGTCTAGAGCGTCAACCATTCATGCCAGTTCCTGCCGTCCCGAATTTCAGGTGAACGGCCCTTGCCGGCTGACACGGGTCTGCTGGGAGACTGCTTGGCAGTATAACCGAGTGCACCTGTGATACCTTAAGGCCTATGCACTGTCCGTGACAGCGCGTATGGGGGATGCCGGCCATCGGCACGCGTTTGCCAATGCAGTGCGGCATCGCAAGTCAGGCGCGACGCCCGGCCGCTACCGGGCGCAAGAGCCACGGCGCGGCGGGCATCCCCCGCCCGTCCCAATACACGATTCGAAGCGATAGGCGATACAACGAATGGCTACCGGGTTTTATACGCACCCCGATTGCATCCGTCACGAGATGGGCGAGTGGCATCCGGAATGTCCCGAGCGGCTGCGCGCGATCGAGGACCAATTGATCGCCGGACGCATCGACGGTCTGCTTGAGCGCCGGGAAGCGCCCGCCGCCGACGAGGCCAGTTTGCGGCTCGTGCACACGCAGGATCACATCGACTTCATTCGCGACAACATCCCCGAGTCGGGCTATTTTCCGATCGATCCCGATACGCTGCTCAATCCGTATTCGTGGCGAGCGGCCACGCGTGCGGCGGGCGCGGCGATCGCGGCGACCGACGCCGTCATTCGGGGCGAACTCGAGAACGCCTTCTGCAGCGTCCGTCCGCCGGGCCATCACGCCACGCCCACGCGCGCCATGGGGTTTTGCCTGTTCAACAATGTAGCGATCGCCGCCGCGCATGCGCTCGAAGTGCATGGACTCTCGCGCGTGGCGATCGTCGACTTCGACGTGCATCATGGCAACGGAACGGAAGCCGCCTTCGGCAACGACGAGCGCGTGCTGATGTGCGGTATTTTCCAGCATCCGTTCTATCCGTTTTCCGGCGCGCTCGATCCGGCGCCGAACATGCTCAACATTCCGCTCGCCGCGCGAACGTCCGGCATGCAGGCGCGCGAGGCGATCGACTACGGCTGGTTGGGACAACTCGACGCATTCCGTCCGGAGATGATCTTTTTCTCGGCGGGCTTCGATGCACACCGTGAAGACGATCTCGGCAATCTCGGTCTGACCGAGGCGGATTTCGCTTGGATCACCGAGCGCGTGAAGGCCGTGGCCGATCGGCATGCGAAGGGGCGCATCGTGAGCTGCCTCGAAGGCGGCTACAACCTCTCCGCGCTCGGACGCAGCGTGGTGGCGCATCTGAAGGTGCTCGCTGACGTTTGAGGCGTCGCGGTTGGCATCGCCGGCGATGCCGCGCGGTCATACGCGGTACAGGAGACGAACATGACAGTATCGGAAGCCGGGGCAGCAACGCACGAGCCGCTTGTCGTCGTCACGCGCGGCGAGGGCGAGTTGGCCGGTGTAGTGACGTTGACGCTGAATCGACCGCGTCATTTCAACGCGCTCTCCGAGGCGATGCTCGACGCGCTGCAAGCGGCACTCGACGACGCGGCCCGCGATGCACACGCACGTGTGGTCATACTCGCGGCTGCGGGGCCTGCATTCTGCGCGGGTCACGATCTCAAGGAAATGCGCGCCGAGCCATCCCTCGACTACTACCGCTCGTTGTTCAATCAATGCACGCGCGTGATGCTGACGATCCAGCGTATGCCGCAGCCGGTCATTGCGCGGGTGCACGGCATTGCCACGGCGGCCGGGTGTCAGTTGGTCGCGATGTGCGATCTCGCGGTGGCGGCGTCGGCGGCGCGCTTCGCGGTCTCCGGCATCAACGTCGGCCTGTTCTGTGCGACCCCGGGCGTAGCGCTCTCGCGCAATCTCACGCGCAAGCAGGCGATGGAGATGTTGCTCACAGGCGACTTCATCGACGCGCAGACCGCTCGCGAGCGAGGGCTCGTCAACCGTGTGGTGCCGATGGAGCGGCTCGACGTGGAAGTCGCGGCGCTGTGCCGCTCGATTCTGGCGAAACCTGCCGCGGCCGTGGCCGCCGGCAAGGGGCTGTTCTACCGGCAGATCGAGACCGGCATCGAAGCGGCCTACCAGATGGCGGGGCAGACGATGGCCTGCAACATGATGGACGAATGTGCGCTTGAAGGTGTGCAGGCGTTTATCGAGAAGCGCGCGCCCGACTGGGCGAAGCGTTCCGGCTGAGCGGGCCGAAGCCCGCGATGCGCGCGGGACTTCGGACGCGCTTGCGCGCTACCACTGCTTTTCCAGGACGAGCGGCCCCGGCGTTGCCGTGCGGCTCACCGCGTAGCCATGGTCGGTGAACCAGGCGCGCAGTTCCTTGATCATGTCCGGATTACCGCACACCATGATGCGCGAGGTGGCCGGATCCAGCGTGGCACCGATCGCTTTCTCCAATTCTCCCGACGCCAGCAGCGACGTCACCCGGCCATGCAGTGCGCCGGGCATGGCTTCGCGGGTCACGCAGACCGCGAAGTGAAGTTTGTCGATCAGCGCCGGATCGACGTCAGGATGCGAGAAATGCTTGAGTTCGTCGTAATAGGCGAGGTCGCTCGCCCATCGCACGCTGTGCACGAGGAAGATGCGTTTGAAGCGTTGCCATACGGCCGGGTCGCGCAGGATCGATACGAAGGGCGCCAGACCCGTGCCGGTGGCAAGCAGCCAGAGATCCTCGCCTCCGGTGAATCGATCGAGCGTCAGAAAGCCGTATGCCGTGTGATCCACGAACAGCGTGTCGCCGACCTTGAGTCGCGCCAGGCGCGGTGTGAGTTTCCCTTCGGGAATCGTAATTGCGTAGAACTCCAATATGTCTTCGGCGGGAGCGTTGACCAAGGAAAACGCCCGCCAGATCAGTTCTCCATCGTCGCCGGGAAGCCCTAGCCGCACGAACTGCCCGGCCGTGAATTGCAAAGCGGCAGGCCGTGTGGTCTTGATGCTGAAGATCGTCGGCGTCCAGAAATGCATGCCGACGACCGTTTGCAGCGAATATTTCGTCTGCGCTTGCATGCCGGAAGCTCCTCGCAATGACACACGACTTCAGTGTAGCGCGCAGCGAGGATGCGTGTTGCGAGACCCTGCGCGCGTGCGGGGTACCGTGTGTCCGCTTCGTGGGAGGGGCGGCACCTCAGACGCCGTCGTGCGCTCCCAGGGCAGGCTGGGCAGGCTGAGCGGACTGAGCGGACTGAGCAGGCTGAATCGACTGAGTCGGCTGAGCCACCTGTGCGGTTTGTGTCGCTTGCGCGTCGGGCAAGTGTTGCAGCAGCCACTGCGTCAATTCGTCGACGACCTTCTCGCGGTCGAGGTCGTTGAGCGTTTCGTGAAAATACCCCGGATAGAGGCGCAACGTCTTGTCCTGCGAGCCGGCGTTGCCATAGAACTGCTCGCTTGCCCACGGGGCGGTGAGTCTGTCGGCAGTGCCATGGAAGATGTAAAGCGGCAAATGCAGCGCGCCAGCGTTGGCGTGAATCCGCGCCATCGCATCGAGCAACTCGGCGGCAGTGCGTGCCGGCGTGCCGCCATAGGCGTTGAGTGGATCGCTTTTCGCCTCGGCGACCACCGCTTTGTCGCGCGAGATCAGGTTCGGATCGATCTTGAAGACGGGGACCTTCGGCAGCCAGCGCGACACCCAGCGTCCGGCCTTCGCCATCCACGGCGCGACGGGCTCGCCCGGCGCGAGCGCCGGGCTGCTCAGTATCAGGCCGCGCAGGTTCGCCGGTGCCCGCGTAATGGTGTACAGCGCGGCGATGGCACCCCCCATGCTATGGCCGAGCAGGAACAGCGGTGCCGGGCCGAACGTGGTGCGCACGTGCGTGAGGAAGATCTCGGTGTCGTCTAGATACGCGTCGAAACGGTCGACGAAGATGCGCGCACCGTCGGAGCGGCCGTGCCCGCGAAGGTCATAGGCGACAGTCACGAGACCGGATGCGGCGAAGTGTTCCGCCAGCCGTGCGTAACGGCCGCCGTGCTCGCCCATCCCGTGGACGATCGCGACAACGCCACGCACCGGCTCGCCGCCGGTATCCGGCAGCCAGCAATGAACGTACAGTGAAAGGCCATCGCTGGCCTGCAGGTGCGATACCGAATGCGTAGTCATGTCCCCTCCTGACGCGATGGCCGGATGGCCGTCGTGCGTGCGACGGCGCTGCGATTGCCGAGTGCGCCATTCGATCATAGGCGCTCGTGCGGCGGCGTGATTTCTCTAGAGGAAATGCACCACACCGATACTGGCCGCGCGTCACGATTTGCATAAAAATAGCACGATCGTTCGGGCGGGCATGTGTGCGCGGAAAGCGTGTACTTATTGAATTCCGGCGTTGCTATCGCGAGGATCGGACACTTGCGGAAAATCCAAAAAGTATCGTGGATTCTTGCCTAAAAATGCATCAAATAAGCAATAAATGCGTCATTCTCCGAGTGGTTATAATGACAGCGGATTGACGTAAACGTAACTTTGGAGCGAGTTCATGAAGATCCTTGTACCGGTCAAACGGGTAGTGGATTACAACGTAAAGGTTCGTGTGAAGAGCGACGGCAGTGGCGTCGACATTGCGAACGTGAAGATGTCGATGAATCCGTTCGAC
>NZ_JAYRUC010000014.1:0-147767 GCF_041919235.1 Pandoraea sp.
CCTCTGCCTCTGCCTCTGCCTCTGCCTCTGCCTCTGCCTCTGCCTCTGCCTCTGCCTCTGCCTCTGCCTCTGCCTCTGCCTCTGCCTCTGCCTCTGCCCTCTGCCCTCTGCCCTCTGCCCTCTGCCCTCTGCCCTCTGCCCTCTGCCCTGTGCCCTGTGCCCTGTGCCCTCTGCCCTCTGCCCTTTGTCCTTTGCTCCCCCTCTTCTCATACTCCACCCGCTCAAGCAAAGAAGGTTGGCCGAACACAATCTTCGGGGGAATCCCACCGTGTTTCACGTGAAACGTTCCCAAAGGTCGCGGGTCTGCGTTCGCGGCACCCGCATCACCTACGTTTTGTAGCCAACCATTGACTCGAACCTCGCCCCCCCTTCACCCGTTTCCAGACAATGAAGAGGGTCAATATTCGAACTGCGCCGTCAACCAACGGTCTCTGCATAGCGCTATCGGAAATCTCTAACGATCTCCCAAGCGAACTCGCTAACTCCAACCCGCGGCCCATTTCGCTCATGTTTCACGTGGAACGTTCGAGCAATGCATTCAATCCCAGCGCCAAGCACGCTCGACATTGCCTACGGCCTCGTCTTCCTCGCGGCGATGCACTACACCTCCGCGTCGAAAAAAAATGGCGAAGCAACGGTCAACATCCAGAACCCCAAACAGACCACGACGTCACCCAACCACCCCGCTTATCCACACCCGATCCCAAGCGACGCCCACGCGTTTCGGGAATTTGCTTTTCTGTGGATAACCTCAAACGCTATTTCGGCAAGAATTTCGAATATCACGCGAAACCCCTTATTGCGGCGGCGCGCCATAGATTTTCGTTGCCCACAACTATCCACAAGCAACTGTGAATAAGTGAGTTCTCCCGTCTCACCGACAATGCGCTATCGTCACCCGAAATAAATGGGGCCGGATATCGATGGGCCATCGACTCACCCGGACGCCGTCCTCCAAAAAAAAAGACCCGCCAAACTGGCGGGTCTTCTCATGACGGCAATCAGACAAACGACGTGCCTCAGGCCGCCTTCTTCGCCAACCCCAGATACGTCTCGATGACCTTGGGATTGCTGGCCAGCTCCTGAGCCGGGCCTTCGAGCGCCAGCTCACCGGTCTCGATCACATAGCCGTAATCGGCCACCTGCAATGCCGCACGGGCATTCTGTTCGATCAACAGCGTCGCCACGCCGGTCTTGCGCAAATCGCTGATGATGTGGAATATCTCCTTCACAATCAGCGGCGCCAGTCCAAGACTCGGCTCATCGAGCATGAGCAACTGCGGCTTGCCCATCAACGCCCTGCCGACCGCCAACATCTGACGCTCGCCACCCGAGAGCGTCCCGGCCTGC
This sequence comes from Pandoraea sp., assembly GCF_041919235.1. Taxonomy (NCBI): domain Bacteria; kingdom Pseudomonadati; phylum Pseudomonadota; class Betaproteobacteria; order Burkholderiales; family Burkholderiaceae; genus Pandoraea; species Pandoraea sp. Next base: position 1,351 of record NZ_JAYRUC010000014.1, read on the forward strand.
TGCCCACGGCGCTCCTTGAGGCGCGGGAAGAGTGCGAAGACCACTTCCATCTGGTCCAGGAAGTTTCGCTCCCCGGCCCGCTTGCGACGGTATGCGCCAAGCAGAAGATTGTCCTCCACGGTCATCGTCGCAAACAGCTCGCGCTTTTCCGGCACCAGGCACATCCCGCGCGCGACGCGGTTTTCGATCGTCAGCGCCGACATCTCCTGACCGAGATACGCCACGCTCCCACGGCTCGAACCATTGTGTGGCAACGCCCCCATGATGGCATTGAGCATCGACGACTTACCCGCACCGTTCGGGCCGATCACCGTGACGATCTGGCCCGCTTCGACTCGCAGATGCGCGCCATGCACCGCCTCGACTTTGCCGTATGCGACGGCGAGGTCCTTGACCTCAAGAATCGCGTCTGCCATTACTCCACTCCTCCAAGGTACGCCTCGAGTACCGCCGGGTTCTTCTGCACGTCTTCCGGCAGGCCCTCGGCAATCTTGGTACCGAACTCCATGACCACCAGGTGATCGGTCAGATTCATCACGAAGTCCATGTCATGCTCGACCAGCAGCACGCTCATGCCCTCGTCCTTGAGCCGCCTGAGCAGCTCGGCCAGCGCCTGCTTCTCCTTGTAACGCAGACCGGCCGCAGGCTCGTCGAGCAGCAGCAACGTCGGGTCGCACGCCAACGCGCGCGCGATCTCAAGAATACGTTGCTGGCCCAGCGCGAGACTCCCCGCCTCGTCGTACATGTGCGCCCCAAGGCCCACCCGCTCGATCTGCTTCTTGGCTTCGTGCAGCAGCATCGCCTCTTCACGACGATCCAGACGCAGCACGCTCGACCACACGCCACCCTGCGGACGGCGGCGCAGCCCGTTCTTGTCGCGCAGATAGGCGCCAATCGCCACGTTCTCGAGCACACTCATGTGCGGCATCAAACGCACATGCTGGAATGTCCGGCCAATACCGCGCTTGACGATCTCGCGCGACGGCAGACGGTCGATCCGCTCGCCAAGGAACGAAATCTCGCCGCGAGTGGCCTGCAGTACGCCGGTCACGAGGTTGAATGTCGTCGACTTGCCCGCGCCGTTCGGGCCGATCAGGCCCACGATCTCGCCAGCCTTCACCTGGAACGACACATCGTTGACCGCCACGAGTCCACCAAACTCCTTGCGCGCCTTTTCGAGTTTGAGCACCACTTCGCCAACCGCCGGCTTCGCTCGGTGCCCCAACGGCTCAGCATGCTCTGGCGCCTTCGCGATGCGCCGTGCCGGGAAAAGCTTGCCCAGGAACGGCCACACACCGTCACGCGCGTATTGGAGCAGCAAGACCAGCAACACGCCGAAGACGATGGTCTCGAAGTTTCCGTTCGCCCCCAGCAGCATCGGCAAGATGTTCTGCAGATAGTCCTTGAGCACGGTCAGGATCGCCGCGCCGAGTACCGCGCCCCACACGTGCGAGACCCCGCCCACCACGGCCATGAACAGATACTCGATGCCATGGTTCAGGTTGAACGGCGTGGGGTTGACCGCGCGCTGCAGATGCGCGTACAACCAACCCGAAATCGCCGCGAGGACGGCGGCGTACACGAACACCACAACCTTCATCCACGCCGTGTTCACGCCCATCGCCTCGGCCATGACGCCGCCCCCCTTGAGGGCCCGAATGGCGCGACCCTGGCGCGAATCGAGCAGGTTCTTGACCGATACCACCGCCAGTACGACCACGATCCAGATCAGATAGAACATCTGACGCCCGCTCTCCAACTCCATGCCGAACAGACCGATGGTCGGAATATCGTTCAGGCCGTCGTACTTGCCCAGGAACTCAAGGTTGCCGAACAGGTAATACAGCGACAACCCCCATGCAATCGTGCCCAACGGGAGAAAGTGACCGGACAAACGCATCGTGATCGCGCCGATGACGAGCGCTGCCGCCGCCGTAATCACGATACCGACGATCAGCCCCAGCCAGGGCGACGCGCCATACGCCGTCGTCAGATAGGCCGTGGCATACGCGCCCAGCCCCACGAATGCCGCCTGTCCGAACGATGTCATGCCCGCCACGCCCGTGAGCAGCACGAGACCAATGGCCACAATGCTGTACAGACCGATATAGTTGAGCAGCGTCACCCAGTACTCAGGCAAGCGCACGGGTGCAGGCAGTACCGGCAACACGGCCAGCACTACCAGGAAAATCAGGAAGTATTTGTTTTTCATTCTGTGGTCCGCCCCGGCTTATTCCTCGTCTTCTTCCACATGCTTGCTCGTGAGCGACAGCCACAGCAGCACAGGAAGAATCAGCGTGAAGACGATGACCTCTTTGTATGCACTCGCCCAGAACGACGAGTACGACTCCAGCAGGCCCACCAGAATGGCGCCAAGCGCCGCGACGGGATAACTCACCAGACCGCCGATGATTGCGCCCACGAAGCCCTTCAGGCCAATCAGGAAGCCCGATTCGTAATAGATGGTCGTGATCGGCGCGATCAGAATGCCGCACAGCACACCGAGCACCGCCGCCAGCGTGAACGCCAGACGCCCCGCCTGCACCGTGCCGATGCCTACGAGCCGCGCGCCCAGCCGGTTCACGGCCGTCGCACGCAAGGCCTTGCCCGAGAGCGAGCGGTCGAAGTAGAAGTACAGCCCCAGGATCATCACCACCGAGACGCCCAACACCCAGAGACTCTGGCCGGACACCATCACCGAGCCAATGGTGTAGTTCGCGTCGGAGAAGGCTTGCGTGCGCGAACCTTCCGCCCCGAACATCACCAGGCCCAGGCCCGTCAGGGCAAAGTGCACGCCCACCGAGACGATCAGCAGCAGCAGCGTGCTCGCCTCCGCGAGCGGCTGGTACGCGAGGCGATAGAGCATCGGCCCGATCGGCACGACCAGCAGCAGCGTGATCGCAATCTGCACGAGCATCGGCAAGGTCATCGGCGCCAGCGCCTTGACAACGAAGAACACGGCAATCGGAAACACCAGATACTTGCCCGCAAGCACCGGCACAATGCGCCCGGCCAACTTGCGACGCTCGCTATGCCGCATCACGCCGGCCGTCTCCACGACGAACGTGCAGATGCCCATCGCCACGAGCAGCCAGCTCGTGAGCGGAAACTTCTGGGTTTGCAGTGCCGCCAGCGTGAGCGCGCCATACGACACGAACTCGCCCTGCGGAATGAAGATGACGCGGGTGACGGAGAACACCAACACGAGCGCCAATGCCAGCAAGGCATAAATCGCACCCGTGGTGATGCCGTCCTGCGCCAGGATGGCTGCAATCGAAAGATCCATGCTCCTCTCACATCGTTTGAGTACTTCTTGAGCCGGCTGGCGAGACAGCCGGTGTGATGCACGGCGCGGCGCACCGCCCCGTTCCCCTTCACATCGATACACCCCCCACGTTCCCCGTGTAGCAGCGCAGCGAATTATGAATTGTATAAATGATTATGCATTGGTAAAACTCGGGCGACTACTGACACGGCGAAATCTTGTCTCCTCCAACATCACTGCCTGCACCGGCTGCACCGCCATTTGTGGCGCCTCCGGTGAGGGTCTAGTGCGCCCTCCTGCCCTCACCCGCTGGCCTCTGCGGGGCTGAGGTGCGTCGTATTGCATCGTATTGCGTCAGGCTGCCGGCTTGCGGCGGCGGCGCGGCTTGGCGGGCAACGACGGCGCTTCGGCCAGCACGTCCGCGGGTAGCGCCTCACGTACCACGTCGAGCAGGCGGTAGATTTCGGCGAGCGTGTCGCGTCCGACCTTGTCTTCCAGGTAGCGATAACGCTCCTCGACCAGCGGACCGAGCTTCTTGCACAGTGCGCGGCTCGATGAAGTGAGCGACACCATCACACGACGCTGATCGGCGGCCACCCGGCGGCGCACGATAAGGCCTGACGCCTCCATACGCTCGAGCATGCCCGAGAGGCTCGGACTGAGAATGCAGCACTCCCGCGCCACCTGCCCGATCTCCATTTCCCCGGATTCGCTATCGTTGACCGCGCGTATGACACGCCACTGTTGTTCCGTGATGTCGTAGCAATTGAGCAAGGGACGGAATAGCCCCATCGCCGCTTCACGCGTCTGCAGCAATACCAGAGATAGATTGCGGTGTTCGAAATCACCCGTCATGAATTTACGCTCGAAAGGATCGTCCGCTCAGCCCCCCGGCTGAGGCGATCAGGTTGGGACAATGCGGCCTCTCATGTGCCGCTCGCATCACATGCCCTGCCGTCTCTTTGCGAAGCGCGAAACTACCACGCTCAAAAAAAACGGGCGCGAACGCCCGTTCTACCGGCCCGGTCGGTCCAACCGGGCGCGGAACCGCAGATCTTCAGATGTGACAGCGGGGCATGCCTGCGTGTTATAGGCAGCCCCGACACGCATCAGTTCGCCAACTTCCACTTGCCGCCAACGATTTGCACCATCACGCGCGAGCGTTGATCCAAGCCGTTATGGTCCTTCGCGCTCATATTGAAGATACCGGCGGTGCCCGGCATGTTCTTCACGTTCTCCAGCGCCTCACGCAGCGCAGCGCGGAATTCGGCCGTGCCCGGCTTGGCCTTCTTCAGCGCGACCGGAATGGCCGTCTGCAGCAGCAGGCCAGCGTCCCAGGCATGACCGCCGAAAGTCGAGATCGAACCCGCGCCATACGCCTTTTCGTAAATCGCCTTGTATGCGGCGGCCGACTTCTTGACCGGATTGTCGGCAGGCAGTTGGTCAACCACCAGCAGCGGGCCGGCCGGCAGATAGGTGCCTTCGCAATCCTTGCCGCAAACGCGCAGGAAGTCGTTGTTGGCCACGCCGTGGGTCTGATACATCTTGCCCTTGTAGCCGCGCTCCTTGAGCGTGCGCTGCGGCAGCGCTGCCGGCGTGCCCGAACCGGCGATCAGCACGGCGTCCGGGTTCGCCCCCATGATCTTGAGCGCCTGTCCGGTCACCGACGTGTCGGCGCGGTTGAAACGCTCGTTGGCCACGATCTTGATCTTGTTCAGATCGGCCGCCTTCTGGAATTCCTTGTACCAACCTTCGCCGTACGCGTCCGAGAAGCCGATGAACGCAACCGTCTTCACGCCGTTGTCGGCCATGTGCTTGGCGATGGCGGTGGCCATCAGAATGTCGTTCTGCGGCGTCTTGAACGACCAGGCGCGCTTGGCGTCGACCGGCTCGACGATCGCAGCGCCGGCAGCCATCGAAATCATCGGGGTCTGCGTCTCGGCGGCCACATCGACCATCGCCAGCGAGTTCGGCGTGACGGTCGAGCCGAGCACGGCGTCGACGTGGTCTTCGCTGATCAACTTGCGCATGTTCTTGACAGCGGTCGTCGTATCCGTCGCATCGTCGAGAACGATGTACTGCACCGACTGCCCGCCGATCGTCTTCGGCAAGAGCGCAACGGTATTCTTCTCCGGAATGCCCAGCGAAGCCGCCGGACCGGTCGCCGACAGCGACACGCCAATCTTCACCTGGGCGCTGGCGACGCCTGCGACCAGCATCATTGCCGATGCCATGCAAAGCAACTTCAGTTTCATTTGGGTCTCCTCACAAAAAATTCGAATTCGTTGTTTTGACATTAACCGACCGAGCAGTCGGCAAATTGTCGCCCATCTTACGGGCACCGGCGCCCTCTCGTAAAGTGCGGTTTCCCCACCTGTGGCTTCGACCCCAACACCCTTGCCCGTTTGCCCGGCACACGCCCGTTATTTATCACCGCGTCATTCCCATGCGCCGTCTCGCGAAATGGCGTTACAGACGCATTGATGACGCCCGGCCGGCAGCGCCTGACGAATGAGAAGACGTGCGTGGGATGAAGAAGCCATCGTAGAAGCCCATGGCGCCGCGCGACGCGATGACCGTGAGGGGTTGCCACTGGTTGCCACTGCGGCGTGTCTCACAAGGTCGTGGGCCGGATAACGGCCATTGTATTGAAGCCCGGATTGCCGTCGCAATCCCGCGCTGGAGAAACCGGCGCACCGGACTTGCATAGGGACGCGCCGAGGCGCACAGCGGCGAAAAAGGAATGGAACGGATTGAAAAGATCCGAATAGGGACGTCTCGGCACGAAAGGTCTGTCCGCAAGCAACGAAGCGCAATATAAAAAGCGCTGTTGGAGTTTTCTCCAACAGCGCTTTCTCTTTTTGGCGGTGCGCGTTTTCGCGCTTATTGTCTCCTCGTCCCTCGCCCCTATATCCTGCCGTGACGCGAACTGAGAGAGAGAATAAAGGAGCACCCGATGCACCACAAGTCAGCATTTACCCCTACCGATTAGGTTTTTTCCGACATAAGTGCGCCAGGCTGAAGAGCGGACGCCCCACCTCGGTGCGCCCGCCCGCCGTCACGGCTGTTGCACCGTCGTGCGGGCCGTCCGGAAAAACCGGAAGCGCGCCACGAACTCGCCCACCAGACCGCGACGGAATGCCAGCACACAGACGATGAAAATCATGCCGATGACGATGGTCACCGATTCGCCGAGCGTCTGGAACCAGGTCACGCCCGTGGCCGTCGCGAGCCAGTCGCCGATGTCGCCGAGCTTGTTCTCCAGCACAACGATGATCACGGCGCCGACGACGGGCCCGAACATCGTGCCCAGACCGCCCACGAGCGTCATCAGGATCACCATGCCCGACATCGTCCAGTGCACGTCGGTCAACGTCTCGAAGCCGAGCACCACCGTCTTGGTCGAACCCGCCAGTGCGGCGAGCGTGGCCGAGAGCACGAATGCCAGCAGCTTGAAGCGATCGACGTCGTAGCCGAGCGAGATCGCACGCGGTTCATTCTCCTTGATGGCCTTGAGCACCTGACCGAACGGCGAATTCACGATACGCATGATGATCAGGAAGCCCAGCGCGCAAATCGCCAGGACCACGTAATACAGCGTGAGGTCCGAATCGAGCGACAGCACGCCGAAGAGATTGCCTCGCGGCACGCCTTGCAGGCCGTCCTCACCGCCCGTGAAGGGTGCTTGCAGACAGAAGAAGTACAGCATCTGCGCCAACGCCAGCGTAATCATGGCGAAGTAAATGCCCTGACGCCGGATCGCGAGCAATCCGATGACCAGCCCCAACACCGCCCCGGCCACGACGCCCGCAGCGATGCCGACTTCCGGCGAAAAGCCAAGATTACGGATCGCGTAGCCCGTGACATAGCCCGCGCTGCCGAAGAATGCCGCATGACCGAACGACAGCAGCCCCGTGAAGCCCAGCAGCAGATTGAACGCGCAGGCGAACAGTGCGAAGCACAGCACCTTCATGATGAACACGGGATAAGCGCCGGCAAACGGCGCCGCAGCCAGCGCAAGCAGCAGAAGGAAATAGAGCACCCGTTGTTGCGTCTCTTGTTGCATTGTCCCGCCCCTTACTTTTGTTTGCCGAACAGCCCTGCCGGGCGCAGCAGCAACACGATCACCATGATGACGAACACCACGGTCGCAGACCCTTGCGGGTAGAACACCTTGGTAAAGCCTTCGACCACGCCAAGCATCAGGCCGGTGAGAATCGAGCCCATGATGGAGCCCATGCCACCGATCACGACCACCGCGAACACCGTGATGATCATCGACTGCCCCATGAGCGGCGAGATCTGGATGACGGGCGCGGCGAGCACACCGGCGAATGCGGCCAGGGCAACCCCGAAGCCGTACGTCAGCGTAATCATGAGCGGCACGTTCACACCGAACGCTTCAACGAGCTTCGGGTTCTCCGTCCCTGCACGCAGGTACGCGCCGAGCTTCGTCTTCTCGATCACGAACCACGTCGAGAAGCACACGATGAGCGACGCCACCACCACCCACGCGCGATAGTTCGGCATGAACATGAAGCCGAGATTGGTCGCGCCGGAAAGGATGTCGGGGGCATCGAAGGGCTGACCCGACACGCCGTAGATCGAACGGAAAACACCTTCCAGCACAAGCGTGATGCCGAAGGTCAGCAGCAGGCCGTACAGGTGATCGAGCTTATAGATCCAGCGCAGCATGGTGCGCTCGATGACAATGCCGACGATGCCCACCACGACGGGGGCGAGAATCAGCATGACCCAGTAATTGAGGCCGAGATAGTTCGCGCCCATCCAGGCAAGCATGGCACCCAGCATGAACAACGCGCCGTGCGCGAAGTTGATCACATTGAGCAGACCGAAAATCACCGCCAGGCCGAGGCTCAGCATGGCGTAAAACGAGCCGTTCACCAGTCCCAGCAGCAGTTGGCTCAACAGCGCCGGCAGGGGGATGCCTAGTAATTCCATCGAAATCGATTCTCTGGGAGAAAGGTCGCGACGGGACACGCGTCCCGTCGCTTTCGGTGCATCGTGCGAAGACTGCGCTTACTTCTTCATGAGCGGGCAAGTCGACTCTTGCGGCGTGGTGAACGCCTTCTCACCCGGAATCGTGGCGACGATCTTGTAGTAGTCCCACGGTGCCTTCGATTCCTGCTTCGTCTTGACCTGCATCAAGTACATGTCGTGGATCATGGTGCCGTCCTTGCGGATGTAACCCTTGCTGAACATGTCGTCGATCTTGATCTTGTGCAGCTCGTCCATCACCTTGTCGGCGTCGGTGGAGCCAGCGGCCTGCACCGCCTTCAGATAGGTCATCGTGGCCGAATAGTCGCCGGCCTGCAGGCTCGACGGCATCTTCTTCATCTTGTCGAAGTAGCGCTTGGAGAACGCACGGGTCTTGTCGTTCTTGTCCCAGTACCAGCTATCGGTCAAGTACATGCCGCCGGTGTTATCCAGACCCAGCGAGTGAATGTCGTTGATGAACACGAGCAGACCGGCGATCTGCATCTTGCCCTTGATGCCGAATTCCTTCGCCGCCTTGATCGCGTTGACCGTGTCGCCACCGGCGTTCGCCAGACCCAACACCTGTGCGCCCGACGCCTGCGCCTGGAGCAGATACGACGAGAAGTCAGACGCCGACAGCGGGTGGCGTACCTCGCCCTTCACCGTGCCGCCGTTGGCCTTGACCACGTCGGCCGTGGCCTTCTCGAGCGCGTGACCGAACGCGTAGTCGGCCGTCAGGAAGAACCACGACTTGCCGCCCGCCTTGACGACGGCCGAGCCCGTGCCGCGCGCGAGCGCAACCGTGTCATAGGCGTAGTGCACGCCGTACGGCTGGCACTGGTCGTTGGTGAGGGCGTCCGAGCCGGCACCCACGTTGATGTAGACCTTCTTCTTCTCGGCCGAGACCTTGTTCATCGCCAGGCCCGTGGCAGAGTTCGTGCCGCCGATGAGCATATCCACGCCATCGCGGTCGAACCATTCGCGCGCCTTCGACGCCGCGACGTCAGCCTTGTTCTGGTGATCGGCCGTGACCAGTTCGATCGGCTTGCCGAGCACCTTGCCGCCGAAGTCGGCGATGGCCATCTTGATGGCTTCCGCCCCGCCCGGCCCGTCGATATCGGTGTAAAGGCCCGACATATCGGTAATGAAACCGATCTTCACCGCATTGCTGTCGGCATGGGCCTGCGAGGCCATCGCCGCAAAACCGAACGCAGCCGCAACGGCCAACGCCTTCATCCGAATCGTCATTTTTGTCTCCTTCGTGAATTTGATCGTCCGGGTTCATCGTCCGGCACGCATGCGCGCCGGATAACGCCCCTCATACACCCAACAACTCATGCAGCACCGGCATCTTCGTCTCCAGCTCCGGAGCGCCGAAGCGCTCCACGATCTTGCCGTGCTCCATGACATAGAAGCGATCGGCCAGCGGAGCCGCAAAACGGAAATTCTGTTCCACCATCACAATGGTGTAGCCCCTCGCCTTGAGCGTGGTGATCATGCGTGCCAACGTCTGCACGATCACCGGCGCGAGTCCTTCGGAGATCTCGTCGAGCAGCAGCAGATTGGCGCCCGTGCGCAGAATGCGCGCCACGGCCAGCATCTGCTGTTCGCCGCCCGACAGACGCGTGCCCTGACTGTGACGCCGCTCCTTCAGATTCGGGAACATCTCGTAGATCTCGTCGAGCGACATGCCGCGCCCGCCGTCGTCGCGACGATTGCCGCTCATGCCGATGTACGGCGGGAGCAACAGGTTTTCCTCGCACGACAGGCTCGCAAAAATCCCCCGCTCTTCGGGGCAATAGCCCACGCCGTGGTGCGCGACTTTGTACGTCGGCAAATGAATGGTTTCCGTACCGCCGATGCGGATCGATCCCTGACGTTGCCCGGTCAGGCCCATGATGGCGCGCAGCGTCGTGGTGCGCCCGGCGCCGTTGCGTCCGAGCAGCGTGACGACCTCGCCACGGCCCACCGTCAGATCGACGCCATGCAGGATGTGCGATTCGCCATACCAGGCCTGCAGACCTTCGACTTCCAGTGCGGGCACATTCGCCCCACCTTGGCCGCCCCCATTACCGCCGCCGCCATTACCGCCGCCGTTACCGCCGCCGTTCCCATGCATAGCCGTATTCACCCGTGCGCTCCCTGCAATTCGCTGTCCGCCGTGCCCATATAGGCTTCCATCACGTGCGGATTCTTCGAGACTTCCTGATACGGCCCTTCGGCGAGCACCTCGCCGCGCTGAAGCACGGTGATGGTGTCGCAAATGCCGGCGACCACGTTCATGTTGTGCTCGACCATCAGAATGGTGCGACCGGCCGACACCTTCTTGATGAGTGCGGTGACGCGATCGACGTCTTCATGACCCATGCCTTGCGTCGGCTCGTCGAGCAGCATCAGCTCGGGTTCCATCGCAAGCGTGGTCGCAATTTCGAGGGCGCGCTTGCGGCCGTATGGCAGTTCCACCGTCAGCGAATCGGCGAACTCGGTAAGACCGACTTCGGCGAGCAATTCCATCGCGCGGTCGTCGAGCCGTTGCAGCGAACGGCTGCTGCGCCAGAAGTGGAATGCAGTGCCGAGGTTGCGCTGCAGACCGATGCGCACGTTCTCGAGCACGGTGAGATGCGGGAATACGGCGGAAATCTGGAACGACCGGATGATGCCGCGTCGCGCGATTTGCGCGGGTGCCTCGCGGGTGATGTCGTCACCGTTGAAGGTAATGGCCCCGGCGCTGGGCACGAGAAACTTCGTGAGCAGGTTGAAGCAGGTGGTCTTGCCCGCGCCGTTCGGCCCGATAAGTGCGTGAATGGTGCCGCGCGCGACGCGCAAGTCGACCCCGTTCACGGCAGTGAAGCCGCGGAACTCTTTCGTGAGTCCGCGGGTTTCGAGAATGTAATCGTTGTTCGCCATGTCTCCTGCCACATTCCTGGTTGGCGGTGCGAAGCGAATGAGCGCTGCGACACCATCGTCTGTGACAACCGCAAGGCCGGCAGAGGACGCTGTGGGTTGCGTCGTCAGCGAGATGCCCCGCGTCCCGTGTGTGACGCCGGATTCTTGGTCCGCTCGCACATAAGGAACCGTTATTGTGGGTGGTTTGCTGCAACGCGATCATTGGGATTTGCACTTAGCTTCGCACCCCCTGAAATGCGCGTGCGCACACGTGTTGCAGACCGTTCGGTACATCGCGCATACCTGCTCGAAGCCCTTACGGCATAAGGCTTTTGCCGCACCCGCAAATGCGCCCCCGAGCGCTTCGAACGACGCGCTGCCGCCGTTCGCGCAAACGACATTAGGTATTACTACGTAAGTTCCAGCGTCACTCTCCGGAATTCCGGAAAACGTGCAAGGCCCGTCGCACGCGCGATGGCAGTCACTCGTGTCACGCGTGCCGGAACACGCACGTCGTTACATTTGTCGCGCGGCCAAACGCGACGTGCTCCCGCGTTGGCCGACTGCGTGCCCGCTCACCGCCCGGCTTTTCGCGCCGCGCGAATCATGTCGCTCGCCCGTTCGGCAATCATGATCGTCGGTGAATTCGTGTTGCCCGAGGTGATCACCGGCATGACAGACGCATCGACCACGCGCAGATTCTGCACACCACGCACACGCAACTGCGCATCGACGACGGCGTCGCGATCGTCTGCGCGTCCCATGCGGCAGGTACCCACCGGATGGAAGATGGTCGTGCCGATATCGCCCGCCGCGCGCTTGAGCGCTTCGTCGCTCTGGAACGACGGCCCCGGCAGATACTCGCGCGGTTCATAGCGTGCAAACGCGGGCGCCCCGACAATGCGACGCGTCAATTTGATGGCGTCTGCCGCGACCTGCAAGTCTGCTTCCGTCGACAGATAACGCGGTGCGATGCTGGGTGGGACGCGTGCGTCCGGCGACGTCAGATGCACCTGACCACGCGAGGTCGGCCGCAGGTTGCACACCGACGCCGTGAACGCGTTGAACTTGTGCAACGGCTCGCCGAACCGCTCCAGCGACAACGGCTGCACGTGGTATTCGAGATCCGGGCGCGCCACGTCTTCACGACTGCGTGCGAACGCCCCCAGTTGCGACGGCGCCATGCTCATCGGCCCGCGCTGGGCAAGCGCGTATTGCAGACCGATCTTCAGCTTGCCGAGCAGGCTGTTGGCCGTGAGGTTCAGTGTTGTGACACCGCGCAGCTTGTACACCGTGCGCAATTGCAGATGGTCTTGAAGGTTCTCGCCCACCCCCGGCAGATCCGAGACGACGTCGATCCCGAAGCCGCGCAGCCGCTCCGCGTCGCCGATGCCCGAAACCTCCAGCAGATGCGGCGAATTCACCGCTCCCGCCGCGAGAATCACCTCGACACGCGCATGTGCCGTGAACGCTTCATTGCCGCCGTGATACGCCACGCCCGTGCAACGCGTGCCGTCGAACGTGAGACGACTCACGTTCGCGCCGGTGATGATCGTCAGGTTCGGCCGCAGCGATGCCGGACGCAGGAAGCCTTTCGCCGCACTCCAGCGCACGCCGCGCCGCTGGTTCACCTCGAAATAGCCGATGCCGAAGTTGTCGCCGCGGTTGAAATCGTCCGTTCTGGGAATGCCGATCTGTTCCGCCGCATCGGCAAACGAATCGAGTACGCGCCACGACAAGCGCTGCTTCTCGACCCGCCACTCGCCCCCGCCGCCGTGAAACTCCGTGCCGCCCTTATAGTGATCCTCGCTGCGCTTGAAGAGCGGCAGCACCCGGTCCCAACGCCAGCCGTCGTCGCCGGTTGCGTCGGCCCACGCGTCGTAATCTTCGCGCTGGCCTCGCATGTAGATCATGCCGTTGATCGACGAGCTGCCGCCCAGCACGCGTCCGCGCGGATACGCGAGCGAGCGGCCGTTCAGACCCGCTTCGGCCTGCGTGCGATACAACCAGTCGGTGCGCGGGTTGCCGATGCAATACAGATAACCCACGGGGATATGAATCCAGTGGTAGTCGTCCTTGCCGCCTGCCTCGAGCAGCAGCACGTTGACGTCGGGGTCTTGCGTGAGGCGGTTGGCCAGCACGCACCCGGCCGAGCCGGCCCCCACGATGATGTAATCGAAGCTGTCCTGCTTCGCAGCCTGCTTGCTCATTCGCGCATGTCTCCGTCGATGGCGCGGCACACGCCATGGTGCGGTGCCGACTCTGGCGCGGCACCCGAGTGAGGTGGACTGACGCCCCCTGCATCGGGTTCATTTTTCTGGTCGGGTCGGACGCCCGGCGCAGCCCGTCAGGCGCGCCGAAGCGTCGTTCACGGGTTCACTTCGCGACTGGCATGGTGAACTCTGCGCCCTTCGCAATGCTGTCCGGCCAGCGCTGCATCACGCTCTTGAAGCGCGTGTAGAACCGAACGCCCTCTTCGCCATAGGCATGATGGTCGCCGAACAGCGAACGCTTCCAGCCGCCAAACGACTGCCACGCCATCGGCACCGGAATCGGCACGTTGATGCCCACCATACCGATCTTCACCTGACGCGAGAACGCGCGGGCCACGCCGCCGTCGCTCGTGAAACACGATACACCGTTGCCGTACTCATGCGCGTTGACCAGCTCGATCGCCGCGGCGAGATCCGGCACACGCACCACGGCGAGCACCGGTCCGAAGATCTCTTCGCGATAGATGGTCATCTCGGGCGTGACATGATCGAACAACGTTCCGCCGAGGAAGAACCCCTGGGCGTGGCCCGGCACCTGCAATCCGCGCCCGTCGACCAACAGCGTTGCGCCCGCAGCTACGCCATCGGCAATATAGCCCTCGATCTTGGCCTTGTGCGCGCCCGTGACGACCGGCCCCATTTCCGAGGTGTCGTCCACGCCCGGCCCCACGCGCAACGCCTTCACGCGCGGCACCAGCGCATCGACGAGACGATCTGCCACCTGGCCCACGGCCACCGCCACCGAGATCGCCATGCAACGCTCGCCAGCCGAGCCGTAAGCGGCGCCGATCAACGCGTCGACCGCCTGGTCGAGATCTGCGTCGGGCATGACCACGAGATGATTCTTCGCACCGCCAAGCGCCTGCACCCGCTTGCCGCGACGCGTGCCTTCGGTATAGATGTACTCGGCAATCGGCGTCGAACCGACGAACGACAGCGCGTCGACGTCGGGGTGTGCCAACAGCGCGTCGACCGCGACCTTGTCGCCCTGCACCACGTTGAATACACCGTCGGGCAGTCCCGCTTCGCGCAGCAACTCGGCAATCAGCAAGCTCGCCGACGGATCGCGCTCCGACGGCTTGAGCACGAACGTATTGCCGCATGCGAGGGCCATCGGGAACATCCACATCGGCACCATCACGGGGAAGTTGAACGGCGTAATGCCCGCGCATACGCCAACCGGCGCACGCAAATGCCAGTTGTCGATACCCCCGCCAATGTTGTCGCTGTGCTTGCCCATGAGCAGATTCGGCGCGCCGCAGGCGTACTCCACGACCTCGATGCCGCGCGTGACTTCGCCGCGCGCATCGGAGAACACCTTGCCGTGCTCCCGCGTGATGATGCGGGCCAGCGCGTCCTGATGTTCGTCGAGCAGCGCCTTGAACTTGAAGAGGATGCGAGCACGCTTGAGCGGCGCGGTCTCCGACCACGACGGCAGCGCGGCCTTGGCCGCCGCCACGGCGGCGTTCACGTCATGCTCGCTGGCCAGCGCCACGCGCGCGCTGACGGCGCCTTGCGCGGGATCGAAAACGTCGGCGAAGCGCGCAGTGTCGCCCGCCACCTCTCTGCCAGCAATGAAGTGATGTATCGTCGGAATATCAGCGTTGCTCATGTTCATCTTCCCCAAATCCGCCTCGGCCAGTGGCACGGACGCCACCCTGTTTGTCAGACGCCCGTCCAACGACGCGCGCTACGATAAGCCCCAAGCGTACTGCCGCGTCTTCGCGCCATCCAATGAGAAATTATCAAATGCAATATAAGATTCACTTATGTTGCCCGGCCACGCGTGCTTCGGGCGGTGTCTCCTAACGGTCCTCCCATGGAACTTGCCCACCTTCGCGCCTTCGTCGCCATCGCCCACGAGGGCAACCTCACCCGCGCCGCCCAACGCCTGCATCTGACGCAGCCAGCGGTCAGCCTGCAGGTCAAGGCGCTTCAGGAGGCGCTGCGTCTGACGTTGTTCACCCGCACGGCGCAGGGGCTGACGCTCACGCGCGATGCGCAGGCGTTGCTGCCGCTGGCCGAGCGCATTCTCACCGCACTCGGCGATCTTCAGCAGGCTGCCGGTGCGCTTCGAGAAACGGTGCGCGGAAGGCTGCGCATCGGCACGATTCTCGATCCCGAATTCACGCGACTCGGCGCGTTTCTCAAGCGTCTGGTCGAGTCGTATCCGCAGATCGAGACGGCACTGCATCAGGGCATGTCCGGCTCCGTGCTGCAACAAGTCGGGCGCGGCGAACTCGATGTCGGCTTCTATCTCGGGCGGCCCGACCCCGAACGCTTTCACACCCTCACCCTCACGCCGTTTTCGTACCAAGTGCTCGCGCCCGCCGGCTGGCGTGAGCGCGTGACCCGGCGCGGATGGCGCGAACTCGCCGCGCTGCCATGGATCTGGACGCCACCCGAATCGGCGCACAACCGCCTGCTATCGGAGCGCTTCGGCGCACTCGGGGTGTCGCCCGTGAAGGTCGCGGAAGTCGATCAGGAGCCGTCGATGCTCGATCTGGTGAAGTCCGGCATCGGGCTGTCGCTCGTGCGCGACTCGATTGCATTGCGCGAGGCCCGCGCTCACGGCCTGGTCATCGCCGACGGCGTGAGCGTGCCGACCGAACTCACCTTCGTCACGCTGGCCTCGCGCCGCGACGAACCCGCCATCGCCGCCGCGTTGCAGTTGGTGGCGGCCGTATGGGCCTGAGCGCGCGAGCGACGGCCACCACACGCCGTCGTTCGACGTCCCGCGACACAAGCGTTCCGGCGCATACGCCAGGCCGTGGACCGTCGAATTCACTGCGTCCGACCAGGCCCGCTTCGCCCCACATCATTCCCCATGATTCCCCATCATTCCCACGTCGTGGCACGTCGCTGCGTGTGCTGGCGTGCCGGATCGTCGCTAAAGCTCTAGAATTCAAGTCTCTCTTCGAGGAGTCGATCATGCCTGTGAGAATGGAACGCGATACCTTCGGCGAAATTGCGGTGCCCGCCGATCGTCTCTGGGGCGCCCAAACGCAGCGCTCGCTGCAGAATTTCAAGATTTCTACCGAGAAGATGCCGCGCGAGCTCGTGCGCGCACTCGCCCGGGTGAAGCGCGCCGCCGCCGAGGTCAACAAAGGCCTGGGCATGCTCGACGCGAAGAAAGCCGACGCCATCGTGAAAGCCGCCGACGAAGTCATCGCCGGTCAGCATGACGACGAATTCCCGTTGGCCGTGTGGCAGACCGGCTCGGGCACGCAGTCGAACATGAACATGAACGAAGTACTCGCGAACCGCGCCAGCGAACTGCTCGGCGGCGAGCGTGGCGAAGCGCGTCTCGTACACCCCAACGACGACGTGAACAAAGGCCAGTCGTCGAACGACGTATTCCCGACGGCCATGAGCGTGGCCGCCCTCGACGCCCTCGTCAACCACCTCAAACCCAGCGTGGGCCAACTGCGCGACACCCTGGCCGCCAAAGCCCGCGCCTACGACGATATCGTCAAGATCGGCCGCACCCACCTCCAGGACGCCACGCCGCTCACGCTCGGCCAGGAGATCTCGGGCTGGGTCGCGCAGATCGACCACGGCCTGAGGCATGTCGACGACGCCCTGCCCCACGTGGCGGAACTCGCGCTCGGCGGCACGGCCGTGGGCACGGGCCTGAACGCCCATCCGGAATTCGCGAAGCAAGTGGCCGACACGCTCGCGCGCGATACGGGCCTGCCCTTCGTCACCGCACCGAACAAGTTCGAAGCACTCGCTGCGAACGACGCCATCGTCAACGCGCACGGCACGCTCAAGACGCTCGCCGCCAGCCTGATGAAAATCGCCAACGATGTGCGCTGGCTGGCCAGCGGGCCCCGTTGCGGCATTGGCGAGTTGATGATTCCGGAAAACGAACCGGGCAGCTCGATCATGCCGGGCAAAGTCAACCCGACCCAGTGCGAAGCGATGACGATGCTGTGCGCTCAGGTGTTTGGCAACGACGTGGCCATCAACGTGGGCGGCTCGATGGGCAACTTCGAGCTGAACGTGTTCAAGCCATTGCTCATTCACAACTTCCTGCAAAGCGTACGCGTGCTCGCAGACGGCGCCGTGAGCTTCAACGACAACTGCGCCATCGGCATCGAGCCGAACCGCGCCCGCATCGCCTCGCTGCTCGAAGAATCGCTCATGCTCGTGACCGCGCTCAACCCGCACATCGGTTACGACAAGGCCGCGCAGATCGCCAAGAAGGCCCACAAGGAGGGCACCACGCTCAAGGCGGCCGCACTTGCGCTGGGCCACGTCACCGATGAGCAGTTCGACGCCTGGGTTCGCCCCGAGCAGATGGTCGGCAAGCGCTGATTTCGCGCAAGGCGCCCCCCCACTCTCTCGTCACCGCGCATGGCCATCTCGCCGTTACCGCCGCTGCATTGCCTGATTGCTTTCGACGCCGCCGTGCGCCACGCGAGCTTCACCCGGGCGGGCGTCGAACTCAACCTCACGCAAAGCGCCGTGAGCCGGCAAATCGCGCAGCTCGAGGAATTCCTCGGGCGCGCGCTTTTCACGAGAGAGCATCGCACGCTGCGCTTGACGGTGGCCGGGCAACGCTACGCCGAGCAGATTCAACGCCTGCTCGGCGAGTGCGCCGAAGCCACCGCCGATCTGATGAAGCGGCGCGGCGATCTCGAGCTCACCGTGGCCTGCTCGTCGGGCGTGGCCGTGTTGTGGATGACACCGCAACTGATGCGATTTCGCGCCGCCCATCCGGATATCAAGATTCGCGTGATCGTGAAAGACGGCATTGCGTCGCTCTCCGCCTCGGAATTTGACCTCGGCGTGTATTACGTGAGAAACGACCTGCCCCCGGACTTCGCCGGTCGCCGACTCTTCGACGAGGAGGTCTTCCCCGTCTGCTCGCCCGCCTATCTCAACGCACGCAAGCTCACCCCGGCCGATCTCGTCGGCGAGACACTGCTCTTCATCGAAGACGGCCAGCGCAAGTGGATGTCGTGGCCCGACTGGTTCGAATGCCAAGGGGTCACCGCCCCGAAGTTTCCACGCATGGTGAGCGCCAATTACTATCCGCTACTCGTGCAGATGGCCATCGAAGGCGGTGGCCTGGTCATGGGGTGGCGGCATATGATCGATTCCTGCCTCGACGCCGGACTGCTCGTGCCCGCCTGCGACGCCAGCGCCAGTCTCGGCGGCGGCTACTATCTCGTGTGGCCTGCCGAGCGCCACGAGCATGCAGCCGCCCGAATTTTCCGTCACTGGATTTACGCGGAAACGCGTTTCCCATCATAGGGGTTACGTGACGTTCTGCATGTTGCCATGCGTGCAGCGCATGGCAACATGCAGAATTATCGTTTGGCCTGTCATTTTGTCTGAACTACTTTGTGCCCATCCGCGCACGTTCTCAGGGGCAGAGAGAAGCGACTGACGCTTACACAGCGCCGGTGAACGTGATCCGACAGAAAAGCAGGCGTATTACCGGCATGACGTGAATCTCGAAGCACGCGACGGACGCCCCCATCCTCCGGGAGACTCAGATGCAAGCGAGCTTCGCAATGCCTCAACAGACCCTGGCCCGCCAGCGTCGTCACGCGATCGTGGCGACGGTGATCGGCAACGGTCTCGAGTGGTTCGACTTCACCGTCTACAGCTTCTTCGCGGCGATCATCGCGAAGCAGTTCTTCCCCACCGGCGACGATCTGTCGTCGTTCCTGCTCGCTGTGGCCACGTTCGGCGTGGGGTTCTTCATGCGCCCCGTCGGCGGCATCGTGCTCGGCATCTATTCCGACCGCGTGGGCCGCAAGGCAGCGCTCTCGCTCACCATTCTGCTCATGGCCGCCGGCACCGCCATGATCGGCCTGGCCCCGACCTACGATCAGATCGGACTGGCAGCGCCCCTCATCATCGTGTTGGCGCGCTTGCTGCAAGGGTTCTCGGCCGGCGGCGAAATGGGCGGTGCAACGGCTTTCCTGACCGAGTACGCGCCCGCCAACCAGCGGGCCTACTATTCGGCATGGATTCAGTCGAGCATCGGCTTTGCCGTGCTGCTCGGTGCAGCCGTGGGCACGTTCGTAACGACCGAGCTGGACCGCGCATCGCTTGAGTCGTGGGGCTGGCGTCTGCCGTTCATCGTCGGCATGTTGATCGGGCCGGTCGGTTTCTACATCCGTAACAAGATCGACGAAACGCCGACGTTCCAGCACGCCGAGAAGTCCGACACGCCGTTGCGCGACGTGATCTCGCAGTATCCGCGTGAGACGCTCGCCAGCTTCTCCATGGTCATCCTGTGGACGATCTGCACCTACGTGCTGCTGTTCTACATGCCGACGTATGCCCAGCGCGTGCTCAAGCTGCCCGCCTCCGACGGCTTCACTTCGGGGATGGTCGGCGGCGCGATGATTCTCGTGTTCGCACCGGTGGTGGGACGTCTGGCCGATCGCTTTGGCCGCCGTCCGTTCCTGTCGGGCTCGGCGTTGCTCATTCTGCTGCTCGCATGGCCGATGTTCACGTACCTGAACGTCGCACCGGGCCTGCACTCGCTGCTCACGTTCCAGATCGTGTTCGGCCTGCTCATCGCTTGCTATACCGGCCCGATTCTCGCCGCGTTCTCCGAGCTGTTCCCGGCGAAAGTGCTCTCGACGGGTCTGTCGGTGGCCTACAACTTCGCGGTGACGATCTTCGGCGGATTCGCCGCGCTTATCATCACGTGGCTGATTGCCCGCACGGGCAGCAACATGGCGCCGGCGATCTACGTGATCGTTGCGGCGGCCATCAGCCTGATCGGCACGCGCTTCGTTAAGCCACTGCCCAAGGCCTGACTCACCTGTCGTCGAGGCGCGCCCTGTCTGGCGCGCCTTTTGCCATTTTCAAGGAATTCCCCCATGTCCGTTACCCTGCTTCGCGGCGGCAATGTGCTCGATGCAGCCGCCGGCCGCCTGCTCGAGCGCCACGACGTCGCGATCGAAGGCAATCGCATCACCGCGCTCAGCGCCACTCCGCTCGACATCGACGGCGCGACGGTGATCGACGTCACCGGCAAGACCGTCATGCCCGGCATGATCGACTGCCATGTGCACGTGCTCGCCTCGCACGCCAACCTCGGCACGAACGCCAGTCAGCCAAACGTACTCACCGTGCTCAAGTCGCTGCCGATCATGCAGGGCATGTTGACTCGCGGGTTCACGACCGTGCGCGACGCGGGCGGTGCCGACTGGGCGCTGCAACAGGCCATCGAGCAGGGCGTGATTCCGGGGCCACGCATTTTCCCGTCGGGTAAAGCGCTCTCGCAGACGGGCGGGCACGGCGACTTCCGCCCGCGCAGCGACACGCTCGAGCCGTGCTCGTGCGCCTTTCGCGCGGGCGCGATCGGACGCGTCGTCGATGGCGTCGATCCGATCCGCCTTGCCGTGCGAGAGGAGATCCAGAAAGGCGCCACGCAGATCAAGCTGATGGCGTCCGGGGGGGTGGCATCGCCGGTCGATCCGATCGCCAACACGCAATACTCGGAAGACGAAATCCGCGCGGCGGTCGCCGAAGCCGAAGCCGCACAGACCTATGTGATGGCTCACGCATACACCCCCCGGGCGATTGCGCGCGCCGTGCGCTGCGGTGTGCGCACGATCGAACACGGCAACTTGTGCGACGCAGAGACGGCGCAGCTCATGGCCGAGAAAGGCGCGTACGTCGTGCCGACGCTGGTCACCTACGACGCGTTGGCAAAAGACGGCGCTTCGCTGGGCCTGCCGCCGGAGTCCGTGACAAAGGTCGAGCGCGTGCAGCGCGCCGGTCGCGAGTCGCTGACGATCTATCGCGACGCCGGCGTGAAGATGGGCTTCGGCTCCGATCTGCTCGGCGACATGCACAAATATCAGTCCGACGAACTGACGATCCGCGCCGAAGTGCTGGGTGCCGCCGACACGCTGCGCTCGGCGACGGTCATCGGTGCGGAGATTCTGAATCGCGTGGGCGAGTTGGGTGTCATTGCACCGGGCGCGCTGGCCGACGTGCTGGTCGTCGATGGGAATCCGCTCGAATCGATCGAGGTGCTCACCGGTCAGGGCGACGGCATCCATTGGGTGTTCAAGGACGGCAAGGTCGCGAAGCAGCCGCAATAGGCCCAACCGATGCGCGCGCGAGCCCGTGCGCAGGAATCGACGAAGAAGCGCCGCGATGTCTCGTACATCGCGGCGCTTTTTTTCTTCTGCGCCTGATACCGTCGTTACCGTCATTACCGTCATTGGCGACGTTGCCGACGTTGCGCGAGGCTGCAATTCCGATAATCCCGCGCACGAATGAAAAGCGCGCGCAGGCGACGCTGCATAGACTCCAGGAAATGTCGCGCAGAAGGTGTCTACCCATGAAGCTCATTCCGCAAACCTACAAATCACTGGGCGCCTTCGATGCAGCCCTTCTGGACCCCGTCGCCAGCGATGGGCGTCTTACCGCGCAATCCGATTGGAAGCAGGTCGTCGTTCGACAACATGCGATTGACCCCGGATCGAGTTCGCCGGCTGCGGATACATTACCGACCATCGAAACACTGCGCGCGGCCATCGTCGAGAACTTCGCCAACATCAAGCGCGACTGGACGGCAGCGACACAAACGGTTGCCCCCGGCGCGATTCGCGGAAAGTTGTCCGGCGAGTACGACGCCATCGTCAAACTCTCCGAGGCCGTCTCGACGCACAAGGCGTCCGATCTGCTCGGTGTCGAAGCGCTGGTCGATCAATTCGAGACCGCCGTCGAGCGAATTTGCCGTGCGCGCGACCTATCGTTGACGTCGCTCAAGAGCGTTGGTTCACAGCGCTCGATCTCGGACCCGGAGCAACTCACGCCGAAGGCGAAGGCGGCGTTCGAGGCACTCACGCATTTGAAAGCCGCGCTCGACACGATGGCGTGCGCCTCGTCGGCGCGGCGGCTACTGGCGGACAAACAGCAAGCGCTGAGCCATGCCGCCATGACGCCGGCCGCGCTCAGACAGGCCAAAGCGGAGCTGCATACCGCGTTCGAGCTGACGGGCGACCTCCTGAGCAAGACCGAGCCATTGATCAATCACTATCTGACCCAGGCGCAGGCCGCCATTCCGTCAGAGAAGCGGCGCTGGAAAACGAGAATTCTGATCCTGGTCTCGTTTCTGGTCCTTACGGTCTCGCTGGGCGTCGCCTCGGCCCTGCTTCCCGGCTTGCTGCCTGCGCTTGCCGGGCTTGCGTTGGGGCTGAAGCTGGCCTCGACGGCGACCGGCGTGATGACGGCTGCCAACGGCATCTTCAATGTCTTCGGTTACGCGCGCAATCGCGGCTGGGGCAATCTATCGAACGAAATCACGGCGATCAAGAATCTTAACGACGCCGTCAATCACGGGCTCGAGGCGAGGCATGGCATCCATCAATCCGGCGCGACCGCCGAGATACAAGCGCGCCTCGGCAAGATCAATTACGGCATTGCGCATGCCACACGCAATCAACGCACACTCAACGAGAATCTCGAAAATTTTGACCGCACCTTCGGGAACACCCGCCTTTGACGGCAAACCATCGGTTCGGCGATGGTTCATTCACTAACGAGGAGACAAATCCATCATGCTTCCAATCAAGACCGTATATGCCCCACCGACGACGGATCTGGGTCAGCGCTATCGGGCGCACGCCGCCGGAGAGCGCATCAAGGACGCGCTTACCGACGTGGAATCCGAAATTGCGGAGCTTCTGAAGCTGCAGAACATGGCGCTATCACGCATCGACCACCTCATCGCCCAGTCGGGCGCACGCGCCGACACGCACACCGCATCCGCGAACGACGCACCACACGGCAGCCGTGCCGAGTCGTTCAAGAACGACATGACGCGATGCGAATCGTGCGCCAACGTCAGTAACATCAATAACGTAAGTGGCGTGAGTAGCGTGAGTGGCGCAAGTAGCGTGAGTCAGGTCACTACCGCCGCAGCGTCCCGACCGGCCGGCCGGACACCGCTCTCCACGCCCCCGGGTCGCCCGCCGCGATCATAAAAAAAGCAGCCCGGCCGGGCTGCTTTGCTGTGAGGATTGCGTCGATGCGACCGTCGGCGCGACCTTACTTCTTCCATCCGGGCGTGACGAACACCGAGCGCACATCCTCGAGCGTCAGCGAGACCGTCTCGCGCGCGCGTTCCGTACCGGCGCGCAGCATGTCCCACACGTAGTCCGGTTGCTTCGCGAATTGCTCGCGACGCTCGCGCATCGGGCGCAGCATCTCCTGCAACCGCTCCTCCAGACGCGCCTTGACCTTCGAGTCGGCCAAACCGCCGCGCACGTAGTGGTCCTTGAGCGCCTGCAAGCCTTCCTTGTCTTCGTCGAAGGCGTCGAGATACGCAAACGCGACGTTGCCTTCCAGATGCCCCGGATCTTCCACCTTCAAATGCAGCGGGTCCGTGTAGCACTTCTTCACCGCCGCGCGGATCTCGTCCGGTGTCGACGAGATATTGATCACGTTGCCCAGCGACTTGCTCATCTTGGCCTTGCCGTCGATGCCCGGCAGACGCCCGATCGGCGGCACCAGCGCCTTCGCTTCGACCAGAATCTCGCGATCCGCCAAACGGTTCAGACGGCGCACGATTTCGTTCGTCTGCTCGATCATCGGCAACTGGTCTTCGCCGACCGGCACGAGCGTGGCGCGAAATGCCGTGATATCGGCCGCCTGACTCACCGGATACGTGAGGAAGCCGGCCGGAATATCGCGCTCGAAGTTGCGCAGTCCAATCTCCTGCTTGACGGTCGGATTACGCTCCAGACGCGCCACGGTCACGAGATTCAAATAGTAGAACGTCAGTTCGGTCAGCTCGGGCAGCCACGTCTGCACACAGATCGTCGTCACGTCGGGGTCGATGCCGACCGCCAGATAGTCGAGCGCCACTTCCGAGACGTTGCGGTGTACCTTGCCGCGATCGTCCGTGTTGTCGGTCAACGCTTGCGCGTCAGCGACCAGAATGAACTGCTTGTACTCGTGCTGGTATGCCACGCGGTTCTTCAGACTGCCGACATAGTGACCCAGATGCAGCGGCCCCGTCGGGCGGTCACCCGTGAGGATCACCTTGCGATCCGCAGGTGCCTTCGAAACACTCATTTTCCTCTCCGTAATCAAGCGCTTATGGCGAACCCAGGCGCCTCGCGCGCCATCGACGGCTTCCCATCGTCGCACCCGCTGCGGCTTCCGGTTCACCCGACTGCGTCAACCATAACTCCCGAATGGTAGCGCGTCGGCGCGATGACGGCACGCAAACGCTTCTGCCGCGAACGGCGACGGCATGCGATGCGCACATAAAAAACGGGGGCCGCAGCCCCCGCATCCCCCGCAGCGCGCCTGATGGCCAGTTGGCCACCGGCACCCAACACTCAACGCGCCGTCACCACGGGAATCCCCTTGAGCGACTTGCCGCTGTTGCGCACGTGCGCCAGCGCCTGTTCGACGGCTGTCCCCGTGGCAGGCGTCACGCCCAGTCGCCCGGCAATCGTCGCCTCGACGCGTTTGACCATCGCCAGGTTCGCGAGCTTCACATGACCGTAGCCGCGAAGCTTCGCCGGGGCCTCGGCCAGCGCGATCACATCGGCCAGCGTATCGGCCGAGAGTCCGGCCAACGCGCGCTCCATCGTCGTGCGATAGTCCGCGATCAACTGACGCTCCATGCGGCGCTCCAGCGTGTAGCCGAAGACGTCGAGCGCGCCGCCGCGCAATCCGCGCAGCTTCGCCATGCCACGCAGCACCGGCCACAACCACGGCCCGATGCTCACCTTCTTCGGCTGCGCCCCGCCCTTGCCGCGCGCAATCAGCGGCGGAGCCATATGAAACTCGAGGCGGAAGTCGCGCCCCGGCTTGCCTTCGAAGGTCTCACCCAGCGCGTCGGTGAACGCCGTTTGCGCGTACAACCGCGCCACTTCGTACTCGTCCTTGTAGGCCATCAAACGCGAGAGCTGCTGTGCGACCGCGCGCGACAGACGGCCCGGCGCCCCAGCCACACGCGTTTCCGCGTCGGCCACGCGCTTCACGAAGTCGGCGAACTGGGCCGCATAGGCCGCGCTCTGGTACTGCGTGAGCAGTTCCATGCGATGGGCGACGAGCGCATCGAACGTCATGTCGTCCGCGACCGGGGCGTGTACCGGCGCATGCGCCGCCTTGGCCGTCGTCTCCGTCAACGCCGCCGGATCGCCGGCAGCCAGCCGGCCGATCGCCAGCGCAAGCTGGTTCATCGGCACGGCCACGTTGTTCAGCTCGATGGCACGTTGCAGCGCATGCAGCGACACCGGCACCAGTCCCAGTTGCCACGCGAAGCCCAGCATGATGATGTTCGCGCCCATCGTGTCGCCGAGAAAACGCTGCGCCAGCGCCTGCGCGTCGCAGGCATCGAGCTTGGCGTTGCCGGCCGCATGACGCATCTTCGCGAGCAACGCGTCGGCATGAAGATTCGCGTCGGGGTTCTGCACGAACGTCGCGTTCGGAATCGCATGCGTGTTGACGATCACACGCGTGCGGTCGCGCCGCACGGTTTGCAGCGCGTCGGCGCTGGCGCCCACGACCATGTCGCAGGCGAGCAGCACGTCGGCCTGCTGCGTGTCGATACGCACCTGATTGAGCGCTTGCGGCGTGTTCGCGAAGCGCACGAACGACAGCACGGCGCCGCCCTTCTGCGCGAAGCCCATGAAGTCGAGCACCGACGCGCTCTTGCCTTCGAGGTGCGCCGCCATCGTGATGAGCGCACCGATCGTCACCACGCCGGTGCCGCCCACGCCCGTGACCATGATGTCGAACGGCGCATCGCCCGCGAGCGCAGCCGGCTGCGGCAGCGCGTTCAGACGCCCTTCGAAGGCCGCCTGATCGAAAGCGGCGGCAAGCGCCTTCTTCAACTGCGCGCCCTTGACCGACACGAAACTCGGACAGAAACCGTTGACGCAGGAGAAGTCTTTGTTGCACGACGATTGATCGATGCGACGCTTGCGTCCCAGCGCCGTCTCCACCGGTTCGACCGACAGACAGTTCGATGCCACGCCGCAATCGCCGCAGCCTTCGCAAACGGCCTCGTTGATGAACAGACGGCGGTCCGGATTGGGGAACTCGTTCTTCTTGCGACGGCGACGCTTCTCCGCCGCACAGGTCTGATCGTAGATAAGCACGGTCGCGCCGGGAATCTCGCGCAGTTCGCGCTGAACGGCATCGAGTTCGCTGCGGTGATGGAACGTCGTGCCCTTCGGAAACTGGCCCTCGTGACCGAGGTACTTCTCGGGCTCGTCGCTCACCACGACGAGCTTCGCGATCCCTTCGGCTTCGACCTGCCGCGCGATCTGCGGCACCGAAATCGAGCCGTCGACCGGCTGCCCGCCCGTCATCGCCACGGCATCGTTGTAGAGAATCTTGTACGTGATGTTCGCCTTCGAAGCCACCGCCTGACGGATCGCGAGCAAGCCCGAATGGAAGTACGTGCCGTCGCCCAGATTCTGGAAGACGTGCGGGCGTTTGGTGAAGTGCGAATGCGCCGCCCAGTCCACCCCCTCGCCGCCCATCTGAATCAGGCCCGTCGTGTCTCGATCCATCCACGACGCCATGAAGTGGCAGCCGATCCCGGCTTGCGCGATGGAGCCTTCGGGTACCTTCGTCGACGTATTGTGCGGACAACCCGAACAGAAGTACGGCACGCGGCGCACACCGTCGGCCGCATTCGACAGAATGTCGTGCGCGACGAGATCGACGACCCGCTCGCGACGGTCCAGCGCCGGGCGATGCTTTGCCAGCCACTCGGCGAACACCGGCAACACACGCGACGGACGCAACTCGCCCAAGGCCGAAAGCAGGGCGCGGCCCTCGGCGTCGGTCTTGCCGAGCACGATCGGCCGCGTGCCGGTCGTGCGGTTGTAGAGGAATTGCTTGATCTGTTGCTCGACGACCGGGCCCTTCTCCTCGATCACGAGAATTTCCTTCAGGCCGGCGACGAACGTGTCCAAACGCGACGTCTCGAGCGGAAACGACAGACCCACCTTATAGATGCGCACGCCTGCCGTCGCGAGATCGTCGACGGTGATATCCAGACGCCGCAGCGACTCCATCAGATCGAGATGCGCCTTGCCGCATGTCACGATGCCGATGTCGGCCTCGGGGGCCGGGGCGATCCATTTGTCGATGCTGTTCACGCGTGAGAAAGCGCGCACGGCGTCGAGCTTGGCCGCCAGACGCGCCTCCAGGGCGAGGCTCGGCAGATCGGGCCAGCGGTTGTGCAAGCCCCCTTCCGGGGCCACGTAATCGAGCGGTTCGGCCCAGTCCGTGCGGAGCTTGTCCAGATCGACCGTACCGCGCGACTCGACCGTCTCGGAGATGGCCTTCAGGCCCGCCCACGCACCCGAGAAACGCGACAGCGCATAACCATAGAGACCGAATTCGACCAGTTCGCCAATGTCGGCCGGGTTGAGTACCGGCATGCTCCACGCCATCATCGTGAAGTCGCTTTGATGCGGCATCGACGACGATACGCAACCGTGATCGTCACCCGCCACCACGAGCACCCCGCCGTGGCGCGACGCGCCGTAAGCGTTGCCGTGCTTGAGCGCATCGCCCGCGCGATCCACCCCCGGCCCTTTGCCGTACCACATGCCGAACACGCCTTCGACGGTGCGCTCGGGGTCGGCTTCCACGCGTTGCGTGCCCATGACGGCCGTGCCGCCCAGTTCTTCGTTGATCGCCGGCAGGAACTTGACGTTGGCCGCATCGAGCAGCTTTTTCGCCTTCCACAACTGCTGGTCCACACCACCGAGCGGCGAGCCACGATATCCGCTGATGAAGCCGGCGGTGTTCAGGCCGCGCGCGGCGTCAAGCTGATGCTGCATCAACAGAATGCGCACAAGTGCCTGTGTGCCGGTCAGGAAGATCTGGCCGCGATGCGCCGTGAGCGCGTCGGAGAGCTGGTAATCGGGATGGGCCAGGGGGTTGGCCGTCGGCGTCGCTGGCGCGGCGCGCATGGGGGCATTCATCGTGTCTCTCCTGAACCCCGCAGCCTGTGGCGGACTGAGATGACCGAGGTGTCGGCCTTGCTTCGGGGGCATGTGTTCTGTTCGTCTCGACGCGCTTTGCGCATAGCGCGGGCACGCGTCGGCATGCAAGCAGTGTAGGGGGAGGCAGGAGAAAGATTTTTACTATTTCACTCGTTTTGGCGCACAATTAGAAACGTTCATTTCGTAAAAGGCTATTTTGAGAAATGGAATTACTCGATAATTTTGCGCGTCAGATCCTGCGTCTGTTGCAGATCGACTCGCGCCGCTCCGCGCAGGAACTGTCCGACAACGTGGGCCTGTCGGCCACGCCGTGCTGGCGCCGGATCAAGGACATGGAGCAAAGCGGCGTGATCCAGCGCTACACCGTGCTGCTCGACCGCGAAAAGCTCGGCCTGCATGTATGCGCCCTTGCCCACGTGCAACTCACGCGCCACACCGAGGGCGGCACGGAACAGTTCGAGCGCGAAATCCGCACGTGTGCGGAAGTCACCGAGTGCTACAGCACCACGGGCGAGGCCGACTACATCCTCAAGATCGTGGCCCCGGACATCAAAGCCTACGACGCGTTCCTGCATGAACACATCTTCCGGCTGCCCGCCGTGGCCAACGTGAAGACGAGCGTCGTCCTGCGCGAAATCAAATTCGATACGAGCCTGCCGATCTGACGCGCCCCTTTCGTCCCCTTCCCATTTATTGACTTGCGTCTCGGATTGACTTGACGCATCGGCCGTTCATCGCTATAAATGCAAATGATTCTTATTTAAATTCTTCGTCCCACGGCCGAATCTTCGCGGCCGGGTGGCACGAGATGTTTCGCCAGCCGCGCCTGCCTGCGTGCTTCTCAGCGTCGATCACAACGCCGCTGACACGCCGATTGCCACGAGCGCTTGCCAGCCAGCAACGGGGTTTTCTTGCACTGGGAGCCAGCAGTGAAGCAGTTGTCGAGCGGCGGGGGCCGCGCTTTCCTCATGTCAATGCGCCGGGATGACCGGCGATACGTCGCCAACGGTTCGATTCGTACCCGCCGTGGCGCTGTGATCCGAACCGAAGCCTCGCCACGCCATCGTGGGTTCGAGCCGCGTCGGCATTTGCCGCCGCTCGCGGCGGCCGTGCTCGCCGCTTTCTGGTTGCCCGCGGCCGTCGCCCAACCGGCCACAACTGACGATTCGGCACAGCCGGCCAAACCCGCGCAGACGAGCCAACGCGCGCCGCTGCAACCGGCGCAAGCCAATCTGCGGGAGGTGAACGTCACGGCGACACGCACCCCGACCGACGCGGAACGCACACCGGCGTCCATCTCCGTCATCACCGACCAGGATCTCGAAGAGCAACAGGCGCAGGACATCAAGGAAGCGTTGCGGTACGAGCCCGGCGTCACCGTGCGCCGCGCCCCCTATCGCCCGGCCTCGGCCGCTGCCGGCGGCGGTCGTGACGGCAATTCGAGCATCAATATCCGCGGCCTCGAAGGCAATCGCGTGGCCCTTTTCGAGGACGGCATCCGCATGCCCTCGTCCTACTCGTTCGGCCCGCTCGAAGCCGGTCGCGGCGACTACATGAGCATGGACGTACTACGCCGCATCGAAATCCTGCGCGGCCCGGCGTCGTCGTTGTATGGCAGCGACGGCCTCACCGGCGTCGTCAACTTCCTCACCAAAGATCCGCAGGACCTGCTCGACGTGTTCGGCAAGTCGACCTATTTCTCGCTGCGTCCGTACTACAACTCGATGGACCGCAGCTTCGGCACGACTGCGCAGGCCGCGTGGGGTGGAGAGCAATGGCAGGGCATGGTGATTGTCGACGGCAACAAGGGCCACGCGCTTGACGGCCGGGGCGGCAACGACTCGGCCAGCACGTCGCGCACCACGGCCAACCCGCAGGACAGCAACGGCGACTCCGTCCTCGGCAAGCTGGTCTTCAACGCCACGCCCAGCTCGACGTTCAAGCTGACCGGCGAGAGCGTACGCCGCCGCGTGGACTCGCGCGTGCTGTCGGCCGTCAATCCGCCGACGACACTGGGCCTGAACACGAGCGACCGTCTTGAGCGCAATCGCCTCAGTCTCGATTACGACTTCAACGACGCCTCGCGGGCATACGTCCAGAATATTCACGCATTGCTGTACTTCCAGGACGCGAAGAACAGCCAATACGCCTACGAACAACGCACGGCAGGGGATCGTACGCGCGACAACACGTACAAGGAGCGCACCGTCGGCGGCTCGCTGCAAGCGCAAAGCCACTTCGCCACCGGCCCGCTCACGCACAAGCTCGTGTATGGCACCGACGCGAGCCTCGCGTACGTCACCAGCTACCGCAACGGCACGGTGCCGGGCGTAGGCGAGTCGTTCCCGAACAAAGCGTTCCCGGACACCGATTACACGCTCTTCGGCGCGTATCTACAGGACGAGATTCGCTACGGCGCGCTCACCGTGACGCCGGGCATTCGCTACGACGCCTACTGGCTCTCGCCGAAGCGGAACGACCCCCTCTACGTCTCGCAAACCTCCTCGGGAACACGTGTTCAACCGACGTCGTCGAACGATTCCGCGTTCTCGCCGCGTCTGGCAATCATGTATGAGATTGCGCCGTCGCTGATTCCGTACGTGCAATACGCGCGCGGCTTCCGCACGCCGACGCCCGACCAGGTAAACAACGGCTTCTCGAATCCGATCTTCGGCTACATGTCGATCGCGAACCCGAACCTCAAACCCGAAACGAGCGACACGTTCGAGCTAGGTTTGCGCGGCCGTCTGACCACGACCCTCGGCCCGCTCACCTACAGCACGGCGGTCTTCGCGGGCAACTATCGCAACTTCATCTCGCAGCGCAACATCAGCGGCTCAGGCCGTCCGAACGATCCGCTCATCTATCAGTTCGTGAACTTCAGCCAGGCCCGTATTCAGGGCTGGGAAGGCCGCGCCACGTGGGCCCTCAAGGGCGGGCTGACGCTGCGAACCGCCATGGCGTACACACATGGCACCACCGAAGACAACGGTGCCGCCAGCCAGCCGCTCAATACCGTCAACCCGTTCTCGATGGTGCTGGGGGTGCGCTACGAGCCGAACAGCACCTGGTTTGCGCAAGCCGACCTTTTGTTCCAGGCCGCCAAATCGCGGAGCCAGATTGCGAAGACCTGCACCGCCGGCACGCAGCAGAACCAGAACTGCTGGGCGCCGCCGTCGTCGGTCGTGCTCGATCTGTCGGGCGGCTACCGCATCAATAAGTCCGCGACCGTCTACGCCGGAATCTACAACGTGTTCGACCGCAAGTACTGGAACTGGTCGGACGTGCGCAACCTCGCCGAAAACTCGACGATCAAGGACGCGTATTCGGCGCCCGGCCGCAGCGTGGCCGTGAGCCTGAAGCTTCAGTACTGATCCCCCGGATCGATTGTCAGACCTGCACGGGTGCGCCAACCCTGGGCGTGCCCGACGCCCACCGGCACATGCCAGCCTGCCAGCCATCGCCAATCAAAACGCTACAAAGGAAATCGCATGATGAACGCCAAAACCGCTACCCCCGCCGCCCGCCCGGCATTTCCGGCGCCTGCCGACGTCGCTCGCTTGCGCAGTGAATTCCACCGGGTGAAGACCGAACAGAACCTGCGTGATCGCGACGCCGCCGCCGCACTGGGCGTCTCCGAGGGCGAGACGGTCGCGGCCTTCGTTGGCAAACACGTCGTGCGTCTGCGCCCCGAGTTCATCGAGATCGTCGAAGCGCTGCCCGCGCTGGGACGCGTGATGGCGCTCACGCGCAACAACGCTGCCGTTCACGAGAAGGACGGCCAGTACGAGACGCTCTCGCATTCCGGCACGATTGGCCTCGGGCTCGGCAAGGATCTCGACCTGCGCATCTTCTATCACCAATGGGCGTACGGATACGCCGTCGAAACCCCTGCGGAAAACGGCCCGCGCCGTTCGCTCCAATTCTTCGACAAGGCCGGCACAGCCGTGCACAAGATGTTCCTGCGCACGCACAGCGATCTGGCCGCGTATGAGACCCTTGTCGCCCGCTTCCGCGCCGACGATCAGACGCCCGGCCAGCATGTGGCCGCCGCTGACGCCCCGAAGGCCGAAACGCCCGATGCCGGCATCGACGCGGCCGCCTTCCAGCGCGACTGGCTGGCCATGTCCGACACTCACCAGTTCTTCGACATGCTCAAGCGTCACGGTGTGTCGCGCGCCCAGGCCTTGCGCCTCGCACCCGACGGCCATGCACAACAGGTGTCTGCGGCGTCGGTCCGTACGCTGCTCGAAGATGCCGCCAGCACCGATCTGCCGATCATGGTGTTCGTCGGCAACGCGGGCATGATTCAGATCCACACCGGCCCGGTGAAAAACATTCGCGTGATGGGTCCATGGGTCAACGTGCTCGATCCGGGCTTCAATCTTCATCTGCGCGAAGACCTCGTCGACACGGCGTGGATCGTGCGCAAGCCGACGTCCGACGGCATCGTCTCGTCGCTGGAGTTGCTCGATGCCTCGGGCATGGTGATCGCCATGTGCTTCGGCGAGCGCAAGCCGGGCCAGCCCGAGCGTGAAGATTGGCGCGAGGCGCTCGTGCGCGTGGCGCATGCGACCGGCGCCCAGGGGGTCACGGAGGCCTCGGCGTGAACGCGCCATTCGACGCGCGCGGCGTCTCGCGTCGCGCGCTGCTGAGCAAGGGCGTGGCGCTGTCGGCCGGGATCTGGCTCGGCACGCGGGTGCCGACGTCGCTGGCGAGCACGGCATCGTCCGATCTGCCCGCCACACTGGGCAAGGACGGGCCGGTGCGCGTGGTGGTCGCCGGCGGCGCGCTCACCGAAATCGTCTACGCTCTCGGGGCGCAGCGTCGCATGATCGCCAACGATCTGACCAGCCTGTATCCGGCCGCAGCCACACAGTTGCCCAAGATCGGCTATTTGCGCACCCTGTCTGCCGAAGGCGTGCTCTCGCTGCACCCCGACCTGCTGCTGGCCGGCGCGGAAGCGGGTCCGCCCACAGTGCTCTCGCAAATCGCGGCAGCCGGCGTTCCCGTCAAGCGCTTCACCCATGGCTACACAGTCGAGCGGGTGCGCGAGCATATTCACGAAGTCGCGGCCGCCCTGCGCGTCGATGACGACGGCGCCCGCGTGGCGGGCCGCTTCATGTCGGACTGGCAGCGCGTTCGCGACCAGATCGAACAACGGTATGGCCTTCAACGTCGGCCGCGCGTGCTGTTCATCCTCGGCCATACGGGCAATCAGGTGATGGTCGCAGGGCAAGACACGGCGGCCGACGCCGTGCTCGCCTACGCCGGGGCAACGAACGCGCTGCGCGGCTTCACCGGCTACCGCCCGCTCACGGCCGAAGCGGCGGTCGCCGCCCAGCCCGACGTGCTGCTTACGACCACCACCGGTCCGTCGCCCGCCGATCCTGCGCTCACCCTTCTCGCCCAACCGGGGCTCGCCAACACGCCCGCCGGGCGCGCCAAACGCGTCGTGAGCTTCGACGCCTTGTATCTACTCGGCTTCGGTCCGCGTCTGCCCCAAGCGGTGGCCGATCTCGCACAGCGCGTGCACGCCGCTTGAACGCGTGTGAACGCGTGTGAACGCGCGCGAACGCATTACGCGGCGCTGCTCGACGTTGCAACCGCCCGGGCCATTCTGACATTCGTCATCAGTCAATGAACCAAGACCTATCAGCCGCTCCCCCGATTCCGAAGTCGTTGCCGTCCCGCCCGTCGGAGGCGGCAGGCGCCTCGGCCACGACCGCTGCATTCGGTCACACCGGTGCAACGCGACGACGCCCGCCGCAGTGGCTCGTCATGACGGGCCTCGCGGGACTGCTCGCCGTCGCCGTGCTCGCGGCACTATGCGGGGGGGCCTATCGCATTGCGCCCGGCGAGGCCATTGCGGTGCTGTTCCGCGGCGCCACGGGCGACTTCGCTCAGGACCAGACGCGCAACGTCATGTTGCAAATCCGCCTGCCGCGCATCGTGCTCGGCGTACTGGTCGGTGCGGGCTTCGGTGCGGCAGGCGCCGCATTGCAGGCGCTCTTTCGCAATCCGCTCGCCGACCCCGGTCTGATCGGCGTGTCCAGCGGGGCTGCGCTGGGCGCGGCCGGTGTCATCGTGTTGGGCGGCGTCGTATTGCCGGCGTCGCTCGGCCTGTGGCTGCTGCCCGTGGCGGCGTTCGCCGGTGCGCTCGGCGTCACGACGCTCGTCTACCGGCTGGCGGCGGGACGCGGGCGTCTCGCCCTGCCCTTGCTGCTGCTCGCCGGCATTGCGATCAATGCCGTCTCGGGTGCGGCCATCGGCTTGCTGACGTACCTCGCCAACGATACGCAATTGCGCACGCTCACGTTCTGGACGCTCGGCAGTCTCGGCGGCGCCCAATGGCCGATGCTCGCCGTCATCGTGTGGCCCGTGGCACTGGGTATCGTCGCACTCGCCACGCAGTGCCGCTCACTGAGCGCGTTGCTGCTGGGGGAGGCGGAGGCGTTGCATCTCGGTGTTGCCGTGCAGTCGGTCAAGCGTCGCGTGATGATCGCTTGCGCGCTTTGCGTTGGCGCGCTTGTCGCGTCGAGCGGCATGATCGGCTTCATCGGCCTGATTGCGCCCCATATCGTGCGGCTGTTGGTCGGCCCGGACCCGCGTGCCGTGCTGCCGGCGGCGGCCCTCTTCGGTGCGATCCTGACGTTGCTTGCCGACCTCGTCGCCCGCACTTCGGTGGCGCCTGCAGAACTGCCGCTCGGCATTCTCACGGCACTGCTCGGCGCGCCGTTCTTCCTCGCGCTGCTGTGGCGGCGTCGCGGTCAGTTCGGCCTATGACGAATGACACATCCGAACCGACGACACAGGATATTGCCATGCTCAGTGCACACGACCTCACGATTGCTCACACCGATTCGCCGGTGCTCCGCGGATTGTCGCTCGACATCCGCCCCGGCGAGCTGCTCGTACTGCTCGGCCGAAACGGTGCGGGCAAGAGCACCTTGCTCAAGGCGCTGGCCGGCGAGCCACTGCCGCCGCGCACGCACATGAGCGGCGCACTCACGCTCAACGGCACGCCGCTCTCGCACTACACCGCGGCGGCACTGGCCCGCCTGCGCGCCGTACTGCCGCAAACCGCGCAGTTGTCGTTCCCGTTCAGCGCATTGGAAATCGTGACGATGGGTCGCTTGCCGTTCCCGAGACCACGCCGACTTGGCAACGCCGGCAAAACGCCCCCCCGCGATACGGAGATCGCGGCCCTTGCGCTGGAACGCGCCGGCGCGCTGCCATTGCTGCATCGAGACGTGATGACCCTGTCAGGCGGCGAATGGGCGCGCGTGCAGTTTGCACGCGTACTCGCGCAGCTATGGCCCGACGACGGCGCACCCGTGCCATCGGTGCCGCGCTATCTGCTGCTCGACGAACCGACCGCAGCGCTCGACCTCGCCCATCAGCATCACCTGCTCTCGCTCACGCGTGCGCTCGCCAAGTCGTGGGGCTTCGGCGCGATGGCCATCGTGCACGATGTCAACCTGGCGGCGCGTCACGCGGACCGCATGGCGCTGCTCGCGAACGGCCGCATTCTCGCGACCGGCACACCCCGCGACGTGATGCGCGCCGACCTCATCGAAACGACGCTCGGCTTGCCGGTGCATGTGATTACGCCGGACACGTCGACCGATGCCGCAGGACGCAAGGGGACATCGGCGGGCGTGCCGTTTGCGCTGCCCGCCTGATCCCGCGATACCGGCCATGTCTCGACGCGATCCGTGTTCCGCAATGCTTCGCAATGTTCCGCAATGTTTCGCAGCGGTTCGCAATGTCTCGCCGTGTCTGGTTATCGCACCGGTCGACATCTCACTCGGCGGGCACACCGTCCCTTGCGAGATTGGCGCGCGCGCACAGCACGGCGGCGAGATCCCATAGCGCGTAGCCCACGCTCTTGAACAGCACCGGGCCGCTCGAACGGAAGCGATCGGGGGTGATGATCGCGTCGAGCAACGGTGCAGCACGCCCCCAGTCGATACCTGCGTGCAGCAGGTCGCCGGCTTCGTGTTTGACCTCCCACGTGTCGACGACCAGCGTGCCTCGCACGGCGGCGTCGCGGCACAACTGTGGTGGCAGCTCGCGCATATCCGGTCGGAACGCGCCAACACCTGCCACGAAGATGTCATCGCGCCAGCGCAGCACGTCGCTATCGGGCAGCACAGGCTCGTTGCTGGTCGTCGCCGCAATCACGATGCTCACGGTATTGAGCATCGGTTCAACGGCATCGACCACGGTCGCTTCCACACCGAGTGTCGCCGCGTGATCCGCGAGCGCGTGCGCACGTTCGGCGCTGCGCGAGAAGATCATGAAATGACGCGTGCCCATTCCTGCAGCAAAGGCCTCGAGATGCGCCCTCGCCTGCACCCCTGCGCCGACGATCAGTACGGGTCCCTTCGGGCGCGGTGCAAATTTTCGGGCAGCGAACAGCGTCACGGCTGCCGTGCGTCGACCGGTCACGGTGGGCCCGTCGAGCAACATCAGTCGCTCGCCCGTATGCGGATCGAATACCATCACCTCGCCGATGATGGACGGTTTTCCCACACGGCAATTCTCGGGATGAACCGTGATGTGCT
Organism: Pandoraea sp.; assembly: GCF_041919235.1. Taxonomy (NCBI): domain Bacteria; kingdom Pseudomonadati; phylum Pseudomonadota; class Betaproteobacteria; order Burkholderiales; family Burkholderiaceae; genus Pandoraea; species Pandoraea sp. The sequence continues at coordinate 38,318 of NZ_JAYRUC010000014.1, forward strand.
TGGTCATCGCGACATCGCGATTGGCCGCCGGCATCACCAGCAGCACGCCGCCACGGCGACCGCGCTCTGGCTCGGTCAGCGCGAAATGCAGACGCTCGGGCGCGCGCGCAGTACCCGAGCGCATTTCCATGAGCATGGCCTCAATCCCGTCGGCCAACTGGGGATACGGCAACAATTGCGCGGTTTGGCGCGCGTCCAGCGTGATCATCGATAGGTCTCCGCTTCGGGGGCGTGCGTCGTTGCCGGCAGGGGTCGCACTCGCCGCCGTCACATCGCGTCACGCTTTGCCAAGTCTGATTTCAGTGTAGCGCGCATCGCGTGAACGCGTCCCCCTCGTCAAAAATTAATCGTGGCAATGCGCGACAACGTTGCGCACATGCGCTCAGCGACGCGCACTGCGCATGCGTTTGTCGTCGGTGAGTGTGGCACCGCGCACCTCGAAGCGAACACTGTCACGCACGGCGCCAGCGGCGTCGACGAGTTCAAGCGTATGGCGCCCTGGCCACGGCAGCCACCCCACGCGCCCACGGCCCGCAAGCGGCTTGCCGTCGAGTCGCCACGCTGCACCTTTGGGCCACGCTGCACCCACCTGGAACCAGAGCCGCTGGTTTGCGGGCGGAATGTCCGGGTCGAGCGCAACGATGGTGCCGTCGGTCGGCCCCGCAATCCGCCAGAGCGGTCCGCCAGGCGCTTTGGTTGCGAGCGCTGACAGTGCAATCGTGGGTTGCGACGTTCCAGGAAGAAACCACTCGTCACGCGCAGGTTCAACGTGCTCGGCATACCGCACCGCAACATGCTCAAGTCCCGGCGGTGCAGCGGGCGGCAGGCTCGCCGTGCGACGATGCAGATAGTCCATGAGCCGATGCCAGATCGGCGCGGCGCCCGACACGCCCGAGACGTCCCACATTGGCGCACCGTCGGCGTTGCCCACCCAGACGCCGACCGTATAGCGGCGCGAATACCCCACGGCCCAGTTGTCGCGCATGTCCTTGCTGGTACCGGTCTTCACGGCGGTCCAGTAACGTGTGGCGAGCGGGCTGTCGAGGCCGAAGGTGCGCGTGCGCGCCTGCCGGTCGGCGATCATGTCCGACACGATGAAACTCACCTGTGGCGAGAAGACCGTCGTGTGCGTAACCTCACGTGCATTCCCGCGCGGTTTGTCGGCCCCACGCGTGCGTGCCGTGTCAGGCATGCGCTCGTTCACGCCGCTGGCGATCCCCCCATTGGCCAGCGCGCGATAGGCATTCGTCAGCGAGAGCAATGTGACATCGGCGCTGCCGAGGGCGAGGCTGTAGCCGTAGAAGTCGCCGCTTTGGGTGAGCGGCAGGCCGAGCGAGACGAGCGTTTGAGCGAACCGGCGCGGCGTGACCATCACGAGCGTGCGCACGGCCGGCACGTTGAGCGACGAGCCCAGCGCCGTGCGCGCACTGACCCATCCCTTGAAATGATGATCGTAATTCTGCGGAATGTAGAGACCTCCGCCCGTGGGCAAATCGATGGGTGAATCGTCAAGCAGCGACGCAGCGGTCACCCGCCGCTCGGCGATCGCCTGTGCATAGAGGAACGGCTTGAGTGTGGAGCCCGCCTGTCGCAATGACGTGACGCCATCGACCTGCGCCGCGGACGACAACGCACCCGACGAACCGACCCACGCAAGAATGTCTCCGCTCGCGTTGTCGATGACGACGACGGCCCCGTCCTGCACGTTGCGTGAACGTCCAGGCGTGCCCAGTTCGCGCAGCGTCTGCTGCAGCGTGGTGACGGCCATGCGCTGGAGATTCGCATCCAGCGTGCTGGTAATTCGCGTGCCCGCTGGCGGACGACTCTCGCTGAAGACGCGCCGCGCGAAGTGGGGCGCCAGATTGACGGCGTCGCGCGTCGTCATCACACTTGCGGGTCGCAGAAACACGAGTTGTGCGTAGCCGTCGAGGCCGTTGCAGTCAGCCGCCTGCCCCAGGTCGCGCAGGATGCGGCAAGCGCGCTGTGCGACACGCGCGGCGGGCGCGTTCGGTGCGCGCAGCAACGCGACGGCCAGCGCCGACTCGCGGGCGTCGAGTCCGATGGGCAACTTGCCGAAAAGCGTCTGCGACACGGCCGAGAGGCCAACGAGTTCGCCGCGAAACGGCACGAGGTTCAGATACGCCTCGAGAATCTGGTCCTTGCGCCAACGCTGCTCCAGCCACAATGCCGTGGCCGCCTGACCGATCTTCTGCGCCACGGAGCGATTGCGGGCGCTCGGGCGCAGGGCGTCGTCGAGCAGACCTGCCAACTGCATTGTCAGCGTGGACGCACCGCGTGTGCGCGTGTGCCAAAGATTGCCCCATGCGGCGGCGGCCACGCCACGCCAGTCCACACCGCTGTGCTCGTAGAAGCGCTTGTCTTCGGAAACGATCAGCGCCTCACGAAAGGCGGGCGAGACGTCGGCGAGCGTTACCCAGTCGCCGCGTTGCGCGTTCATGTCGGCCCGCAGGCGCTGCAGGGGCTCGCCATGGCGATCCAGCAGAATCCAGTCCGACGCGCGCCAGTCCTGACGCACTTCGTCAAACGATGGCACCGCGTACGCAGGCGCAGGTGCCTGAAGCAATCCGAGCATGAGCGTAACGCTCAGCCCCACGTGACGGACGGCGGCCCAACAACGATGTTCAGACACGACGCGCATGCTCCTCAGCCGCTTGTGCGATAGGCGGCGTGCGCATCGCCATGATGCCGGCCGCGAGCAGCAATTGTGCGAGCGCGTAGAAAATCCAGATGGCGTACTCTTGCGCCGGAATGGCACCAACGAAACGCGTAGTACCGATGAGGGCGTCGGAAACGGTGAAGAGCAGCGCGCCGACCGGGGCCCATTCGCCGGGCAGATCGGCCAGCAGCGCCGCCGAGGCCATCATGGCCAGCACAATCACGTAACACGCCACTGGCGCCTTGAGTTCGCCCATTCCAGGCCAGTACATCGCATAGGCGAGCGCGCCCGCCACCCACACCAGCACGATCGCAACGCGATGCCAGCCGGGCACTTGCGCCCATCGACGCCGCAAGCGCCAGAACAGCATGAAATAGGCGAGATGGGCCAGCAGGAATGCCCCCAGTCCCAGCACGAAGCCTTGCGCCACCGTCGGCGAGGCGAGCAGAACATCGCCCACCCCCGAAAAGATCAGCGCGGCGCACAACCACACCCGCTCACGAGGCACCCGGTGATACAAGGCCGCGAACAGCAGCAATGCACACATCAAGGCTTTCGCGACGGGCTGATCGGCATAGGGCGCGCCGCGCAACGCCAGTGCATAGGCTGCGCTCGCAACGGCGGCCAGCCACCAGAAGCGGCGCACCTCCGGGGGCAGCGCCGCCGCCGGCGCAAAGAAGTTCGACGTCATGACGGCTCGTCCTCCGTTCGTCATTGCTTTGCCGGCACCACTTGCACCGGCGCGTTCGGCGTCTCACCGTACATCGCAGGTTCGTACATCGCTTCGACGCGCGTTGGCGGCGTCGCGAACTTGCCGACGTTGTTCAGACGCACCGTATATTCAATGCGATGCTGCCCCTTGGGCAGATAGTCGTAATAGGCACGGTAAGCGTCTTGCGCCCTTTCCTCGAACGCTGGCATGGCACCTTCGCGCTTTTCGCCCTGTGTGGCAATGACGGAGTCGCGACCAAGCCCGCCCCCAAGCACCGTCGCACCGCCCGGCAGCGGATCGCTCACCACGACCCAGCGCATGTCCGCCTGCGCGTCGATGTCGAGACGCACACGCAACACCGCACCGCGCACGAAGCTGTCACCCGAGCGATCTGCGGCGTCCTGCACCTGAACGCTGCGCGTCACACGATAGCCGGCCGAGAACGGGGCCTTGAGTGGTACGGCGGCCAGGCTCTGGATCGTCGCCCACGGCTTGCCCGCCCCCGTCTGCTCAAGACGCAACACATCGCGCGCGCTGTCCGTTCCGGCGATCGCATTGCTCAGCCACGGCAGCGAGACCGCTGGCGGTACGGTGCCTGCCTTGAGCTTGTCCCAGTCGACGATTTGCACACCGCCGCTCGTCTGGTTGTCGCGCTGCCACTGAATGGCGGTTTGTCCCGACGGTGTGTCGCGCTCGAAGCGTGCCGAGAATCGATCCACGGCCAAGCCGCCCCAGACGTTCGCCGTGGTCGTCGACCAGGCCCCGCGCGATTGCAGCCCCAGCAGCCCGATCACGAGACGCGGCATCTCGTCTTTCCACGCCGGGTTCGCGTTCATCAGCAATGCCAGCCGCGCTGCGTTGGTCTCCGGCCCGACCATCAGCCACCAAAGCCCGTCGCTTGCCTGCGTCGAGAAGCCCACGCGTGTGCCCTGATACGACAGACGTGCCCGCAGGATCTGGTCGGCCTGCGCCATCCGCTCGACGCGCTGTGGGATGTCGGGCAGTCGTTGCAGAATCGCGTACCAGTCGATGACTGCCGACGTTGGCCAGTCGTTCGGTGCGATGGTGAGTGCGCTCAACATACGCGCGTTTGCCCGGCCATACCGAGACAACGCCTCGATCGCGGCGAGCTTGCGCAGCGTCAGGTCATCACGCGGTGCCCAGAAGCGGCGCGTCAAACGCCCGTCGACGAATGCCGTCAAACCGTCTTCCATGCGAGCCAGCGCGTCGTCGGGCAGGCCATAGGCCGGGTCGAGCGCTTTCGCTTCGCTACTCACGGCCAGCAGATAGGCGGTGAGGGTATCGCTGCCTTGATTGGCGAAGCCTTCTTGCGGCGGAAAATAGCTGGCCAGCCCATCTTCATCGAGATACGACGGCAGCATACCGGTCACCCGCTTCCATTGCGCGACGTCTCTCAGGCCAAGCGCCTTCGACGCCTGCTGCTCCAGACACGCGTATGGATACAGCTCGAACCAGCGCTTCACGCCCGGCAGCCCCTGTGACAGACGCGGTTGCAGGCTAACGCGAACCTCACCCCGCAACTTTCCGGTGCTATCGGACACGGCGCCTGCGGGCGGCGCCATAGGCAGCGTGAGACTGCCTTCGACTTGCATGAGCACCGACTGCTGAACGCTCGCGGGCAGCGATGGCCGGATATCCTGTCCCACCTTGATCGTGTCGCTTGCCGCTGGCGCACCTCCGGTCGCCGGGGCCTGCGCACTGACCTCCCACAGCACACGTTGCACACGCGTATCCGCCAGTCCGGCAGGCGCGCTCACGTTCCACGCCACTTCGCGCGATTCGCCGGCCGGCACGTCAATGCGTTGCGGCGCCAGGGTCAATTGGGTCGCGCGTGCGGTCAATTGCACCTGCATGGCATGTTGCGTTGTGTTGCGAACGGTGAACTGGGCACGATAGTTGTCGCCTTCGCGGACCAGTGGCGGCAATCCGGAGATCAATTGCAGATCCTGCGTGGTGCGAATCGTCGCGGTCCCGGTGCCGAACCAGCCAAGCGCCTGCGCGCCTGGCTTGCCGTCATCGGCAATCGCCACAATGCGGAAACTGGACAACGAGTCGTTGAGCGGCACGTCCACACTCGCCTCGCCCTTGGCGTCGAGCACGACGCGCGGCTGCCAGAGCAAGAGCGTGTCGAACAGCTCGCGCGTCGGGCTCTTGCCGCCGCCACCGCCCGCGGGTACCGCCTTGCGACCGTAATGCCGGCGCCCGATGATCTCCATCTGCGCCGTGGCGGTCGTCACGCTATAGCTGCGACGTTGCCACATGGCATCGAGCAGATTCCAACTGGTGTTAGGTGCCAGCTCGAGCAGTGCCTCGTCCACCGCCGCGACAGCGACCTCCGATCCGGCGGCAACGGGTTTGCCGTCGGGCTGCGTGACCTTGATATGCACTTTGGCATGGCCTCGCACCGGGTAGGTCGGCGCATCCGGCTTCACCGTTACGCCCAGTCGCTGCCCTGCGGTGCCCACACGCAGTTCGGCCAAGCCGAAGCGATAGGCCGGCTTGCCCAGGTCCACCAATCCGGTCGGGGCCTGGTACTCCCGCCCCTCGTACCAAAAGGCCCTGAACCATTCCAGCGGCTGCTTCCAACCCCATTGGAAGAATGAGTACCAGGGCACTTCATGGATTCGCCCACGCACGGCGAGCACCGACACGTAGACATTGGGCCCCCACGACGGATCGACCTTCAGCGAAATGCTCGGGTCCTTGCCGGAGATCTCCATCGTGCGCGTCTCCATCACGCCTTCGCGCTCAATCGCCACGAGTGCCGTCGCCTCGCGAAAAGGCATGCGCACCTGCAGCTTGGCCGTCTCGCCCGGCTCATAGGCGCGGCGCTCCGGCAGTACGTCCATGCGGTCGGTATTGTCGCCGCCAAACCAGACCTCGCCGCGTCCCGTCACCCAAACACTCGTCGTCGACGTGCTCAGATTGCCCGTGTCGTCTTTCGCCTGTGCAACGAGCGTTATTTCGCCCGGTTGCGAGAGCGACACGTCGCATGACAACAGACCACGCGCGTCCGTCTTGCCACTGCACACCGTTCCCAGGTCCTTGACCTCGGTGCGGTTGTCGTAGGCGTAAAAGCCACCCACCATGCGCTTACGGCTGCTGGTCGTGATTCGTGCTTCTGCGCGCACCGCCATCGCCACCCCGGCCTTCGGCTTGCCCTGCAGATCGAGCGCAAGCGCCTTCACGGGCAACTTGTTCGTGATCGACACCCAGCTTTCGCTGCGCACGCCGGTGATCAAATTGGCGGGCCACAGCGTCGCATTGCCGCGAAGCGTCTGAATCTCGCCGTTCGGGTCCGAAAAACTCGCTTCGAGCACCAGGTCGCTCGGCCGCTCGACCTTCGGAAGGTCCTTGAGCGTCAGACTTCCAGCGCCGTTTCGATCAAGCACGAGACGTTGCTTGTCGGCCACCAACTTCTGATCGCTCGATGCCGAACCCTCGTCATTTTCCTGATCATTGTCATCAGCCCCCGACTGCGCCGACGGCGGACGGTACGGCGTGAAGCTGAAATCGTCATATCCGTCGAATGTCAGATCGCGCACGCGCAACAACGCAGAGACACGCACCGCCAGATTGCCCGCTGGACCACCCGCCACATAGTTCACCTGGACGTTGACCGGGGCTTCCGTCTTGTTGATGAGCGGCGACTTCACCGCATCGCGCACGCCAATCGATCCGGCCAGGACTGGCAGACGGAAGGCATCCACCCGGAAATGGCCCGCGTCGAGCGACGCTGGATAGGACTTCGGACGCGAATCGGCATCCGTGTAATCGAGTGTCACCGCGTACTCGCCCAGCTTCGCGCCCTGCGGAATCTGGAACGTGCTCTCGGCAAGCCGTCCGTTACGCCACGCAATGGGCTGTGTGTAGGTCTGTCCGGACCCTTCATGCGTGATCGTGAGTTGCGACGGCAGACTCGCGGGCAGCGCCAGCCCCTGCATCGTTTCCTGGCGGATGAAGTGCTTCATCGATACCGTCTCGCCGACACGGAACAGCACGCGGTCGAAAACCGTCTGCGCGCGCACGGTCGGACTGTTGCCGCCATCGGTCGGCACATGGAAACGCCACGGCTCGATGCCGCGATCCCAGTCGGACGACACAAACGCCATATCGGGATCGCTTCCCTGTGTCCTGGCGACTACAAAATACCCCGAACGCATCGTGCGCTCGCAATAGCGGTCCTGCTCAAGCGACTTATCGATCTTCGCCACGCCCGTCTTGTCCGTCACCGCGCTCGCCACTTCACTGCCGTCGCAATCGAGCACCCGCACCTTTGCATTGGGTACCGGTTGCCCTTTGTCGAGCGTTGTCACCCACGCCACGGCATTCTCGCGGCCCATCTTGAAATGCACACCAAGATTGGTGACGAGCACGGTGGTACGCACATACATTGGCAACGACTTGCCAAGCAACGCCGCGCCGAGCGACGGCGACGCCAGCTCCACGACATAGAAGCCGGGCTTCTGGAACGGAATGCCGACCACTTCAAACGGGCGCGGATCGTTCCCCTTGGGCACGGGCAGGGTCAACGCCTGAACACCTTGCAACCCGGATAGCAACGACAGGCTGCGCGTGTCATAACGCGCGACCTTGTTCTCGACGATCACTGCCGCATTCGGCCCAAACGCCGCTTGCGCCGCAGGCGACGTCAGAATCGACGGCATTTCCTGTGCGATCTCCTTTCGGGTCATCGTCGTTTCGTCAAAACGACGAACACGCGACAGCCAGGTCATGACCTCGGCATCGTCATCCACGCGCAACTGCAAGGTGCGGCCATTCTCGCCCCCCTTGGCGGCTTCGCCCGCCACACCCAGCCCGTTGATCTGCAGCGCCGGCTCGACCTTGCGCAGCGTGACCGGCAGCATTGGCGGCATACCGGGCTCGGCAAAGCGCTCCACGATACCGAACGGCGCCGCCGCGAACTTGGCCAGCGGCGGCATCGTTGCCGTCTTCGTCTTCAGAGGAAATTCACTGGCATTGTCGAGCGACCGACCGCTATCGTCCGTAAATCCCTTCGGGAGCGAAATGGTCAACTCGGCCCGCTCCGGGAATGGCGCGTCGAAGGTGACGTCGCTCACACTGGAGGTGCGATCCGAATCGCTGAACTTCGGCGAGCGTTCGGCCCCCGCACCTTGCACGCGAATTCGGGCCGCCACGTCGCGGGCGACCGGTGAGTTGAACGTCAGCCGCAGCGGTCGCAGTGGCGTGCAGGGCGCGTTCGCATTCTCACGCTCGCAACTGAAGCTGGCGGTAAACGCCTCGCGCACTTCATATTCAAAGCGCCGCGCCTGCTTCGTCGGCACCCCCGACGGCGTAGTAATGCCGGCCCCCCACACGAGATGCATCTTGGCACCGGCGGCGAGCGTGCGGTTGCATTGCAGCATCACGACACGCGCCGCCTGCTTGTCGAGGTTGAAGCGCTTGAGCAACGCCGCGCGCGTGTCGCCGTCGATCCACTTCACACCAATGCGCTCGCCCACACTTTCCGTCTCGCACCAGGCATTCTCACGCACCGTCGCCGGAAGCGCCGCGCCATTGAGCGTCAGAATAAATATCTGGTTTTCGTCGATGAGACCGTACGACGGACGGATGGTCGAGACGGCCGGGCCGCCCGTGTTGAATGCGTAACGTGAAATGCCCGACAAGACTGTGCCCGAAACGGCAGACAACCCGCTCCGCATCTCGACCGAACACTTCGCGCCCGGTGGCAACGATGCCTTGAAGTCGTACACCCAGATCTTCGGTTCAAGCCAGTGACCGTCGCCAGTGAGCGACGCGTCGGCGCATCTCACGGTGGCGGGTGCCGGCGCCCGCGGATCGCCCGCCGGCACCATGGCTTCGTCAAACTTGACGACCACCTGATCCACGCTCGCGACTTCACCCTGCGGGCTGACACTGACGACGCGCGATGCTTGCGCAGGCGTTGCCACGACCACGCCAAGAAACAGTGCCACCCACGCCAACGGCGCGGCCGGCCAGACACGTTGCGCTCGGCTTTGCATGCCTGACTCCTCCCGGGTTCCAGTGAGGCGATTCTAACCCGCAGTCCTTGGCATTTCGAACCATTTCCTACGAGACGCACGAAGAGGGTCAATATTTCGGATTGCCCGCCCCGCCAGGTTGGAATCGTCTATGTTAGGTCCGCGAAGCCGCCTATGTCACACTGACAACTTACCGTGTTGGCAACGTGAGCGTTTCATGTCCCTCGCCTTTCTCCATCCCAAGAAGAACGCGCTGGTGTATCTGGTCAAGATTCTCAGCGGCTCGCTGATTGTCTGGTTCGGCCTGCGCGCTGCGGGTTTTCCAGAGCCTTACTGGGCGATGATTTCGCTCATCATCGTGACCGAACCCGACCCGCTGCAGGCGCGCAGCAACTTCAAGGCGCGCTCGATCAACACGATTACGGGGGCGGTCGTGGCCTGTATCGTCTTATTGATCATGGGGCCGGGTCTGGCAGCGATGCTCGTGGGCATCACCCTCGCCACACTGGCTGCCATGCTGGTGCAGAACTATCCTGCGAACTGGCGTCTGGGTCCGGCCACGGTCGTGATTCTGATGTCGGCAGCATTGAGCGGACAGGGACAAGGCCTGCATGAAGAGCTCAGCCTCGCCATGCTGCGCGTGATTGAAGTGTTGATCGGCTCTACCGTCGCACTGATTCAGTCGCTCATCTATGGACGTTACGTGAAGCCCTGGCTGATGCCCGCCGACTGAGTCGACGTGAGCGTGGGCATCGGAATGACGACGGCGCGACCGGATTGCAGTCCAATCCACCGATCGTTCAAACCGAACCACACCCGCGCAGTGAAGTGCCGCCAAGTCCAGCACGTCCGGCACTTCGCAGGATGTGGGGGAAATCTGGGGAAATCGGGCGACGTGACGCCGTCGCGTGTTCAGCGCGGAGACTGCCGGTTCGCCAGATAGTGCAGCGGCAGCGCATTGCTGCGCTTGAACGCGCTCAGCACGATGTTCGAGCGCACATTCTCCACGCCCGGCACTTGCATCAAGCGCTTCATGACGAAAGCCGACAACGCGTTCAGATCCGGCACGACGATGCGCAGCAGGTAATCGGCCTCACCAACGACGGCATGGCACTCGAGCACTTCGGGCAGCAGATCGATTTCCGCCTGAAATTTCTCGATGACATGATCGCCGTGATGCTTCAGACGCAATGTCGTGAACGCCGTCACCGCCAGGCCCAATGCTTCGGGCCGCAGCACCACGCGATACCCCTCGATAACGCCTCCGGCTTCGAGCCGTTGCAGGCGACGGCCTATCTGCGACGGTGAGAGCGCAATGTGTTCGGCCAGTTGGTGATGTGTTTCACGCCCGTTCCGCTGCAACGCGTCCAGAAGGGCCAAATCGAAGCTGTTCAGATCAAGCATGAAGATTCTCCGCAATAAATCGCACTTCCATGCGAAATTTATGCAAACGACTTTCACCACAGGCGCATTATGCGCCCATTTCGCATGCCATGCGCACTACACTTTCAATCATTGTCACCGCTTGATTGAGACGTTCGTATCATGTCCATTACTGCCATGCTCCAGGAGCAATTCGCCGCCGGTCTCACGACCCGGCCCGACTTCACGATCGAGCAGCCCGTCGACCAATACGGCGCCGTCGATCATGCGGTCTGGCAGCAGCTCTATGAACGTCAGACGGCGATGCTGCCGGGCCGCGTCTGCGATGCCTTCATGGATGGCATTCGGGCCCTCGACATGGACGCGCGTCGCGTGCCCGAGTTCGAGCATCTGAACGAGAAGCTCATGGCGGCGACCGGCTGGCAAGTCGTCGCCGTGCCCGGACTGGTGCCGGACGACGTGTTCTTCGACCATCTGGCCAACCGCCGCTTCCCGGCCACGTGGTGGATGCGCCGCCCCGATCAGCTCGACTACCTGCAGGAGCCCGACTGCTTTCACGACGTATTCGGTCACGTGCCGCTGCTCGCGAACCCGGTGTTCGCCGACTTCATGCAGGCCTACGGCGAAGCCGGCAAGGTGGCGCAATCGCTCGGCGCGCTGCCCTTGCTTGCACGTCTGTACTGGTACACGGTCGAATTTGGTCTGATGCGCGATGGCGACGGCCTGCGCATCTACGGCGCGGGGATCGTCTCGAGCCGCGGCGAAACAGAATTCTCCCTGACCTCGCGCGAGCCGAATCGGCTGGGGTTTTCGCTCGAACGGGTACTGCGCACGCAATACCGCATCGACACTTTCCAGCAGACCTACTTCGTGATCGACGACTTCGCCCAATTGTTCGACGCCATGCGCGCCGATCTGCCGGCGCTGTTCAGGACATTTGCCGAACAGCAGGCATTCGAGGCCGACGTTCGTCACCCCGAAGACACGCAAATCCTGTTGCCCGCGTGAGCCTGCGGCCCGGTGCCTCTCCGGGTCGCGTCGTTTTCCCCGGAAGATTGCCATTGCCGGCGGCCTGTCCCCAGTCCCCCTGCCCCTTGCCCATATCGACGACTGGCATTCGCTATTCACTCTTCGCGCTATGGGACAGCGCTTACACACACGTCACGCCGGCCTGTGAAACAATAGGCTGAATGAATCGGCAACCCTGCCGCTTCATGGGCGCTGCGTTCGGCCTGGCCGAGAACCCTCCTGAGTCCGCACGCAGCAATCACTGACGCCGTGCTGGCGCCGGTGGACGCGCATCGGCCCGATTGGCACTGAACGCTTTGAAAGGAATGTCATGACAACACGACTCTCATCCGAGGCACGCGCGAGCCTGACCGAAGTGCTACCCGAGTGGCACCAGGTGGTCGGACGCGACGCCATCCAACGCAGCTTCATATTTCACGATTTCAACGAGGCCTTCGGCTTCATGGCGCAGGTTGCGCTCAAAGCCGAGAAGATGAACCATCATCCGGAGTGGTTCAACGTCTACAACCGTGTGGACGTCACCCTCTCGACACACGACGCTGACGGATTGACCCAGCGCGACGTCGATCTGGCGCTGGCCATCGATCAGTTCGCGGGCGATCGCGCCTCGAGCTGACCGGCCCGCAGCCGCGCTGCCCAGGCAGCCGAATTCAAGCCTTTTCTCTGTGCATCGGACGGTATCGCGGCCAGAACGCGCGGCGGCCCGATCCGCACCGATGCCGCCCCACGTTCCTCAAACTTCCTCAAACTCCCACCCACCTTCGCTACACGCCTGCCACGAGTGTTACGCCCGATGCCTGACGCGTTCAGCGCTTCGGCGCGAGCAGCGTGCCTCGGCACGCCTTGGTGCCGCAGTGGCAGGCGTACTCGCGTTTGAGTTTTGCAGTGTAGCGGGCGTCGATCACCAGCCCGTAGTCATAGAAAAGCTCTTCGCCGGGCTCGATGTCGCGCATGGCGTAGATATAGACCTGCTCGCCCTCTTCTCGCGCTTCGCAGTTGGGCGAGCATGCGTGATTGATCCAGCGGGCGTTGTTGCCGTCGACCTTGCCATCGATGCACCGGCCGTCTTCCAGACTGAAATAAAAGGTGTGCGTCGGGTGTGCCGGATCGTGGGGATGGCGGCGCAAAGCCTCGCGCCACGAAATGATCTCGCCCTTGTACTCGATCACGCGATCTCCCTTCTTGAGACGCTTGAGCGCGTACACCCCCTTACCGTGAACGCCGGACTTCCTGACTTCGATTCTGCGCTTGGCTGCCATCTCTATGCGACGAGGTTTCGTGGATGCAAAAAAGCGCAGTGTACAGGCACGTGACGCTCATGTGCGTGACAAGCCGTGACGAAAAAAAACGTCACCCGCTACCGGATGACGTTCTCCCCTCGCTCGTGCGGGCCGTGCGTGACGAATGCCGCTCGACTGCTCAGGCTTTGCTGTATAGCTTCCAGACCTTGCGTTGCGTGGCGATATCGGCGTCCTCGTGCGCGTTGCAGTCGAGGGGCAGACGAGAGTCGTCATACGTCACATTGAAGTAATCGCAGTGATATTGCCCTTTGCCTCGTGCGGAAACGTCGAAGTGACTGCACGTCAGGCACATGCGCTGCGGCGGTACGTCGCCGCGCTCCTGCATCGTGAAGATCAGCTTGACCAGCGTTCGGTAAAGTTGGGCGCATTCCTTCTCGCCGAGCGATTCGGAGGCCGTGCTCAGGAAGTTCGGCCATTGCGACGCCTTTTTGGCCGCCGTCTTGCCACGCGCGGTCAACCGCAGGGCAAGCGCCCGGCCGTCGTTGGCGTCGCGCCGCTTCTCGACAAGGCCCTTGTTCTCCAGGGTGCTCACGGCCTCGCTGACCGTGGCCGATGTGAGTGCGGCATCCTCCGCAATCTCGCCCAATCGCATCGGCACGCCGCGCGTGAGCAGGAGCGTCAGAATCTCGCCCTGCGTCGGCGTCAATCCAGCCATTGCCGCGCCTTCCCAGGCGTGGCTCCGTAACGCGGTTCCCATGCGCAACAAACCTGCTGTCACGCGCTTGGAGAGCGCTTCATCTAGTGGGGTCGGAGTAGCCATGATTTTCGTTAGGATTTCTAAAAACTATACGTCAGTAAAACAGCTTGTCAAATAAACTCACAGGCGGTGCATCACACGTCTCATCATTGCCTTTCATCCATGTTGGCGCCCCGCCCGGGGGAAACCCTAAGCCACTTCCGTGTCGATACGCGACGGCAAGTCGCTGTTGAACATGCCGCCCCACCACCATTGCATTGTGTGTTCTGAGTTTCATTTTGGCGTATCAGTTCTTGTACTGATCTCCCAAATCCTACTCACGATGTTTACAAAATATTGGTGTCCTGCGCACCCCCGATGCAAAGCGTCGTATCGGGAAAAATATTTCGCATCCCATGCGAATTACACCGTCCGCTGAACAGGTGTCACGCTCGGCCGATTTTTCAAGCTCGTCGCACCCCGCATCATCGCCACGCATCGCCCCAAAGCCGCACCTGTCATGGCTCGCAGACCGTAGCGATTCCGCTAGCCGGTCTCGGGTCAGCGCTGTGACGGGTGATCAAACATCTCGATTTTCGAGACATTCCATACTCAGTCTGGTGCGTTGCGCACGCCTCCCCCCGCTCGTCCCGCATTTCGGACACGACGCAAATTATTTGAAACACGACCAACGGTCGCCAAACGACGGGGGCGAAGTGCCTCAAAAAAGTGGGGGAAGAACGGATCGGCGTATCCGCAGGCAACAGCTTTGGGATACGCGAAATGGAGGATTTGACAGTACCGGCGATTTCGCTCGTTACCGCCAGCAAAACCAACGTCATTCACTTCTTACACCACGCACAGTAGGTCACAAATAAGAGTGGCGAGATTGTAGCCGCGAACCGGCTGCGCTACGTAAGAACGTCAAAATTATCCACAAAACCGTGTTTTCAGGGGTCCGTTGCACAATATTTAGGCGCCTGTGGATAACTTTCTGGATAACCTATCGGACTGGATGTGCATGGGATCGGGATAACTCGCGAATCTTTCCACAGGGGGTGAAAACTGTTCCGAGTTGTTCTCGGGATACCCGCTGTCTTTCCATCCAGTTCTCATTCGGGCAACTTCCTGTTTACAAGGCGTTAACTGTGGTTATCCACAGGATTGGACTGCCTTTGTTAACTACTACTATGTATACATACAGTAAACCTATTAAAACCTTAAAACCTTGCTACGAACGACGCGAAAACCGCGAAACCCGTGTCGGTTGAACCGTGGAAAATGCCGAGCGGCCTCTGTCGATTACGACTACGGCGGGCAATTGCGGGGGATCGGCGGTACACGTACGTGCCAAACCGAGCGGGCAATAAAAAATGTTCGGTGTCAAGTATTTTCAAGGCATCCCATTTGGCCTGAAACCTTATACGAGACAGCAAGTTAGCTCTGTATCGTGCCACCCGATGGCACCTCGGCGGTGTGGGCTAGGTGCCACATGAGAGCGTTGGGAGAGAAAGCCGGATCGCGCTACATCGGACACGGAGTGCAGCGTCGGCAACCGACCTGAACTCCCATATTACCGGCTTCCCAAACGAAGAACGCACGGCCTGGAGCCGCGCGTTCTTCATTAAATCTATGTCGGAGCATCGTCATCCTGACTTCGGGGTGGCGACGGCCTTGGCCTTGCCACCCCGCTTGAATCCCCGATCCCCCGCCATGAAGGCTTCGAGCATGTGCGGGATCAGCGTGGCCGCATCGACCGCTTCGCCATAGGTCTGCGCATGAAGAGCGGCGTACCGGTCTAGATCCATTTTCAGGCTGGCTGGACAAGCGAATGTCAGCTTGGTGCTGCTGGTCGATGGCAGCGGCCCAAGCCGGAGTTTTCTGGCCATGTTCATCGGGCACCTCCACGCTGAAGAAAGAGCGGCTGGTAAGGTCGAACCTGTAAATCCCTTGCCACGATGATCCGCACCGGCAACCCCGGCCGCGCTGTCAGCGTCGGCTGGATGTTCATGTTGCGCCGGGTCATCTCCTGCCCCACTTGGTTCACACTGTCCTGCAGACCATCGCGCCCGGCAATGACGATGCGGTTGCCGTTCTGCCGATTCTCCGGCGCGGCCAACTCGGCGCCGATACCCAGCAGCGTGGTCAGCGCCGCCCCGGCAAAGATGCGGCCCCAATGCTGATCCACTTCATCCTCCAACCCTGCGTAGCCCGCAGGATCGGTGCCGACAAGGTTGTCGAGCGTCAGCGAGGATGTGTCTGGCAAGATGATCCGGTTCCACACCATCTGCACCCGGCTCTGCCCGAAGCTCACCTGGCTGTTGTATTTGCCCAAAATGCGCGAGCCCTGCGGAATCAGCAGGAACCTGCCCGTAGCCGTGTCATAGACCGGCTCCGTCACCGTGGCGATCACATCGCCCGGCAGGTCGGACTTGATGCCTGTGACCAGCGCCGCTGCGATCACCGTCCCGGCCATCACCTGGTACGGCGAGGCTGGCATTTGGAGATTGCCGGAATTGCGAGTCTCCTTGGAGCCGCCTTTCAGGAACGCCTCTTTCTGGTCTTGCCGGTTCTGCACGGTGGTGGGATCACTGGGCTGGGCCGCCGTCGAGGCCGGACCGGCCGCCAGCGGATCGAACCCTGCCAAGGCGTTGGCCATGCCGGGTGCTCCGGGCGCCGCCTGCGCGACAGCGCCAGCGGCTTGGCCCGGCTTTCCCGAGCGGAAGAACACCGCCGAAGCCGCCGCCGCTTCGGCCTCCTTGCGCAAGGCGTCGTTGGGATCATGTCCCGGCGGCATGTAGGTGGGCTGCTGCGCCGCCACGATGGCCGGCCCCAGGTCGCCCGGCAGCGGCGGCCCCAGCTCGGGCGCCTTCGGCAGTTTCGAGTAATCGGACGGCAACCCATCCAGCCCTTCGGACTTTGAGACCCGATCCACGTTGTACAGCTCGTTCTGCCAGCCTGCGCCGCGCCGGTGCGGCTGCAGGGCCCAGATCGTGGCCCCGAGCACGGCGACCGACAGGCCGCCGGTGAGCATGGCCAGCGTGCGCCGGTTCAGGCGCGTGACCGGGCGCGGCTGGGCGCGCAACGCCATCGCTTCGGGCGCCGCCTTGCCCCCCTGAGAAGTGGCATGGTCGGGGGTGTTGTCTTGGCTCATGCTCAATTCCTCCGTGCCACGCCATCGGTGCGCTCAATTCGCACCACGGCGCCCTTATCGCCACCCAGGCGCAGCTCGGCCGCACCAAACAGCCGATCCACGATGTAGTACGGCGAGCGGAAGCGGTAGTTCACCAGTTGTCCGTCGCCTTGCGCGCCGATCACGAACATTGGCGGTAGCTCGCCTTGAGCGATGCCCGCCGGAAACTGGATATAGACCTTCTCGCCATCGTCAAAGGCCCGCAACGGCTTCCACGGCGGATTGCTGCCGCTGACCGCGTAGCGGAAACGGATCTTCTCCAGCGACAGCCCGGCATCGACCGGCGCGGCGGCGCTGGCCGCTTGTGCCTGGCGCTGCAGGGCCAGCATCCTGTCCTTGGGGTATTCCCAGGACACCGAAGCCATCCATGTCTTCTCGGTCGAAGTCAGTTCTAGCAGGTAGGTGCGCCGACTGGTCGTGATGACCAAATTGGTCTTGAGGCCCGAGCGGATGGGCTTGACCATCACATTGACGCGCAGCGCATCGCCGCTGCCGCTCGATGTGTCGCCCACGATCCAGCGCACCGTGTCACCGGCAGCCACCGTCACCAGTTCCTCGCCCGGCTGGAGCGCGATCACGGTCACGCGACCCACGGCCGCATAGACCTGGTACAGCGCGCCATCAGTGAACGGCCAGACCTGGATGGCGTTCACATAGCCCTCGCGTGTGGGCGCAACACGGGCCTCCGTGTTCGCACGGGTCACGCGCACCTTCTCGTCGGGCGATTCCAGTGTGGCCTTGGCATCACCGGCCAGCGGCTTCATCTGTCCAGGCAGTGCCAGCACCTCGGGCACGGTCACGACCTCCACGGGCTTCGGCGCCTCGGGCAGCGGCTGGGCCTGCACCGGCCCATCCAACGAGATGGATGGCGGCGGAGTCCCCTGCGTGGCGCAGCCCGAGAACAAAACGGTGGATGCCAGTAGGATCACAGGCAAGGCGGGTTTACGGAAATGTCCATTCATGGTTTTGCTCCTTCGTTTCCTTCCAGCTCGCGGCTCCACGCCAGCCCGTTGACGTAGATACCCAGCGGGTTCTTGCGCACGCGCTGCTCCGTGCGCGGGGTCTGCAGCACCGTGGAGATCACCGCGTTCCAGCGCTCGGTGCGATCCAGCGCGCCGTTGACGAAGCGCGTCTCGGTCCAGCGCACGTTGAAGGACTGGTCGCTGGCGCGGGTCACGCTGGACACCTGCACCGTCACCGACTCCTTGCCGATGCGCGAGAACGGATCAGCCACCCGCGCGTACTCATTGAGCACCACGGCGCCCTTGTCCGTGGTGTAGTCATAGGCATCGAGCCAGTTCTGCCGCACCACGATGGGGTCGATGGACAGCGAGCGCACCAGGCCGATGAAGCGGCCCAGGTGGTAAGCAATCTGCGCATCGCTGGGCTGGTACGGCGTGGCGGCTTCGCCGACAGCGCGCACCTGGCCCGCGTTGTCCACCTCGATCACGTAGGGCGTGACGATGGACTGCGCCGAGCGCCAGACCAGGCCGCCGGCCATCAGCACCGCCAGCGTGAGGCAGCCGAAGGCCATAAGCCGCCAGTTCTTCGCCTGCACGCGGGCCGAGCCGATGCGGTCGTCCCAGACCTGGGCGGCGGATTGGTACGGGGTGGCAGGCTGCGGCGTATCGGCGTAGCGCACCTGCGGTCGTTTGAATCGCATGGGAGTTCTCCTTATGAATCGGAATCACGAAGGCTTGGCCCCTGGCTGGAGCTTCCGCCGTCGCCGCCGCGCAGCGTGTGGGCGGCCGTGGTCGCGGCATGGGTGAGCTGCTGCCTGCGGTGCAGGCGCTTGGCCCAGGCAGGCTGTTCGTTGGATGGAGGCGCATCTGCGGCATCAGCGCCAGATGCCGGCGCCTCATCCGGCCGGAAGGCCGCTGCCACGCGCTCCTTCATCGAGCGTGCGCCGTCGGCTACCTTTTGCCCGGCGGTCTTGGCCACGTTGCCCGCGCCAGCGGCAGCGCCTTGGATGCCACTGCCTGCGGCCGTAGAGCCAGCATCGAAAGCCGCCTTGGCGCCGCGCGCGCCGCCGGCCGCAAGGCGGGCTGCACCAGGTGCCATCCGCGCCCCTGCAGCCACGGCGCTGCCGACGCCAGCAGCCGCAGCCCCGACGCCAATGGCAGCGCCTGCGGCCCCCAGCGTTGCTCCGGCCATCGCACCGGCTCCAAGCTGTGGCCCGCCGGACACCAGCCCGGTGGCAATGCCCGGCCCGAAGATGCCCAGGGCCAGCATGGACAGCGAAGCCAGCATGATGACCAGCGCCTGGTCGATGGAGGGCTCGGCACCTGCGGGAATCCTGAACTCGGCAAACAGCCCGGTGCCGATCCCCACGATGACCGCGAGCACCAGCACCTTGATGCCCGAAGACACCACATTGCCCAGCACCTTCTCGGCCAGGAACGCCGTCTTGTTCCAGAGGGCGAACGGCACCAACACGAAGCCCGCGAGCGTGGTCAGCTTGAACTCGATCAGCGTCACGAAGAGCTGCACCGCCAGCACGAAGAAGCACAGGAGGACGATGCCCCACGCGAGGAACAGCACCACGATGGAGGTGATGTTGACGAACACCTCCGGGAAGCCCGCCATCTGCTTGATCTGCTCCAGGATGGGGGCCGCCGCGTCGATGCCGGTCTTGGCCAGCCGCCCCGGCTGCAGGAAGTTGCCCATGCTCACGCTGGAACCGCTGGCCGTCAGGCCCAGCCCCGCGAAAGAGCGAAACACCACGCCCGCGAGCATGTTGAAGTTGCCGATGATGTAGGCGAAGGCGCCCACATAGAGCACCTTGCGGATCAGCTTGGCGATCACGTCCTCGCCCTGGCCGCTGGCATGGCCCATCGCCCAGAACAGTCCGGCGAGCGTCATGTCGATGACGATCAGCGTGGCTGTCAGAAACGCCACCTCGCCCTGCAGCAGCCCAAAGCCCGAGTCGATGTAGCGCGAGAAAACATCGAGAAAGCGGTCGATGACCGATACGTCGTTCATGGCCCGGCCCCGTCAGCGGTTGTAGAAATCGACGGGGTGCGGCGTGTATGGCGTTCCAGAGCCCAGAAAGCGCCGCGTGATTTCGCGCCCGCGCTCCGTGGCCGCGGCCTGCCGCGCCTGCTCCAGCGATACGGCGCGATCCTGCGTGAGCTGCAAGCGTTGCGTCTGGATCGACTGCTTGGCCTGCAGGGCCAGCAACTGGTTCATGGCCTGCATCGCTTGCAGCGCGCCCACGGCCGATTGGCTCTTACCCACGAGGTCAGCCAGCACGGCCTCGTCATCCTTGAGGTTCTGCGAGGCCTGGGCCTGCATCTGCATCGCGGTCTGCAGGCTGGTGAGCGTGTTCTTCCAGCGTTCCTGCGTGTCCCGGTACATCTGGTCGCCGCTCACGGTGGCAGCGTACTGCTCGGGATACAGGCGCTTGAACTCCTTGTCCATGTTCGTCACGTCGTAGGCCAGGCCCTTGGCCTGGTCGATCAGCCGCTGGGTCAACGCCAGGTTGGCGCGCAACTGACCGACCACGCTGGATGGCAAGCTCGCCAGGTTGCGCGCCTGGTTCTCCAACATCTTGGCCTCGTTCTGCAACTGCTTGATCTGGTTGTAGAGCTGCTGCAGCGTCTGGATGGCCGTCAGCATGTTCTGCACGAAGTTGGACGGATCGAACACGATGAGGGCCGCCGCGGGCTGGGCGAACATCAGGGAGCCGGTCAGGACGGCGGCGATTGCGGCGGGAAGGATGCGGGTTTTCATGGTGAGTTCTCCTGCGGGTGGGAAGGAAACGAGGACAGCAGTTCGGCGGCCCAATGCAGGCCGCGATGGCGCAGCCAGGTGGCCGCGAACGGGGTGGAAGCGGAAGATGTGGAGGTGGTGGCGGCAGCGAGCACCGCGTCGATGTCGCGCTGGTCTTGCGGCGTGGACGCACCCGCGAAGGCCAAGGTCGCGGCGCCCAGGTCGAGGTCGAACAGGCGATTGCCGAGACGCGACTGGTAGTAGTAGTCCCGCTTGGGCTGTGCAGTCGCCACGATCTCGATCTGGCGGCTGTTGAGCCCGAAGCCTTCGTAGATCGTGCGAATCTGCGGCTCGGTCGCCTGCGGGTTGGGCAGGAAGATGCGGCTCGCGCAGCTCTCGATGATGGCCGGCGCGATGCTCGAATCCTTGATGTCCGCCAGGCTCTGCGTGGCAAAGATGACGCTGACGTTCTTCTTCCTGAGCGTCTTGAGCCACTGGCGGATGTGCGCCGCAAACACCGGGTCATCGAGAAACAGCCACGCTTCGTCGAGGATCAGCAGCGTCGGCGCACCGTCAAAGCGTTCATCGAAGCGCGCAAAGAGGTAATGCAGCACGGCCATGACAGCGGCCTTGCTGTGCATCAGTTCCTCCATCTCGAAGCACTGCACGGAACCAGCGCCCAGGCGATCCGAATCCGCATCCAGCAACTTGCCGTGTGCGCCACCTAGCACATAGGGCGCCAGCGCTTGCCGCAGTGCGTTCGATTGCAGCAAGACGGAAAGCCCGGTCATCGTGCGCTGCTCCAGCGGAGCACCGGCGAGACTGCCGAGTGCCGACCAGATGGCCACCTTCTCGTCGGGGCCGACCGCGACACCCTCATGCCGCAAGCGGCCTTCGAGCCATTCGGCCGCCCAGGTGCGATAGCCCTCGCGGTCGATGCGGGCGAGCGGCTGGAAGGCAATTTCTCCATCCGTGCCCAGGTCGTAGTGCTCGCCGCCCAGGCCCAGGATGGTGGCGCGCATCGAGCGCCCCATGTCGAAGGCGAAGATGCGCGAGCCGCGATAACGACGGAACTGCATCGCCAAGGTGGCGAGCAAGACCGACTTGCCCATGCCCGTGGGGCCGGCCACCAAGGTATGGCCCACGTCGCCAATGTGCGTCACCAGCCGGAACGGCGTTGCCCCCTCGGTGCGCGTGACGATCAGCGGCGGGCCGTCGAGGTGGTCGTTCTTCTCCGGCCCGGCCCATACGGCGGACACCGGCATCAGATGTGCCAGATTCAGCGTCGAGATGATGGGCTGGCGCACGTTCGCGTAGGCGTGCCCCGGAATCGACGATAGCCAGGCATCCACGGCATTGAGCGTTTCGGGGATCGTCACAAAGCCGCGCCCCTGGATGACGCGTTCCACCATGCGCAGCTTCTCATCGGCCTTCGCCGGGTCGGCATCGAGCACCGTCACCGTGGTGGTGACATAGCCGAAGGCCACTTGGTCGCTGCCCAGCTCCTGCAACGCCGCATCGGCATCCGCCGATTTTTTGCTCGCGTCGGTATCGACCAGCGGGGTTTCCTGCTGGAAGATGGTTTCGCGCAGCAATGCGATGACGTTCTTGCGCTTGGCGAACCATTGGCGGCGCAGGCGGGAAAGCTCCTTTTCCGCATCGGCTTTGTCGAGGCACAGGAACCGGGTTGACCAGCGATACGCAAAGCCGAGGCGGTTGAGGTCATCCAGAATCCCCGGCCAGGTCGAGGTCGGGAAGCCGCGCACCGTCGCCACGCGCAGGTGCTGATCGCCCAGCATGGGCGCCAGCCCGCCAATGAGCGCGGAATCGGCCAGCAGCGCATCGAGATGGAATGGCACTTCCGGCACACCGACGCGATAGCACCGCGTGGAGATGGTCGAGTGCAGGTAGGTCAGCGTCTGGCTGTCATCGAGCCACGCGATCTCCGGCATCACGCCATCGAGCAGGTCAAAGATGCGATCCGTTTCCGCGACGAAGGCCGTCAGGCGCTCGCGCCAGTCCACGCCTTCGGTCGGACGGTTCTCGTAGAGCAGGCCCGCCGCGCGGGCGCGTGCCTCCTCGGGCGGCAGATACATCAGCGTCAGGTGGTAGCCGCTCTCGAAGTGGTTGCCCGAGTCCTGGAAGGCGGCGCGGCGTTCCTCGTCTACCAGCCACGACAGCGGCTCGGGAAACTCCGAGTGCGGGTAGTTGGCGGCGGGCCGGCGCTCGGCTTCGATGAACAAGGCCCAGCCCGAACCCAGCCTGCGCAACGCGTTGTTCAATCGTGCTGACGTAGAGATCAGCTCGCCCTGCGTGGCACTGTCGAGGTCGGGGCCACGAAAGCGCGCCGTGCGCTGGAACGAGCCATCCTTGTTCAGCACGACGCCCGGCGCAACCAGCCCGGCCCAGGGCAGCCAGTCGGCCAGCAATGCGGGCCGCTGGCGGTATTCGGCAAGGTTCAGCATGGCATTCCCCTCACACGTCCAGCAGCGGCCGGTGCTTGATGTGGCGGGCGAAGACCTGCATGAACTGCGGATCGACGCGCGCGCCCCAAACCGCCAGCGCATGACCGACGATCCAGAGCACCACGCCGGGAATCCACATCTGCAAGCCCAGGCCCACGGCAGCGGCCAAGGTGCCGTTGGTGATGGCCACGGTGCGCGGAGCGCCGCCCATCAAAATCGGCTCGGTCAGCGAGCGATGCAGCGGCACCTCAAAGCCGGGAGCGAAGCCCTGCACGCCATCGTGGGCCGCGTTCATACGACGGCCCCGCCCGAGAAGCTGAAGAACGACAGGAAGAACGAGGACGCGGCAAACGCGATCGACAGACCGAAGACGATCTGGATCAGCTTGCGGAACCCGCCCGAGGTATCGCCGAAGGCCAGCGCCAGGCCCGTGGCGATGATGATGATGACCGCGATGATCCGGGCCACCGGCCCCTGGATGGATTCGAGGATGGATTGCAGCGGCCCTTCCCAGGGCATCGAGGAACCCGCGGCCTGGGCGGTGCCCGCAAGCAGCAGCATCAGCGCCGCGAGCATCAAGCCTTGCATGGCCGGGCGAGCCAGGTTATCCAGCCGCGCGGGCCGGCGAAGAGGATTTGCGGAAGTACGGAAAGCAGGAACGATCATCTGCGTCATGGCAGTTCTCCAGAGTGGTCAGGGGACGGGGAGGAAAGGTCGGACTGCGGCAGCAGCTCCGGGAATGGAGCCTCCAGTGCATCCGCCAGTTGGTAGCCCACGCCATCGAAGCCGACGACGCGGGCGATGCTCTCGATGCGGCGCTTGCGCCCGCGCCCGGCGATGTGGATGACCACATTGACCGCTTCCGCGATCAGCGCACGGGGCGGGTTCACCGCCACTTCGAGAATCAGTTGCTCCAGGCGCAGCAATGCGCCCAGCGCGGAGCCGGCGTGGATGGTGGCGACGCCGCCTGGATGGCCGGTGCCCCAGACCTTGATGAGATCCAGCGCCTCGGCGCCGCGCACCTCGCCGACGACGACACGATCCGGGCGCAGGCGCATCGAAGACCGCACCAGCTCGGTCATGGACACCACGCCCTGGCGTGTGCGCAGCGGTACGTGGTCGCGGGCTGCGCATTGCAGCTCCACCGTGTCTTCGAGCACCAGCACGCGGTCGCCGGTGGCGGCGATCTCGGCCAGCAACGCATTGGCCAGGGTGGTCTTGCCGGTACTCGTCCCACCGGCGATCAGGATGTTCTGGCGCTCGCGCACAGCGCGCACCAGCAGGCCCGCCTGTGCGGCGGTCATCATCCCGTCCTCGATGTAGCGCGACAACGGGATCACGCCGAAGGCGCGCTTGCGCAGCGCGAAGGCTGGCCCCGGTGCAGCGGGCGGCAGGATGCCCTCGAAGCGTTCGCCGGTTTCCGGCAGCTCGGCTGTCAGCAGTGGCTGACCCCGATGCACTTCGGCGCCGACGTGGGCAGCCACGAGGCGGATGATGCGTTCGCCATCGGCCTCGGACAGCTCCACGCCCATCGGCGCGCGGCCCGTGGACAGGCGATCCACCCAGAGCGTCCGGTCGGGATTGAGCATGATTTCCACCACGTCCGGGTCTTCGAGCGCGGCAGCGATCAGCGGCCCCATTGCCGTGCGCAGCATCTGGATGCGGCGATCCAGCGATGTGGCCGTGAAGGAGGAAGGAACGGCGCTCATGAGGCTCGCTCCTGTGCTTCGGCCGTGTCCGCCATCCGCATCGGATCGGGATTCAGTTCGTCCACCACGTCGCGCACCAGACTGCGCCCACGCAGCAGGTGGCGGCCAAGCTGTTCGACAAACTGCTCGAAGCGGGCCTTACCCTGGGCGCGGGCGGCGTCCTGATGGGCCTCGGGAACAGGTGTGCTGACGGTCAGGAAGTAGCGGATGAACAGCGCCAGCGTTTCGATGGCAATGTTCTGGTCGCGCTCCAGGCGCTCGGCGTGGCGCGACAGGCGATCCAGTCGCTTGGCGATGGCGGCTTCGCGCTGGTCGCCAGCGTCGGGCGACAGCCACGATGCAAGCGCTGCCGCGACGATGCTGGACTTGGACACGCCCTTGGCGGCGGCCAGTTCGTCGAGCCGCCTGGCGTGCTCGGGCTGGATGAAGAGATTCAAGCGGTGCTGACTCATAGCGCGATTCCGTCGTCAGGGTCGAGGGATGCCAGCCGGGCCGTGCGCTGCAGGGCCGGGTCGAGCTGGCGCGGGAGGGAGACCGAAAGAGGCAAAGGCATGTCGTCGTCATCGAGCAGCCCGAGGTCGGCTGCGGGCGCAACCAGGTCGGGGTCGTAGGCGACGGTCTCGGAGAGTTCGGGCTGACGGCGCGGGCCGCCGTCATCGGTCGAACCCAGGTGCTCCAGGCCATCGGCCGATGCCGCGGCCGGTGCGACGGGCACGGCGGGAATCGCCAGCCCACTCCAGTCATCCGCACGGGCCGGCGGCACGTCGGCATAGCGCCCCGCGGCGAGCACCGGCGGCGGCAGCACCCGTCGCTTGAAGTTGGCGTCCGCGTAGTAGCGCAGCTTCCTGGCCTTGATCGGCGCCACGCTGGAGACCATCACCACCGCCTCGTCGGGCGGTAGCTGCATGACTTCGCCGGCCGTCAGCAGCGGGCGGGCTGTCTCCTGCCGTGACACCATGAGGTGCCCCAGCCAGGGCGCGAGCCGATGGCCGGCATAGTTGCGCTGCGCGCGCAGTTCGGTGGCGGTTCCCAGTGTCTCGGATATCCGCTTGGCGGTGCGCTCATCGTTGGTGGCGAAGGTCACGCGCACATGGCAGTTGTCCAGGATCGAATGGTTCTGGCCGTAGGCCTTATCGATCTGGTTCAGGCTCTGCGCGATCAGGAAGCTGCGGATGCCGTAGCCCGCCATGAAGGCCAGCGCCGTCTCGAAGAAATCCAGCCGCCCGAGCGCGGGGAATTCATCGAGCATCAGCAGCAGCTTGTGGCGGCGCTCGATGCCATCGGAGCCGTCAAGCGATTCGGTGAGGCGTCGCCCGATCTGGTTGAGGATCAGGCGGATCAGCGGCTTCGTCCGCGAAATGTCCGAAGGCGGCACCACCAAGTACAGCGACACCGGATGCTCGGCCGCGATCAGGTCAGCGATGCGCCAGTCGCAGCGCGACGTGACTTCGGCCACCGTAGGGTCGCGGTAGAGGCCCAAGAACGACATGGCCGTGGACAGCACGCCCGAGCGCTCGTTGTCGCTCTTGTTGAGCACTTCGCGCGCCGCTGAAGCCACCACCGGATGCGGGCCACCACCCTCCTCATTCACGAGGTGGGGCGTGGTCATCATGCGGTGCAAGGTCAGATCGAATGGGCAGGCAGGATCGGAAAGGAAGTTCGCCACGCCGCGCAGCGTCTTGTCTTCGCCCGCGTAGAGCACATGCAGGATGGCTCCAACCAGCAGCGCATGCGAAGTCTTCTCCCAGTGGTTGCGCCGCTCCAGTGCGCCTTCTGGATCGACCAGGATGTCCGCGATGTTCTGCACGTCGCGCACCTCATGCCCGCCGCGCCGCACTTCGAGCAGCGGGTTGTAGGCCGCCGACTGGCTATCCGTCGGGTTGAACAGCAGGCAGTGCGAGAAGCGCGAACGCCAACCTGCGGTAATGCTCCAGTTCTCGCCCTTGATGTCGTGGATGACGGCGGATGCGGGCCACGACAGCAGGGTCGGCACCACTAGGCCCACACCCTTGCCCGAGCGGGTGGGCGCGAAGGTCAGGACGTGTTCCGGGCCTTCATGGCGCAGGTACTGCTGGCGATGCAGGCCGAGGAACACGCCCGCGGACTGGTCAAGGCCCGCTTTGTGAATGTCCTCCGCGTTGGCCCAGCGCGCAGAGCCATAGGTCGTGACCAGCTTGGACTGGCGCGAGCGCCAGATCGACATGCCGATGGCGACCAGCACCGCGAACAGGCCACTGCCCGCTGCAATGACCCCGCCCACGTCGAAGACATGCGGCGCGTAGGCATCGAAGAAGAACCACCACTCGAACAGGCGCCACGGGTGATAGACCGGCGTGCCGAGGAAATCGAACCACGGCGATCCCAGGCGTAGCTGGTACCCCAGAGCCGCTGCCGTCCATTGCGTGGCGCTCCACACTCCGGCGATCACGATGCCGAATACGACGGCAATCTGACCGAACAGCACGTTCGTCCCTTGCATGATCCTGCCTCCGAGAACGGCACAACAACGTGCCGCCCCTATCAGGATCAATGCCATAGGGAGTACCGGTCAAAGACTGAAATCGCCGGGATTAAGGCTTAAAAAGCCATAGTTCTTGCTGTGGCGAAGACAATAAAAATGCCGCAGGCACAAAGGCGCTGCGGCGTATCGAGGTAACAGTGCGCAAGCTGTCGCAGAAGCGCGACGCCGGTGCGCCTTGCGTGGGCTACGGGGCTTTCTTCTGCTCCGGCCTGTCGCCGAAGAAGCGCCGTTCGGCGGCTGCGGCTGCGCGCATGCAAAGTTCATCGCCGATCTTCGCGCGATCTTCCTTGCATTGGCGCTGGATTTCCTTGATGCGTGCGGGGTTCGCCACCAGCTCATCCACTGTCTCTGTAGGATTGGCAGGACCACAGGCCGTCATCACAACGGCAATCACGGACATCACGATTTTGTTCATGGCGAGCGTCCTTTGGATTTCGGATTCACGAATCGGTCACGTTATCGGCACCAGCCGAATCCATGGTGACGACACGTTGAATGAACCGGGTCAGCATCGGTGACGGTTCAGTATCTCGACGCAGCAGATAAGTTGTCAGCATGGGTGGCGTTCCCGCCAACTGACGGGCCTTGACTCCAGGCTCTTTACTGGATGCGATATGCGCTGCACCTGCCAGACCAACCGCCAGTCCTGCGGATACCAGGGCCATCATCACGTCGAAGGTGGCAACGCGCTGGAGGATCTGCAACTCCTCGTCCCGCTTCTGCAGGATGCGGTCTATCTGGCGAGTATGCCCCTGGCATGCGGCCGGGTCGCCGAGCACCAACCGTTGCTGCAACACCATCTCCAGCGGAATGCGCCGGTGCTCCAGCAAGGGGTGGCGCAAAGACAGCGCCACCATCAATTCGTCATCCCACGCGGGAGTCGTCACGATG
This sequence comes from Pandoraea sp., assembly GCF_041919235.1. Classification (NCBI taxonomy): domain Bacteria; kingdom Pseudomonadati; phylum Pseudomonadota; class Betaproteobacteria; order Burkholderiales; family Burkholderiaceae; genus Pandoraea; species Pandoraea sp. The sequence goes on from NZ_JAYRUC010000014.1 coordinate 66,591, forward strand.
CCGTCGCCTACCTCGTCCGCCATAGACAAGCCCGCGTCGTACAGGTCTTCTTGCAAGCCTCTGATCTGCTGATCCAGTGGTACCTCGAACAGGCGGATTTCTACTTCGGGCTCTTCCTCGCGGCTACGGGCCAGCAAGGCAGGCAGCCGCGATGGCGTGATACCGTCGGACAGGGCAATGCGCAACTGGCCATGAAACCCACTGGCGGCCGATTTCGCACCATCGCGCGCTTGTTCCAGTGCCTCAAAGATACGTGGAACCCGCTCCAGAAATACTTTGCCGGCATGAGTCAGTCGAATGTTGCGTGTGGTACGGGTGAATAGCTTTGCTCCTAGTTCGTCTTCCAGATCTTTGATGGCACGGGATAGAGGTGACTGATCCATATGCAGTTTTTCTGCAGCCCGAGCAAAGTGAAGCTCCTCGGCGACCGTGAGAAAGTAGCGTAAATGTCTAAGCTCCATTGGAAAATTTTCCATTCCTGCGACACGCAAGCCCCCCCCGGATTCTTGGGACTTTGAAGGCGGAGAATACCGGTCGTAATGCCGATGTACCAATATATCGAGCCTGTAAGTCGTTGTCGGCGAGTTAGCGACTGAGTGCGATTACTACAAGACCCGCTTCATTGAACTAGTGGTACCTTGTTGACAATCGAAGATGGTCTGAATAGCACATTTGATTCCGCCATGGTTGATGGATCGATAGCAGCAATTTCGGTAAAACAGGGATTCAATATACTCGGCACTTCTTGGCTATCGCAACTTGCCGCGCCTGCCTCAAGGGCCGCTCGCAGTTCGAACAAATACTGGCGCAGCAAGGCCATAGTCATGCTCCTATTTAGATAATTGCTGTCATCTCCGGCACGGCGGCAAACAGGTCCGCCTCCAGCCCGTAGTCGGCCACCGAGAAGATCGGTGCCTCCGGGTCCTTGTTGATCGCCACGATCACCTTGGAGTCCTTCATGCCCGCCAGGTGCTGGATGGCGCCCGAGATGCCGCAGGCGATGTACAGCTGCGGCGCCACGATCTTGCCGGTCTGGCCGACCTGCAGGTCGTTGGGGGCGTAGCCCGCGTCCACCGCGGCGCGGCTGGCACCGATGGCGGCGCCCAGCTTGTCGGCCAGCGGGGTGATGACTTCCTTGAACTTCTCTTCGCTGCCCAGCGCCCGGCCACCCGAGACGATGATCTTGGCGGCCGTCAGCTCGGGACGGTCGCTCTTGACGATCTCGGAACCCACGAAACTGCTCTTGCCGGAGTCGGCGACGGCGGCGACGGTCTCGACCGCTGCTGCGCCACCGGTGGCGGACGCGGCGTCGAAGCCAGTGCCGCGCACGGTGATGACCTTGGTGGCGTCGCCCGATTGCACGGTGGCGATGGCGTTGCCGGCGTAGATGGGGCGCTCGAAGGTGTCGGGGCCGTCGACCTTGGTGATGTCGCTGATCTGCGCCACGTCGAGCTTGGCGGCCACGCGGGGGGCCACGTTCTTGCCGCCGGCGGTGGCTGGGAACAGGATGTGGCTGTAGTTGCCCGCGATGGCCAGCACCTGGGCGGCGATGTTCTCGGCCAGGCCGTGCTTCAGGCTCGCGCCGTCGGCGTGGATGACCTTGGCGACGCCAGCGATCTGGGCGGCGGCGGCAGCGGCGGCGGCGGCGTTCTCGCCGGCGACGAGCACGTGCACGTCACCGACGCAGGCCTTGGCGGCCGTGACGGTGTTGAGGGTGGCGCTCTTGATGCTTGCGTTGTCGTGATCTGCAATAACGAGTGCGGTCATGGCTGGTGTCCTTTCGATGTTGTTGTGATGAGCCTTAGATGACCTTGGCTTCGTTCTTGAGCTTGTCAATGAGGGTGGCCGCGTCGGGCACCTTGACTCCGGCGCCGCGCTTGGGCGGCTCGCTGACCTTCAGCGTCTTGATGCGGGGTGCCACGTCCACGCCCAGTTCCTCGGGCTTGAAGGTGTCCAGCTGTTTCTTCTTGGCCTTCATGATGTTGGGCAGCGTGACGTAGCGCGGCTCGTTCAGGCGCAGGTCGGTGGTGATGACCGCAGGTATGTTCAGCGCCAGGGTTTCGAGGCCGCCGTCCACTTCGCGGGTCACGTTCACCTTGTCGCCAGCGATCTCGACCTTGGAGGCGAAGGTGGCTTGCGGCAGGTCGGCCAGCGCCGCCAGCATCTGACCCGTCTGGTTGCAGTCGTCGTCGATGGCCTGCTTGCCCAGGATCACGAGGCCGGGCTGTTCCTTTTCGATCAGAGCCTTGAGCAGCTTGGCCACGGCCAGCGGCTGCAGTTCTTCATTGGTCTCGACCAGGATGCCGCGGTCGGCGCCGATGGCCATGGCAGTGCGCAGCGTTTCCTGGCACTGGGCCACGCCGCAGGAGACGGCGATCACTTCGGTGACCACGCCTTTTTCTTTCAGGCGCACGGCTTCCTCAACAGCAATCTCGTCGAAGGGGTTCATGCTCATCTTGACGTTGGCGATGTCCACGCCGCTGCCGTCGGACTTCACACGCACCTTGACGTTGTAGTCCACCACGCGTTTTACGGATACGAGAATTTTCATGAGAGGATTTCCTATTGAGGTTCAGGCCACCGAGGGCATGGCCTGGAGCTCGCTTGCTGCGCGCTGCGCACGCGAAGTGATCATCACCGTTGCCTCGCCCTCGATGACTACGGTGTCCTTGACTCGGCAGACCGTGGACAGCACTGCCCGTGCCTTGGCCACCTCCACCGACAGTACGGTGACCGCGGCATGAACGGTGTCGCCCGGTTTGACAGGCACCTTGAAGCGCAATTGCTGCCCCAGATAGACCGTACCTGGCCCCGGCAGCCGGTTTGCGACCGCTGCAGAAATCACGCTGGCCGTCAGAAAGCCGTGCGCGATGCGTGCGCCAAATCGCGTCGTGGCCGCGAACTCTTCGTTGAGATGTACCGCATTGGTATCGCCGGAGACGCCAGCAAACATCACGATGTCCGCTTCGGTAATGGTCTTCGAGAAGCAGGCGTTCATGCCCGGCTGCAGATCCTCGACGTCGTAGCCATTCAGGTCGTTCATCGTCTATATCTCTCAGAGCTGGTCGTCCGACAATGCCAACGTGCTGGCCGCGCCATGGACCACGATGTCGCGCAGCGCGGAGGCCTCCACCAGGATGTGCGTCGCATAGTGGCTGGCCGTGATGCGCTTGGCCCGCAGAAAGCCCGCATCGCTGGAATCCGCCGCCAACTGCGCCGTGGCGGCTTCGGCCATGCGCGCCGACAGCCAGCCACCGATCACGGTGCCCGCCAATCGCAGGAAAGGCACCGCCCCCGCGGCGCAGTCCTGCGGCTGCGCGTCACTGTGGGCCAGCTGCCAGTCAGCCCCGTCCTCCAGAGCCCGAACTGCTCTCATCAACGCGTCGCCGATGGACGAGAGCTCCGGGTCGCGCGCATCCATCAACTGGCGCGCATCGCTGTCGATACGTGTCAACAAGCCCTTCAGCGTGCGTCCCCCCTCGCGTGCCAGCTTGCGGCCGATCAGGTCGTTGGCCTGGATGCCGGTGGTACCTTCATAGATCGTCGTGATGCGGGCATCGCGGAAGTACTGCGCGGCCCCGGTTTCCTCGATATAGCCCATGCCGCCATGAATCTGCAGGCCATCGGAGGTGATGCCCTGTGCGCTGTCGGTGCACCAGCCTTTGACCACAGGCGTCAGCAGGCCAACCAGGGCCTGTGCCTGCGCGCGCTCCTGCGCATCGGGGTGTCCGGCGACGCGGTCCATCTGGCCGGCACAGAAATAGGCCAGCGCGCGCATGGCCTCGGTGCGCGCCTTCATGTCCATCAGCATGCGCCGCACGTCGGGGTGGCCAGCGATGGTGCTGCTGCCGGCCAGCGCCGGCTTGCCCTGCACGCGCTCGAGCGCATAGGCCCGGGCATGCTGGTAGGCACGCTCGGAAACGCCCACGCCCTCCAGCCCGACGTTCAGCCGTGCGTGGTTCATCATGGTGAACATGCACGCCAGCCCCTGGTGCGGCTCGCCGACGAGATAACCGATCGCGCCCCCGTTGTCGCCGAAAGTCATAGAGGCCGTGGGGCTGCCGTGGATGCCCAGCTTGTGCTCGATCGAGGTGCAGGCCAGGTCGTTGCGTTCGCCCAGGGAGCCGTCGTCATTGACCAGGAACTTCGGGCACAGAAACAGCGAGATGCCTTTCACGCCCGGCGGCGCATCGGGCAGCCGGGCAAGCACCAAGTGCACGATGTTCTCGGTCATGTCGTGCTCGCCCCAGGTGATGAAGATCTTGTTGCCGCTGATGCGGTAGTGATCCCCCTCGGGCACGGCGCGGCTGCGCAGCGCGGCCAGATCGGATCCGGCCTGCGGCTCGGTGAGATTCATGGTGCCGGTCCAGCGGCCGGCGACCATGGGCTCCAGAAAGCGCTGCTTGAGCGCCTCGCTGCCGTGGTGGGCAATCGCCTCCACGGCACCGAGCGTGAGCATCTGGCACAGGCTGAAGGCCAGGTTGGACGATTTCCACATCTCCAGCACGGCGGTGGACACCAGCGTGGGCAGTCCTTGACCGCCCCACTCTGTGGAGGCCGGCATTCCAATCCAGCCGTTCTCGCAGAAGCTGGACCAGGCCTCGCGAAAGCCATCGGCGGGCGTGACCTCGCCATCGTGCCAGCGCGCGCCCTGCACATCGCCCGTACGGTTGAGTGAATCCAGCACGCCGGCGGCATAGTGGGCTGCCTCCTGCAGGATGGCCTCGACCAGGTCGGGTGTGGTCTCTTCATGGCCGGGCTGGGCGCAGATCGCTTCCAGGCCTCCGACTTCCTTCATCGTGAACAGCATGTCGCGCAAGGGCGCGGTATAGACAGACATGGCGGACTCCTTTGATGGTAGCGATCAAGCGTTTTGCGGTGTCGGCTGCAACGGGCGCAGTTCTGGCACGGCCTCTTGCGGAGTCGCCGACGTCGGGCCGCCGTACTTGATAAACGCCAGGGCGATTGCGCCGAGGACTCCGAAACCGCCGATCACCAGGAAGTTCTGTTCCAGCGGTAGTTCCAGTGCGACGATCTGGCCGATCAGCAGAGGCGCCGCAATAGCACCCAGGCGCCCTACGCCGGAGGCCATGCCGATACCGGTCGAGCGGATGGACATCGGGTAGAACTGCCCGCAGAAGGCATAGGCCACCAGTTGCGCACCAGTGGTGCAGGCGCCGACCGCGCCAATGATCAGATAGCGCACCTCGGTCAAGGTCTGGAACGTCATCAGGTACAGCAGCACGCCGCCCAGCGCATACATCGCCACCAGCACCCACTTGATGTTGAACTTGTCGGCGAGCCACCCGCCGCACACGGCACCGATGATCGCGCCAACATTCAGCGCGATCACGAAGCTGAGGGCAGACCCCAGGCTGTAGCCAGCCATCGCCATCAGCTTGGTCAGCCAGCTACTGAGCGCATAGACCATGAACAGACCCGAGAAGAAGGCGACCCAGAACAGCGCCGTGCTCAGGCCCCGCCCGTCCTGGAAAAGGCGGGTAACCGGTGCACCTGCCATGCGGTCAGCTGCCGGCACGAAGAACTGGGCGTCCGCCGGGTGCTTGCCGCCCGGCTGGAGATGGCGTGCCACTTCGGCTAGCTCACCATTGCGACGCTGAGCGATCAGGTAGGTCATGGACTCCGGCACCAACTTCAGGATGAACGGAACTAGCAGCACGGGCACCCCCGCCGCGATGAACACGGCCTGCCAGCCATACTCGCCGATCAGTTGCTTGCCCAGCACCGCAGCCAGGATGCCGCCCAGTGCGTAGCCCGAAGTCATCAGTGCCGTCATCAGGCTGCGGATCTTCTTGGGCGAATACTCGACCATCTGTGCCACGATGACCGGGAGCACGCCACCAATCCCCAAGCCAGCAATGAAGCGCACCACGCTGAAGCTGATGGGGTCCTTGGTGAATCCGGCGGCCGCAGTGAACACACTGAACAGCATGACACCAATGGAGAGGGCCCAGCGACGACCAATCCGGTCGGACAGCGTGCCCAGAACCATAGCACCGAACATCATGCCAAACAGCGCCGAACTGGCCATGAAACCGGCAGTCGATGCGTTCACGCCCATCTGCTGCATGATGGACGGCAGGGCGATGCCCACCACGGCGATGTCATAGCCGTCAATGATGAGAATCAACAGGCACCATAGAAGCACCTTGGCATGAAAGCGGTTGAAGCGAGCGTCGTCGGCGAGCTTCTGCATGTCGATTTGGCACACGTGTTTGTCTCCTTTGAACTTGGCTCCGGATCGTGGGGACGGCGGTCATCGCCGCACCGCTACATATCGTCCAGCGCACGCAAGGAATCGTAGGTGCCGGTGCAGCAATCCGCGATGACGAAGCGCCCCGATCGAATGACAAACGGCCCCTTTCTGAGGGCCCCGTCAAGTGCGCCAAGAGGTCAAGCGTCAAGCAAAATTGAGATGAACCCTGTCGAGCATCTGTGAAAGGTGCCACTTCAAGACCAGTTTGAATCACACCGGCTTCCGTGGAGGCTCAACTCCTGAGAGGATTGAGTCATGAACACTAAAGCTGCTCGTTTTAGCCCTGAGGTACGTGAACGTGCCGTACGTTTGGTGCAGGAATGCCAAGCGGATTACGCATCGCTGTGGGGCGCATGTGAATCGATAGCCCCCAAGATTGGCTGCTCTGTCAGCACCTTGCATGGATGGGTGCAGCGCAAAGAAATAGATGCAGGCCAACGCCCAGGATTGACCACGGATGAACGTGAGCGGCTCAAGCAACTGGAGCGAGAGAACAAGGAACTGCGCCGAGCCAATGACATCCTCAAGGCTGCGAGCGCTTTTTTTGCGCAGGCGGAGCTGGACCGTCGCATCAAGAGTTAATTGACTTTGTAGACCAGTATCGTGATGCCTATGGGGTCGAGCCAATTTGCAGGTTGCTGCAAATTGCCCCATCGGGCTACAGGCGCAGAGTTCAACAAAGAAACTGCTATTGGCTGCGCTGCAAGCGCAGCCAATCAGATGAAGAACGTTGCAGTCATATTCAACGGGTGTGGCACGCCAATTGGCAGGTGTATGGTGCCGTCAAAGTTTGGAAGCAGATGCACCGAGAGGGCTTGACCATTGCCCGCTGCACAGTGCAACGCCTGATGCGCAAGCTGGGCCTTGAAGGCGCTAGACGAGGCAAGAAGGTGCGTACGACACGCCCAGATGTGGCACGGCCAAGCCCGCTAGACCTGGTCAACCGCCAGTTCACAGCTCAGCGCCCTGACCAGCTTTGGGTTGCAGACTTCACCTATGTATCTACATGGCAAGGGCAGATGTTTGTGGCCTTTGTGATTGATGTGTATGCACGCCGCATAGTGGGCTGGCGGGTCAGCAGCCATATGCGTACGGACTTTGTGGTGGATGCTTTGGAGCAGGCTCTGTATGCACGGCAGCCGTCCAGCGACACCAAACTGATTCACCACTCCGACAGGGGGAGTCAGTATGTGTCCATTCGCTACACCGAACGCTTGGAAGAAGCTGGACTGATGCCTTCAGTGGGCAGCACTGGCGACTCCTACGACAACGCCTTGGCCGAAACCATCAACGGTTTGTACAAAACGGAAGTTATCTACAAACGAGGGCCGTGGAAAACAAAGGAATCACTGGAGCTGGCAACGCTGCAATGGGTGCACTGGTTCAACCATGACAGGCTGCTGGAATCTATAGGACATATACCGCCAGCGGAAGCTGAGGCAAACTACTGGAGGCAAGTTGCCAATACCGTGCAGGCTAACGCCTGCACTTCAACAAACTAGCCTCCACCAAACCCGGTGCGATTCAGTTCGCAAACAAGGTGTTCAAAGGACCGAAGGCCATACACGGCGCGCTGGTGCAAATACCCATTGCTCTCGAAACACCCCCCCACAAAGAACCCAGTCAATGACTGGGCTTGATTGGGTTGCTTCTACATCCTTGAGGGCAAATTAGCGCATCAGGCGAGCCGATAGCGCATGGCGCCGTCTTCATCCTCTGCAGACACGATTTCCCCACGCTGGTCGAGATAGTTCAGGTGGGCGAGTGTCTCTCCGGTCGCGAGGTTGAGGTGCATTTGCTCCGCAACAGTGGACGAACGGTACAAGACGCGAACTAGGTCGATGACCCTTAAAGGCTGCGCAAGTTGTTGCCTGACACGGTCTGTGCCTTTCACGGCGCTCGCACGTAGTTGCTCCAACCGTAGGTGCAGGCCATAGAAAGGTTCGTTGTGGGCAGGCAGAACCAAGACGCTCCCAGGTACGCGTTGCAGCAATCGGTCGATGGAGTCGAGCCAGCCCTGCAAAGGATTAGCATGCGGCTCGGTGGCGTACACGGAGGTATTGGAACTGATCCTGGGAAGAACCTGATCTCCCGATATCAGCAAATCCAGTTCGCGCGAGTAAAAGCACGCGTGCTCGGGAGAATGTCCTGTGCCAACAATGACCTCCCATTCCTGATTCCCGATCCGCAACATCTGACCATCCGTGAGCCGTACAAAGCTGTCAGGCAAAGGATGAATCATTTTGCCGAAGTCACCAAACCGAGTGCGATACTCATCGACCTCGGTGTCGCTCCATCCGGCTCTCCGGTAGAAGCGAACACCATCGACTGGCGCTTCCCGCCCTGAATCGGCAAGCATCACCCGACAGCTTAAATACTCGTCTCGTGTCATCCACAGCGCGCATTCGAAGCGACGTGTCAACCATCCCGCCATGCCCACGTGATCCGGGTGCATGTGCGTCGCCATTACACGGGAGACAGGACGGCCTGCTAGCGGCCCCTGAGGAGCGAACAAGGCGAACCATGCGTTCATTACGTCCACGCTACGAATTCCGGTGTCCACGACCGCCCAACCAGAACCATCGCTCAATACCCAGAGGTTGATGTGATCCAGGGAAAACGGCAGCGGCATGCGTAGCCACAGCACACCTGGCTTGATTTCAATGGCTTGACCAGGCAGCGGGAGATGAGAGAACGGATACGAGAGTGCCGGGGCTGCGTCGGTCATGATGCTTGGTTTACATTCTGGCAATGCCGCTTCAATGGTGCACAGCCATCACTCTTATGCTGTGCGAGTTCATTTTTAGCTTAAGGTCAGCACTGACAAGTGACAATGACGAATGACCTCGATAGGCTGACGGAAAACGTCTGCGTCCTGGCGCAGCCAGTCACTGCGCTGCCGTCGGTGCAACCCCCAACGGCGGTCAACAGTCTCTTGAGCGCACAAGAGCCTCGCCCGAAGCAGGCCACGGCCCCGGTAGCCATGAAGGCGCCGATCTCCTCGGCGGCCAAGCTGAAATTGGTCGGATACCTCTATGTAAGGTACTGCTTGGTGCGCGAGCGGGCACGGTAGGCTCCCGGCGCGCTGCCGGTCCAGACCTTGAAGGCGCGTTGGAAGGCGGTGCTGTCGGTGAAGCCCAGGTCAGCGGCGATGGCGGCGAGCGAGGCTTCGCTGCTGGTCAGGCGTACGATCGCCATGTCGCGCCGCAGTTGGTCCTTTAGCGCCTGGAAAGAAGTGCCCTCGGAGGCCAAGTGCCTCTGCAACGCACTCACCGACATGTGCAGGCGCTGCGCAGTGATGGCCAGATCAGGCCATTCGGGACTGGCCCGCTGCAGCACCATGCGGACCCGCGCGCTGGCGCTGCGCTCGTTCAGGTACGGCCCCACCACGTTGCCTGGCGTGGCGCGCAGGAAGGACTGCAGCGCGTCCCGATCGCGCCGCACCGGCTGTTTGAAGGCATCGGCGTCGAACCAGGCGGCCGTGCGCGGCTGCCCAAAGCACAACGTGCCGGAAAAGATGCGTTGGTAGTTCTGCGCGTGAGGTGGCGGCGCAAAGTTGAAGTCGAAGCGCTGCGGCACCAGTCGGCCGCCGTGCAGCCATACCAGCAGTCGCCAGAACACGCGCAGCAGATGTGCGTGCAGGAAGTCGGCATGCGCGCCCGGGCCGCCACGCATATCGAGCGCGACACCCGTCAGCCTGCCCTCAGTCACGGGGACTAGCGCCACATCGTCCTGCAGCAAAGCAAAGGATTCACCCAGGCGGCGCAGGGCGAACGACAATGAGTGGGCAGTGAACGCACTGCGCACCATCAGTGCGAAGCTGCCCGGGCGCATCGGCCGCCCATGCAGGTAGCCCAGGCACTCGTCGTTCAGGCTGTCCTTGACGGCGATGAACAGCGCGTTGAACTGCTCCACGGTCACGCGCGACTCCTCCAACTCCAGCAGCGATTCACTGATGCCCGCGCGCCCCAGCACACCTACCAGCCATTCTGGCGTGGCCAGCCCCTTGCCGCGCGCACCGTCCAGCAGGCCATGCACGGCAAAGATGGGAGCGGTTAAGACGGGTTCCAGCATGGCGTGTGATTCTAAGGGGCCAACGCCGGTCGCATAGGCCGAAAGAAGTTAATTGTCAGTTGATTGAGGTAATCCGCCATCGCCCTTGCAGGGGCCAATTACTACGATTGTGTCATCCCCAAAACATTTCGGCAGTGGCACTGCGCGGAACGTCCGATGCGGGGACAGAAGCCAACATATAAGGAGACGCTCTCATGTTGCCACAGCTTTATCGCCACGCCTGGATGGACGGCGAGATCGACGCATTTCGCGAGCAGGTGCGCCGCTACGTTGCCGCCGAATTCACGCCCCGGCTCGATGAATGGCGCCGTCAGGGCTACATCCCGCGCGAGGTCTGGCGTCCATTCGGCGAGATGAGCTTTCTGCTGCCCGAGATGCCCGAGACCTATGGAGGCGCCGGCGCCAGCCTTGCCTACCAGTTGGTGGTGCAGGACGAGCTAGCCAAGGCCGAGATGCCAGTCAATATCGCGGTGCACACCATCGCTTCGCACTACATCCTGGACTTCGGCACGGAAGCGCAAAAGCAGCGCTGGCTGCCCAAGGTGACGAACGGCGAGATGCTGGCCGCCATCGCGATGACCGAGCCGGGTTGCGGCTCGGATCTAAAGGCCATTTCCACCCGGGCCCGCCGTGACGGAGACCACTACGTGATCGACGGCGCCAAAACCTTCATCACCAACGGCTTCACTGGCAACCTGCTGATCGTCGCGGCGCGCACCAGCGGCGCGGGCAGCAAGGGGGTGTCGCTGTTTGTGCTGGAAACCGAGAATCTGCCCGGCTTTCGCGTTGGCCGACTACTGGAGAAGATCGGCATGCAGGCATCGGACACGGCGGAGTTGTTCTTCGACGGCGTGCGCGTGCCAGCCGACCAACTGCTGGGCGAGGTCGAAGGCAAGGGCTTCGGGCAGTTGATGGGCGCGTTGCCCTACGAGCGCATGCTCATTGCCGTGCCGGCGGCCGCCACTATCGAGCAGGCACTGGCCGTCACGGTGGAGTACACGAAGCAGCGCAAGGCCTTCGGTGCGCCCCTCTTCGATATGCAGCTCACGCGCCAGAAACTGGCTGAGGTGGCCACTACCGCGCATGTGGTGCGCAGCTTCGTCAACGACTGCACCCAGCGCCTGTTGGACGGCACGCTGGATAACGAGGCCGCCTATATGGCCAAGTGGTGGTGCACCGAGCAGCAGTGCCGCGTGGTGGACGAATGCCTCCAATTGTTCGGCGGCTACGGCTACATGGCCGAGTACCCGATCGCGCGGATGTATGCCGCTTCGCGAGTGCAGAAGATCTATGGCGGCGCCAACGAGGTCCTGAAAGACCTGGTTTCGAGGAAGCTGTGAACATGTCGCACACGTTGCATACGCTGCAGATGCCGCTGCACGGCGTCCGCGTGGTGGAGTTCGAGGGCATAGGGCCAGGCCCGCTGGCCGCCAGGATGCTAGCTGACATGGGCGCCGAGGTGATTACGCTGACACGCGCCGAGCAGGCCGCTGCGGCGCGGCGGCTGGGCGGGGCGGTGGAGAACCCGCTGCGCCGCGGCAAGACGGTCGAGGTCATCGACCTGAAGTCGCCCGAAGGCAAGGCGCGTGCCCTGGACCTGATCGCTCAGGCAGACGCCTTGATCGAAGGCTTTCGCCCCGGTGTGATGGAACGGTTGGGCTTCGGCCCCGCCGAGTGTGCGGCGCGCAACCCCAGGCTGGTCTACGGCCGCATGACGGGCTGGGGCCAGGACGGCCCGCTCGCCCAGGCCGCCGGACACGACATGAACTACGTCGCGCTGACCGGCCTGCTGTCGCTGTCGGCACACAAAGGGCAAGCGCCCATCGTTCCGCCCACGGTACTCGGGGACGCGGCCGGGGCGCTGGGCATGGCTTTCGGCGTCGCCTGCGCGCTGGTCGATGCGCGCGCCACCGGCCGCGGCCGGGTCGTGGACGCCGCCATCGTTGACATCGTGGCAATGCTGGGCACCCTGGTGCACTGGATTCGCGCCAATGGGCAGATCGATGGCGCGCAGCCGAGTCCGTTTCACGATTCGCCGTTTTATGACGTGTACGCCTGCGCCGACGGCGGCTTCATCAGCCTCGGCGCGATCGAGCCGCCTTTCTACGCCTTGCTGCTGTCGAAGCTGGGCCTGGCGGACGTGGAGCCTGCCGACCAGTACGACACGGCAACGTGGCCGGCGCTGAAAGAGCGCATCGCAGCCCTCATCCGCAGCCAGCCCCGAGCGCACTGGTGCGCGCTGCTCGAAGGCAGCGACGCTTGCTTTGCACCCGTGCTCAGCCTCGCCGAGTCGGTGCAGCATCCGCATAACGCGGCACGGGGCATCTACCAGATCACCCCCTCCGGCGCCATCGAAGCGGCCCCGGCCCCACGGTTCCAGGCACTCGACACAACTACCTAGGAGACAAGCACATGACCGAAACCGTCCAGCCCACCAAGCCTGTCCGCGGCTGCCCGTCCACCACGGGCAACGAGCGCCAACTGAACACCACGACGCTGATCCGCCACGCTGCACGCACCCATGGGGATCAGGAGATCGTGTATCGCACACCCGGCGGCGGCTGGGACCGCTACACCTATGCCGACTGCTACGCACGCGTCTGCCGCAGCGCCAATGCGCTGCGCGCGCTCGGCGTCGAGCCGGGCGACCGGGTCGGCGTCCTGGACTGGAACAGCCGGCGCCACTTCGAGCTGTACTGGTCCATCCCCGGCCTGGGCGCGGTCATGCTGCAGATGAACCTGCGCCTGGGCCCCGAGGACCTGGGCTACGTTGTCGGCCATAGCGACGTGTCCTACGTTTGCGTGGACGAATCATTGCTGCCTATTGCCGAATCCGTCGCAGCGAACTCGCCCCAGATCAAGGGCTGGATCGTTATGACCGAAAAGCCGCTGGACCAGGTCAAGACCACGCTGGCGCCGCTGCTGCACTACGAAGACCTGCTGGCCGCCGCCGACGCCAAGATCGACTGGCCCGAGATCGACGAAACCTCGGCTTACAGCGCCTGCTACACCACCGGCACCACGGGCAAGCCCAAGGGCGTGTACTACTCGCACCGCGGAATCTACCTGCATTCCACGGGCATGGCCACCAACATGGGCATGACGCTGGACGACTGCGTCATGCTCATCACGCCCATGTTCCACGGGCAGTGCTGGGGCCTGCCGCAGGCGGCCACGCTGCTGGGCGACAAGATCGTGCTGCCGGGCCGCTACGCCGCCGAGGACACCAAGCCATTGGTCGACACCATGATCGCCGAGGGCGTGACCATCACCAACGGCGCACCGGCCATCTTCCAGCCTATGCTGCAGTACATCGAGACGTTGCCGGTCAAGCCGGACTTCAGCCGCATGCGCATGCTGTCCGGCGCCACCGAGCCACCTCTGTCGATGATGATCGGCTTTTACGAACTGACGGGTGCCGAGGTGGTGCACGGCTACGGCGCCACCGAAGCCACGACGCTGGTGGCGGTCAACCGCCTCAAGTCCACGCTCAAGAAGCGCCTGACCCAGGACGAGCAGTGGAACCTCAAGCGCAAGCAGGGCCTGATCCTTACCGGGGTGGACATCCGCATTCTCGATGCAGACGACCAGGACCTCCCGCACGACGGACAGTCGGCTGGCGAGATCTGCCTGCGCGGCCCCTGGATCACGACCAGCTATCACGACATGCCGGATTCAGGCGACCGCTTCCTGGAGGGCGGCTGGTGGCGCTCGGGCGATGTCGGCACGGTGGACGAGAACGGCTACCTCAAGGTTACCGACCGCATCAAGGACGTGATCAAGAGCGGCGGTGAATGGATCTCATCCATTGACATGGAGAACCTGCTCATGGGCCATCCGGCTGTGCGTGACGCCGCAGTGGTCGGCATTCCGCATGCTAAGTGGCAGGAACGGCCGCTGGCCCTGGTGGTGCTGAAGCCCGGTCAGCAGGCGACCCAGGAACAACTGCAGGAACACCTGAGCAGCGCGTTCGCCAAGTGGCAGTTGCCGGACCAGGTTCTGTTCGTCGAAGCCATCCCCAAGACCAGCGTCGGCAAGCTCGACAAGAAGCGCATACGCGTTGAGCATGCGGACCGCTACGCCGAGTGAGCCAACCTTTTGCTACAGGAAAACAACATGAATGACCATGAACCCGTCATCGTCGGTGCGCTGCGCACCCCCGTGGGCAAGCGCGGCGGGCGCTTGCAGAAATGGCACCCCGTTGATCTGCTGGGTGAGACGCTGCGTCAGCTGGTCGAGCGCTCCGGCATCAACCCCGCCGATCTGGACGATGTGATCGTCGGTTGCGTGCTGCAGTGGGACCAGCAGCACGGCAATCTGGGCCGGCATGCCGTGCTGGCGGCGGGGCTGCCAGAATCCGTCCCGGCGGTGACGGTCGACCGGCAATGCGGCTCCGGCCAGCAGGCGGTGAGCTTTGTCGTGCACGGTATTCAAGCGGGCGCCTACCAACTGGCCATCGGCGCCGGGGTAGAGTCGATGTCGCAGGCGCCCATGCCGCCGTCATTCAAGCCCGGCGCGCCGCTCGGCGCGCAATACAGCCCGCGTGAGCTGGCGCGCTACCAGGGCAACCCGCTGATACCGCAAGGCGCTTCGTCGGAGTTGATGAACAAGCGCTTCGGCCTCACGCGCGAGGCGCTGGACGCCTTCGCCGTGCGCAGCCATCGGCGCGCCATTGAGGCTTCGCGGGCTGGTCGTGTCCAAGACCAACTCGTGCGGCTGCATGAGGATCCGACCGACCCAGACAGCCCGCTCGTCACCGCCGACGAGGGCATGCGCGCCGACCCCAACCCCGAGAAGATGGCTACGCTTAAGCCCGTGTTTGCCGCAGACGGCGCTACAACGGCTGCTAACTCCTCGCAGATCAGCGACGGCGCCGCCGCGCTGCTGATCGCCAGCCGCGCCTACGCCCAGCAGCACGGCCTGAAGCCGCGTGCGCGCTTCGTCAGCACCGCAGTGGCGGCAGCCGACCCTGTCATCCAGTTCACTGCTGTGCTCGATGCCACCCGCAAGGCGTTGAAGGAATCGGGGCTGACCCCGGCCGACATCGACCTGTTTGAAGTCAATGAGGCATTCGGCGGCGTGCCGCTGATGTTCCAGCAGGAATTCGGCATTCCGGACGACCGCCTCAACGTCAATGGCGGCTCGGTGGCCATCGGCCATCCGCTGGGCTCCACTGGCGCGCGCATGCTCACCGACCTGCTGTGCGAGCTGGAGCGCCGAGGCGGCCGCTATGGCTTGCAGACCATCTGCGAGGCTTCGGGCACGGCCAACACCACCATCATCGAGCGCCTGGCATGAACGAGGCCACCATGAGCGAAGCCAGCGAAGTGCTCGTCAGCCGCGAAGGCGCCATCGTCACCTTGATCATCAACCGCCCGCGCGCGAAGAACAGCTTGAACCGCGCAGTATTCGATGGCCTGCGTGCACAGCTCGTGCAACTGCGCGACGACGATGCCGTACGCGCGGTCATCATCACCGGCGCCGAGGGCGTGTTTTGTGCAGGGGCCGACATCACGGCCTTCGACTCTCTGCGCGCCGAACCGCTGCTGGGCGACCGTGCGGCGGCAGGTGGCCACTTCTGGGCGGAACTGGAGCGCTTCCCTAAGCCCGTCATCGCAGCCGTGGAAAAGCTCGCGCTGGGCGGCGGCACGGAACTGGCGTTGGCCTGTGACATTGCTATCGCTGGCGAGTCCACCAAGTTCGGCGTGCCTGAAGTCAAGCTGGGCGCCATTCCCGGGGCCGGGGGCACCCAGCGTCTGATCCATGCCATCGGCAAGTCCAAGGCTATGGCCCTGCTGCTGACCGGCGATTTCATCGACGCCCGCAAAGCCTGCGATGCGGGCATGGTCGCCGAGGTGACGGCTGACGGCCAGGCCCTGCCGACGGCGTTGGCGATGGCCAACCGGATTGCATCCAATTCGCCGCTGGCCGTGGCACTGGCGAAAGATGCGGCACTGGCCAGCTTTGAAACTCCGCTCGCGCAAGGCCTGGAGCATGAGAAGCGTAATTTCCTCGTCGCTTTGCATTCGGCCGACAACCTGGAGGGGCAAGCCGCATTCCTCGGCAAGCGCCTCCCCCACTTCACGGGCCAATAGCGCCTGTCTCTCATCCATCGAGCAAAAATCATGCAACTCAATTCCGACATCTCCGCCGTCATCACCGGGGGCGCTTCCGGCCTAGGAGCTGCCACGGCCAGGCGCTTGGCCAGCCATGGTGTCAAAGTCGCCATCTTTGACATGAACGAAGCCATCGGCCAGGCGTTGGCCAGCGAACTTGACGGTGTTTACTGCAACGTGGACGTGACGTCCGAGGAGCAAGTGGACGCCGCCTTCGCCAAGGCCCGCGCGGCCATTGGACAGGAACGCATTCTGGTCAACTGCGCCGGTACTGCCGATGCCGTCAAGACGGTCAGCCGCGACAAGAAAACCGGCGAAATCCGCCCATGCCCAACAGATCGTTTCAATCGCATCATTCAGATCAACCTAGTGGGCACCTTCCGCTGCATCGCCAAGTCAGCCGCGGGCATGTTGACGCTCGCGCCGCTGGCCGATGGCGACCGCGGCGCCATCGTCAACACTGCGTCGGCCGCCGCACAGGATGGCCAGGTTGGCCAGGCCAGCTATGCTGCCAGTAAGGCTGCCATCGTGGGCATGGCCTTGCCGATTGCGCGCGACATGATGGACGAAGGGATCCGGGTCAACACCATCATGCCGGGGATCTTCGGAACACCATTGCTGCTGGGCCTGCCGGACAACGTCAAGCAGGCGCTGGCGGCCAGCGTGCCCTTTCCCAAGCGTTTGGGCGATCCCGATGAATTCGCGCAGGCCGTCGAGTTTCTCGTCACCTGCGGCTACATGAACGCCGAGTCCATTCGGGTGGATGGCGCTATTCGCATGGCGCCGCGCTGACGCCTGAAATCTTGGCCCATCAGGAAGCGTCATGTCCGAAAATTCTGTCATTCTCGAAAAGCATGGTGCTGTTGCGACCATCACACTCAATGCGCCTCAGAAAAAGAATGCGCTGAGCACGTCTGTCGTCAACGTGCTAGCTGGCGTCATTGCAGACGTCGAACGTGACGGCTCGATTCGCGCTTTGCTGCTGCGCGGCGAGGGCCGGATGTTCAGTTGCGGCGGCGACATCGACGAAATGGCGGCAGCAGGCGAAGCGTTGTCTACCTTGGTCGATGACGAATTGAGGGTGGTCGAACGCATGATTCCTCAATTCGCCAGCCTGCCATTCCCGGTGGTCTGCGCCGTACAAGGCGCGGTCGCTGGAGGCGGCCTCGGACTAGCATTGGCCTCTGACTACCTGATTGCCGCAAGTGGGACGAAATTCGTGGCGGCCCACACCGGCCTTGGATACGCGGGGGATTTCGGCATCAGCTGGCTCCTGCCGCGCGCAGTGGGCGGACGACGCGCACGCGACATGATCCTGACCAACCGCGTGGTCGGTTCGGATGAAGCCTTGGCCTGGGGATTGGTCGAGAAAGTAGTTCCGGGCGAGAGCCTGCTGGACGAAGCGCAGCGCATGACGGTGCAATTCTCGACCGGTCCTACGCATGGTTATGCGGGCGCCAAGCGCCTGCAACTTGCTGCCTTCGAGAGCGGTCTGGTGACCTCATTGAGGTTAGAGGCGGCCGAAATGAATCGGGCCTCGAAAACCACGGATTCGCTGGAAGCGGTCCACGCGTTCGTCGCAAAGCGAGTGCCTCAGTTTACCGGACGCTGATCGGTTGTAGACGCATCCAGTTGGTGGAGTTCAATTGCCGTTGGCGTCAGGTAATGGATAAACCCAACTGGCGTCGGATTTGCCAGGATACAGTGCCACCATGTATCTGTGCAGAAATCAGCATGCCGAGTCGTTGTTCGATGACCGGCTTCCACGGCACCAGGCTGAACCCCATACCGTCATCCAGCATCGCGTAGCGCCCGCTGGCCAGCATGAGGCTGCGGCGGTAGATACCCGCCACGCGCTGCCCCTCAGCTACCGGACGATGCTCCAAGCCCGTATCAGCGGCAATGTCCTTCGCGGCCTGCGCCACTTCCCGATTGCGCAACGCGCCCAGCAGATTGCGCGCCAGGATCACGCGCTGGCCGCGCCGCTCGGCCAGTCCCTGTTCGGCCAGGAAATCGGCGCGCTGCTGTAGCGCCTGCTTGGCCTCGCCGCCAAAGCCCAGGTCACCCAGACCGGAGCCGCCGCCGATCAACTGCTGATCCAGCCAGGTGGCACCGATCACGCGGGCCTGCCGCTCGATGGGCAGGTGCGATTTCAGCTCCACGGCCACGCCGCCCAGGCGCTGCGCGTCGTACTGGCGGCCACGCTCAGGCAAGTCACCGGGCACCTTCCATAGTCCCTCAGCGACGCGCTCCACGATGCCCGCTCGGCGCAGGGCTTCAAGGCGGCGGACATGGGCCGCAACCACTTCATGCGGGTCGCGGCCATCCTTGGCCTGGCCTTGTGCAATGGCCAAGTGATGGTCGGTGCGGTACAGCCCATTGGTCGCCAGCGCGGTGATGGTCTTGTCCGCTGCGCGCACCTCGGCGGAGCCTTTCACCTCGACCACTGCGCTCATGGGGTACTGCTCCAGTTCCGTCCTGGGCGGCAGCGCCACATAGTGGGCCTTGCCGTCGATGCCATCGACCACCAGATAGCCCCGGTCGTACAGTTCGTCGGCCAGTCCTTTGCCCGCCACGCGGCCGATGATGGAGTGTCCATCCTCGCCCGGTTGGAACACGGCCAGGTCACGCTGCTTGCCGCCCATCGCGCGCTGCATGGTGCGGATGATGTCGCCACGTTCTCCCATGGCCCGCAAGGTTTTCTCGGCATCGGCATGCACGGCCCAAGTGCCGGGCTGGGTCTGCGTGGCAAGCCCCATGCGTTGAAGCCGCTGCAAGCGCCCGACCAGCAGCAGACGCTGGCGTTGCAGTTTGGGTTCGTTGAAGCGCTCGACCTTCACCAGGCCGTCCACCGCCTCGCGCTGGAGGGTGCGATCCAGGCTCGTCCACCGCTCCTGTTCCACTTCGCGGGCTAGGGTGCGCTGGATCTCCAGCTCGGTGCGCGGCCCCAGCCATTCGGTGGCCAGTTCCATCGCCCGCTCGCGCATGCCGCGGGTGATGTACTCCTGCGAAATGATGAGATCCTTGCCAGTGTCGTCCTTGCCGCACAGCACGACATGGGTGTGCGGGTTGTCGGTATTCCAGTGATCGACCGCCACCCAATCCAGGCGGGTGCCCAGGTCGGCCTCCATGCGCTGCATCAGGTGCCGGGTGTAGGTGCGCAGGTCTTCGAGCTGCTCCGCATCCTCGGGCGAGACGATGAAGCGGAACTGGTGGCGGTCGCCCTTGCCACGCTCCTCGAAGGCGGCCGTGTCCGCCTCGTCGGTGATGGCGCCATAGGCACGGCCCTGTCCACCCTGGCGGTCCACGCCTTCGCGCTCGATGTAGCGCAGGTGCTGCACGGTGGAGCGGCCGCTGGCCTGCTGCAAATACACCAGCCGCACCTTGACCGTGGCCCGGCGAGAAAGCGCCGTCAACGACTGGCCCGTGAAGCGGGCTGCGACATGACCGCGCCCCAGGCGCGAACCGGGGGGCTTGCCGGTGGTCTTGCGCCCCCGGCCAGAGACGCCAGCGGCCTTGCTCGTCTGGCGCAGCACCTGGGCAATGAAGGTGTCGCCGCGCTGCCTGGGCTTGCTGGGCCGCACGCGAAAACGGTCATCGTCACCGGGATTTCCGCGCTGGCTCATGATGCAGTCCCCACCAAGCCCATCGCGCCCGAGCGCATGCGGCACACGGTATTCCCAATGCCCGCAAGGCCTTGGGGCTGCTGGCGGCACGAAGCCACCTTGTGGCGAGTGCCGCCCCCAACCCACGTGCAGACTGGCTTTGCGCGCGCCGTGGTGCCGCGCCCTTCAATCTTGCCTTCCGCCTTTGCCCCTCGCTGGCGCTCCGGGCAGCGGCGGCCCGGTGGCGCTGCTGCACGAGCAGCCAGCGCGCCGGCGAACGCGAACACGGCCACAGGCCGGGCGCGTTCGAGGCAAGACGCCTGCACGTTGGATTGCTGCGCCGAAGGCAGCGCGAAGTGCGGCGCGGATGCGCTCGCACTGCACGCGCGACGACACGGCGACGGACAGCAGCACGACATGCTCGATGGCACGACGAGATGCAAGGCAACGTGCAGCGAGTCGGCGGCCATCATGGGCGCGACTCCAGCCAGACCGGATGCGCAACGCCGATCACGGCCGCTGCACTGACCGGTCCGAAGTAGCGGCTGTCGAACGACGCCGGATTGGTGACACTGAGCAGAAACAGCTCGCCGGGCCGAAGGCGGCGGCACTGCTGCCAGGATGGCAGCGGCCGGCCCCAGCGGTCGGCAGATAGCACGGCGGCCGAAGGCACGCCGTCGATGCGGACGCTGCCCCCAATGATGCAAACCTCCTGCGGTGCGACCGCGCCCACGCGCTTGAGCAGCGGGATGCGCGTCGGCAGGTAGCCGCGCTGCGCAGCGAGGGCGGCAGCCTCGGCGGGCAGCGGCACCAGCACGATGCTGCCCACGGACAGCGGACGTGGCGGTGAGCTGGCGCGATGGTCGAGCGGATCGACGCGATACCAGCCGACAGCCACGCTATCGGACGGGTTGTAGGTCAGGCGCGGCAGCGGATGCACGAAGGACGCCCAGGCCAGCGCAGCGAGGCCGCAGGCGGAAAGGCCCGCCAGTACGAGGCGAGCGCGCAAATGTGCGCGGGGCGAGCGAGGACGCGGCCCGGTGCCGGAAGTGAAAACGGCGGTCATGGCAGCGCCCTCCCGGCCAGCCAGGCGGCGTGCCGCTCGGCGCTGTATTCGGGCAGCGGCAGGCGCGCAGCGAGCCGGTTGGCAAGCGTGCGCCAGTACGCGGGCGAAGCGGCAGCGGGCGCGATACCCAGCGCGTCGATGCTGTCGATGCGTTCCAGCACGGCACGCACCGCGTTCTCACCTTCGGCGTGCAGCAGCAGGCGTGCGCCGGGCCGCACGCCGGGGATGCGCTGCACGTCGTCCAGCGGCGTGGCGGCCTGCATCACCATGAGCTGCCAGCGCACGGTGCCGTAGTCATTGGCGTGCCAGCGGATGCGGCAGAACATCGTGCCCGGTAGGAACACGGCGCTACGCCGCCAGCGGTCGAGTTGGAGTGTGCGCGCGGGTTCGCCGAAGCGCAGGTAGAGCTTGAAGCGCGATTCGATGTAGGCCAGCGCCACGCGCGTCAGCGGCGTGCTGGCGGACTGGCTGGAAGGCGCTGCGAGCGCAGCCGTAGCCGCGATGGCGGCAGGCGCGGAGGCAGGCGAAGCAAATGCAGTCATGGTGCGTTCTCCCTGCGGTGCTCGGGAAATTCCCGCTCCAGCAGACCGCGCAACAGCTCGGCCACGGTCACGCCCTGCGTGAAGGCCGACACCTTGATGCGCGCCCGCATTGCGGGCGTGATGTCGAGGGTCAGGCGGGCCGTGTAGAGGTCGCCCTTACCCAGCGCATCGGCATCGCCCTGGCGAATCCACGCCTCGGCGTGCGGATTCGCCGGCGGACGCGCGCCGATGCCGACGCGCTTTGCCGTGCGCTTGCTGTTCGGTGGCGGCTTCGCGGTCATGGCGTCCACCGCAGCAGTTCATCCACCAGCGCAGTGATTTCGCGCGCGGCGGCGCTATCGGGCGCCGTCTCGCGGGCGAGCCGGCCAGCGGCCACGCTGTCGGCGAACACGATGCGTTGATGCACTTCCGAGCGCAGCGCAGGAAGCGGCTGGTCGGCGAGCGCCTGGCGCGCTTCGCGTCCGATCACAGTGGTGCTCACGCGCCGGTTGATGACGAAGGCCGCGCGCAGCGCAGGCCGGAATACCTGCGCCTCGCGGATCAGTGCCACCATCTCGGCGCTGGCCCACAGGTCATAGGGGCTGGGTTGCACGGGGATCAGCACGCGCTCGGCCGCCAGCAGCGCGGAGCGTGCCAAGGCGGCGATGCGCGGCGGGCCGTCGATGACAACGTGATCGGCCCGCCTGGCGAGTTCTGGCGCTTCTTGGTGCAGCGTTTCGCGTGCAAGGCCCACGGCGCTGAACAGTCGTGGCAAGCCTTGCTGGCTTCTGCGCTGTGTCCAGTCCAGCGATGAACCCTGCGGGTCGGCGTCCAGCAGCACGACGTGCTGGCCGCGCATCGCCAGCTCACCGGCGATGTGGGTGGCGAGCGTGGTCTTGCCCACGCCGCCTTTCTGGTTGAGCAGCGCGACGATCATGGCCTGGCCCTCCACGTTGGAAAGCCCGGCTGTTGCTGCTGTGCGTGGTGCCGCTCGGCGGTTTTCCACCGGCGTGCGGCGCTTCTACTATCAGTTAGATGATTTAAGTTAGGGAAGTTAGAGGGGCCGTAGACCCGCGCCGTTATTGGGTTTTCTGGCGATTCGTACTCCTGATAGCACGATAGCCGTACTCCCGATAGCACGATACTCCGTACTCCTGATAGCACGAGCCCGTCCACAAGCTGCGCACCGTTTATCCCCGTGCCGTGAACGGCACGGGCCGA
The DNA here is from genome assembly GCF_041919235.1 of Pandoraea sp. Taxonomy (NCBI): domain Bacteria; kingdom Pseudomonadati; phylum Pseudomonadota; class Betaproteobacteria; order Burkholderiales; family Burkholderiaceae; genus Pandoraea; species Pandoraea sp. Next base: position 89,471 of record NZ_JAYRUC010000014.1, read on the forward strand.
AAGGTCAGCAGCTCGGCGCCGTTGTCCGGCATTCGCTCGATGCCCAGGACGTAGCCGGGCATCGACTGCCGCGCGACCAGCGTGCGCAGGTCGTAGGCGAAGTCCGAGAAGCGCGTGGCGCTGCCCGATTTCCGATACAGGTGCCGGAAATCGAATTGCCAGCCGCCCGGTTGGCGCCCGCCGTGCTTGCGCACCAGCCGGTACAGCCATCGCTCGATCCCGCCCGTGAGCCGGAAATACGCCGGGTCGATGGTCAGTACCAGGGCGGCATCCATGACGCCCGCGTAAAACCAGTCCGGCAGGATCAGCTCCAGCCCCAAGGGCGTGCCCTTGGCATCGGCCAGTTCCTTCCATTCGTTGATCCACGAGAAGCGGTGCAGCCGTCTTCCCGTGGTTTCCCGGATGGACGTGGCCACCGTGGTGGATTGCAGGCGATCCAAGGCCGCTTTGAGGCGCTGGTAGTCGCGCAGCGACGTACCGCGCCCGATGAAGCGCAGGATCTCGTAAGGCGTGGCCTGCATCAGCCGCGACGGGCGCAAGCCCGCATCGCGCGCTTCCACGATCTGACTGGCCGCCCAGATCAGGATGTCCGCATCCCAAATCGTGGCGATGCCGTGCTCCTGCGTGCCCTCCACGCGGATCGTGATGCCGCTGGCCCGGAAGTCGATCGGCGCGACGCGCCGCGACTTCGCCAGCGAGAAGAACGGAAAGGCCATCAAGTCCTGACTGTCGCGCGGCGCCATGTCGCCCGGCAGGGCGCGGAACAGGTCGAGCTGTTCGCGCTCTGGCACGAGCCGCTGCCGGGACGGCAGCGCAGGGCTGGACATGGCGAAGGCCACCCGCGCGCAAGCGATCAGCGCGCACGGCTGTCCGCCGAGTGCTGCTCGGCATACTCGGGATCGGACGTGCTCTCGAAGCTGCGATCCGCAGCCCAGGCATCGAGGTCGGCCACGGCGTACATGACGCGTCGGCCGAACTTGCGGAACTTGGGGCCGCCACCCAGCACGCGCTGCTTCTCCAGCGTGCGCGGCGACAGACGCAGGTAGTCGGCGGCTTCGTCGTTGGTGAGGTAACGCTGCGGCTGCGCAGCGGTAGTGGCAGGAGCGGCGGCAGGCCGCAAGGGAGCGGGACGCATGATGAGAGCCTCCATAGCTTTCAAAGCTCCGGCCGCACAGCGCAACCGGATGGAGGCAGTCTCAGAAAACGAAGCCCTCTTGCTCAGGGTCGTTTTGCGCTCTCTTCAAAACGACCCTTCTCAAGCAGCGGTAGTTGTGCTAGGCGGCGATAGCCGCCGCGCATCAACGCATCGCCGCGCCGTACCAGGCGGCGCACCTTGGAGCGCAGGCCGCCGTCGCTGTACCAACCGGCCGCGGCGTCCACTCCGAACAAGCCTTCGGCCACGTCGCGCAAGGACGCGCCCGCCAGGGTCGCGTCGAGCGCCTGCAGGGTGTGCAGTTCCAGCAGCGCAGCAGGCGTCGGCCTGGGCCTGGTTCGCGCGGTGCTGGGCGCGTGACCGAGCGCAGGCGCGGCGGCGCCACCGCGATGGGCGTAGGCGACAGCCATGCCGTCTTCCAGTCCGGGCGCCAGCGCATAGCGCTGGCAATGGCCGGCACTGCGCGCGATCAGCGCCAGTCGCTGGCCATCGTGGAGCAGGTGCTTGTGGCCGGGGATGTTCCAGAAGTCGAAGGCCACAGCGTCAGGTGGCGGATCGGTATCAGGGTGGAGCTGCACCACGGCAGCATGGCCGGGGAGCCAGGCCGCATGCGCATCACGCGCATCCAAGGCTGGGTCTTCCAGCAGGCGCAATCCCCAGCGATGCGCAGCATTGGGGCGGCGCGCACGGCGCATCCAGTCAAGCCGGTAGTCAGGATGGCGGCGCAGGTACTCCCAAGCCAGTGCCAGCACGTCCAACCACAGGATGTAGAGGTAGGCCGCAGTGGGATACCAGTGCGCGACATGATGAGGATTGACCATGACCGAAGCTCCCGTCGAATAGCAGGAACGTCGCCACGGCGTCAGACATGCAGGAGCCTTAAATCAAGGTAGAAATCCGGTTAAGCTGTATCTGTTGGTGTCAAGGCTAATTGGCTCCGGCGTGTTGCGAAATCCGTCCGAATGCGACGGCCGCCCGACTTAGAAATGTCATGCGGCACGGAATACCGTGCCGCAACTCCCGCGAAGGATCGTGGCTATTTTTCGCATGAGGGCACTATTTCGGTGCAAGAGTGCGGATTCAGACTTTGCGGGTCTGGAGCAAGACCGAAATAGCCTTAATGCGCCCGGCTTGAGCGCGAATAGCTCAATCGACGATAGAGCCGTTTTCCTGCGCCAGCCGCAGGTATTCCGACAGCGGGCGCGCCGCCTGGAAGTACAAATCCCGCGCTACGGGCTGCTTGCTCGGGCCGACGATGGAGGCCAGGTCGGACAGCTTGATGTGACCCAGCTCGGGCATACCGATGCCCACGTCCATGACGCCCCAAGCTGTATCGCCGTCGGCAGGATCGAGCGATGCCAGCAGCCAGATCGCGTGGGCGTCGGGAGTGAATAGCCGCACGACCGGCAACGGGTCGTGAGGTTCACCGGCGGCGACCCGCTGCCCGTTCTCCAGCAGCGTGGCGCGCTGCTCCTCGGTTACGAGGGGAGCCTTCATCGGGGTGCTCCTGTTCCAACATGGCATGTCGGTTTTGCGTTTCCACGAAAGCCGTGGAAACACGAAAGCGCAAAAGCTCAATTGTAGAAATCTGCAAAGGCACGTTGGCGGTTTTCCGGTTCCACCGGAATCCGCAGAAGCGGATTTCCGTAAAAGCACGAAAAAGGGCCAAAAGCATGAATGAGTTAAAGATAACGTGGTTTTAATTGTGCTGCGAATTGACGCTTCTGTCTATGCAGAAGCGATCCATCCAGCGCGGCCGACCGGCCGGCACCACCACCTACGATGCCGAGTTGGCGCAAGCCTTCGGCGCGGCGGTGCGTGCGCTGCGGACGGAGCGTGGCATCGCGCAGGAATCGCTGGCGAACCTCGCCGGCATTGAGCGTTCGCACATGGGTAAGGTTGAGCGCGGCGAACACATGCCCACGCTGGCGATCATCTTCAAGATCGCCAGTGCGCTCGAATGCAGCACGGCAGTGCTGATGAGCGAGGCTGAGAGCCAGCTCGCAGCAGCGGCCCAGCCGTAGGCGCTGGGCCACCGATCCGGCGCAGCCGGTTCGGGGACTTCAGGGGCGCCGAGCATCGCGCGGCGGGGATAGGCCGCAGGGCTTTCCCCTGGAGGCAAGCGCAGCGCGCAGCGCCACCGGCGCGAAGCTGCGATAGGGATTGAAGCCGAATGGCCATGACGGCGAAGTCGGCATGGGGCGCAGCCCGCAAAGCCCGGTCGGCGCAGTGCGCCGAATCGCCCTATATCCGCCTTGGCAACCCGAGGTCATTGTGATGCTGCCCGGCCACCACCATCACGAAGCTGGGAAAGCCAAGCCTTCCTGTATGCCGATCCAAGCAGCACTGCGCCCCGCCACGTGGGCGGGGCGCTGCGGCGGTCACGCCGCCTAGGGCTTGCTGCGCGACCAGATCAGGTCGTGCGTGCCGTTCTCGCCTTCGATCAGGCGGGCGTAGACCGTGGCCGGGAACGAAGGATCGTCGAGGGTCACGGAGATGTACTCCCGCCCGGCCTCGCTGGTCTTCTTCCACGCCGCGCCGATGTCGTGACTGGCGGCCTGCAGGCGGAAGTCCGGGGCCTTCTCGTTGTCCCCCTTGTCGTTGGGAACCAACTTGACCTTGACGTTGAGCGTCAGGGTGCGAAGCGTGCCGGCGAAGCCGTCTTTGTCTGCGGTGAAGGTGCCGATGTTGGCCATGATGTTTTCTCCGTTCGGTTGAACAAGGTTCGCGCCCATCGCGTCCTTGTTGTGATCCGGCCGGCGGGGGACGGGCTGGCTGCACCGCTTGCGGTCGCAACGCAGTGGAGAGCCGGGAGGCGAAAAGAATTTGTCCCGCGAGGAATGCGCGCAGCGCAGGGGAAATTGTTTTCGCTGGACGGTTGCAGCAATGAAGCCCGAGGCGCAGCCGCGCCCCCGCCAGGATTCACAACGAGACAAGGACGCATTGGGCCGAACCGCTCCGAAAGGAGACAGGGCTGGCTCGGCATCCCCGCACGAAGGCTGCACCGGCTCGCCCACTGACGCGGGCCAGGTCAACCATCCGACGACAAGCGAGAACGCCCCGGCCGCACCTTGCGGCGCCGGTCTTGAGGCGTGGCGTGGAAGCTCCATAGCGATGCCGGGCGGGATGTCCGTGAACCGTCCTTCGTGACGTGATGGGCGAGAACCGCCAGCGTTGAGGACGGCACGCATTCGCACAACCTGCCGCAGCAAGCACCAGCGTGTTTGCCAGCCCTGTCCATTGCAGCGGAGCGCTGGCCTGGCCGATCCGGCGGTATCGAGGGGTGCCAAGCTCGCGCGGCAGGGATGGGCCTTGTGCCGATCCCCTAGAGGTAAGCGCAGCGCCGCTGGCGCGCAGGCGTGAGGGATTGAAGCTGGATGTGCAACCTTTCGGTCGCACGGGCGAAGTACAACTCTTCTGCGACGACAGGGAAACAGGGAAAGTGGCGAAATTTTATCGGTATCACCTTATTCTTCACGAATCACGATGATCGGACTCTCCAGCCTTCCAATATCCCTTGGCGCTAACACTGTGTCTCGGGAGCTCCCTGTCTTGAAGGTAGTGAAGTTTCAGCTTTTTTATGGCTGCGGATTCACCTGCCATCCAGATGTAGCCTGGACCGGTCGGTAAAGGACGGTGCAACAGCGACTGACATAGCGTCAGTCCGGGTTCCGATTGGGCGTTCATCCACTGAACCCGCAATCGGGCAGGGCTGTCGATCGGCTGCCGGTCATCCCCTGACGGCACCTCGACATACGCCTTGGCGTTGATACCAGAAGGCAAACGGCGTGCAATGCTCTGGATGCCAGGCAACGCCGTGGCATCCCCCGCGAACATGACCCAGCGCGCATCACTGGGAAGCAGAAAGCCGCCACTGCGGGGCCAGAGTCGCCGCCTGCACCGTGCAGGACGAAATCCAGATCCAGTGTTCCTGCATTGAAATCAATGTTTTGTATGGTGTAGGCCCGGCCGTCACCCGAGGGAAGAAAAACTTTCACCCACGCTGCCGGTTCGTTGGCTCCCGCGACTTTGAGAAATTCGGCAACCTCAGAGCCTCCAAGTGTGATCCGTTGCATATGGGGCGTCACCGAACGAACCGCCTGCACGGTTCCGACTGCTCTTTCGGTACGAGGCCTTGGCATGACTTCAGGCATGGTGGCCTCCCTTGGGTGCGGAAATCAGCAGTTGCAAAGCAACGAGAGCCGACAGGGCGACCGCAACGGCGCCCGCAAGGTAGACGGCCTCAATGTGCCATGCGCCTGCCACGGCCCCCAGCACCGGGCCGGTGATGCCCAGGGCAATGTCGAGAAACGCCACATAAGCCCCCATGGCCAAGCCCCGACTTTGTGGAGGCGCCCGGCGCACGGCTTCCACGCCAAATCCCGGAAAGGCCAGCGAGTAACCGAATCCCGTCAGCGCAGCGCCGGCGTAGGCAACGGTAGGGCTCTGGGCGCCCCAGATCAGCAACTGCCCAACGGCTTCGATCAGCACACAAACCAGCGCCACGCTGGCGCCGCCGAGCTTGTCGGACAAGTGGCCGAAAAAGATGCGCGCGGCAATGAACGCCAGGCCGAAGGCGGTGAATGCCAGTGAGGCGTTGCCCCAGTCTCGGGAAGCGAACAACAGGGCAATGAACGCCGTGATGACCCCAAAGCCCACGCTGCACAAGGCCAGCCCCAAGCCCGGGTGCCACACCATCCCCAGCACCTTGTAGAAAGGCGTGCGGCGGACAGCCGTCGGGGCAGTCGCCCGAACGTTGGCAATCAGTGCCAATGCCAACAGGGGAAGAACGACGGCAGCCACTGAAATGCCGGCGAAGCCATATCCACCTTGAATGGCGATACCCATGGGCGCACCCACCGCGTAGGCGCCGTACATCGCCATGCCATTCCATGCCATGACCTTGCCTGCGTTTTGCGGGCCCACGAGTCCGATCCCCCAACTCAAGGAGCCGGTGACGATCAGGCTTTCGCCGCAGCCGAGCAGCACCCGCCCCAACAGCAGAACCCCAACCGAGGCGGCAGGTGACGAGACGAAGGCCAGCGACGCAAGGTAGGCCACACCTGACGCCGACGCCACCAGAAAGCCCGTGACCACGGACCGTTTGGCCCCACGCGTGTCGGAGAGGTTGCCTGCCCAGGCGCGAGAGAGCAGGGCCGCGGCGAACTGCGCGCCAATGACCACACCCACCACCAGCGTGCTCATGCCCAATGTGCTGGACACATGCAGGGGAAGCACCGGCAGCGGCAAGCCGATGGTGAGAAAGCTGACGAACACCGCCAGTGTGATCGGCAGCAACTTGAGAAAGACGTTGGCGACAGGTGGCGGATTTGCCACCTTGGTCGCCCCCGTGTGAGAACGAGAAGACATCAACAACTCCAAACATGAGCATTTGCTCGACATATGGAATAATATGAGTCATTGCTCACGTTGAAAACTCGCGTTCGGATGATCCCCATGCCACCCTTGCCTCAGCCACGCCGCGTCCCCCGCCAGAGCCGTTCTCGGGCCTTGGTGGACGCCATACTTGAAGCAACGGCTCGCGTTTTGACCGAGCGCGGCTATGCCGGAGCCAACACCAATCTGGTGGCCGAGCGCGCTGGCGTGAGCGTGGGTTCGGTCTATCAGTATTTCCCGAACAAGGATTCGCTCATCACGGCGCTCCATGAGCGGCATGCGGTGGAAATGCACGCAGCCATGGAGACCGTGCTGGCAAGCGCGCATCCACTGGACCTGAGAGGGAAACTGGCGGCCATCGTGCGTGCGTGGCTGGCGGCACACCAGGTCGCCCCTGAGTTGCATCGCGTACTGGAAAAGGAATTTCCTTTCTTCGATGCTCCGCCGGAGCAAAGCACGGCTGACCAAAGCATTCAGCACCGCATTCGCCAGTTGCTGGAAGACCACCAAAGCGAGGTCGTGCTGCAGGACCTGGAACTGGCGACATGGGTTGTACTGCGAACCATGGAATCACTGATCCATGCGGCGGTCACTCCGCCTGGCGCCCCTTGCCCCGCCCAGCAAGTCGAGCAGGCCATCGTCGAAATGCTGGCCGGCTATCTGTGTGGTCCGCAAAGACGTATGGTCTAAGCCTGCTGCCCTCTGCAATAGGCCACCAGATCCGCGATAGACAGTAGGGATCCTCCGTCATCATCACCGACAGTCACTGCCACAAGGTCAAAGATTGGTACGGTCTGGGGCTGATCTCCGTCATACCTGCAAGGCAAGGACAAGGCATCGGCTCGCGTCTGATGCAACAGGCGCTGGCCGAACCCGCGTACTACGCGCGCTTTGGCTTCCAAGCGCATCCGGGCCTGCAACTGCCGGGCCGCCCGGCTATTTCGTGGCACTGGCCTTCCACGGGCCAGTGCCCGAAGGCGTCGCGCAATACAGCGATGCCTTCAACGCCGCCGCCTGAGCCAGCGCGAAGGCGGCGACGTTCTGATGGGCTGTTGGCCTTGAACACCGGGCGCGGCCACCGCCGCGCCCGGATTTTTGAAGTTCACCGCGCCCAGGACGGAACGGCCTGGGCGCGGTGCTGACGACGGTTATTCCTTCGTCTCGATGATCCACCACACGGCGCGCGCCAAGGCGCGGCCCGTGATGGGATGAATGTCGGTGAGGTCGGCGCGGGCCGACCAGCCCGAGGGCGGGAGGTGGCCGCGCACGTCGCCATCGCCGTGCCAGCGGCGAGCGCGCACCGTGCCGGGGGCGTAGCTTGCCGCCATGCGCGGGCGGCTGCTGGTGATGCGGGTCATGGGGGCTTCTCCTTCCGGCGAAGCGCCCCGGTCGAGGCCGGGGCGCTTGCCTTCGGCGCGGGTCAAGCGGCCAGCGCCTCGGCGGTTTCATCCGCCATTGCTTCGGCATCTTCCGGGGCGTCCTGCTCCGGGCCTTCGGCCTTGAAGATGGCAGGCATCCAGCCCGTGCCATCGGCCAGCCGCTCGGCCTCGCTGGCAATGTCGGCCTTCTTCAACTTCGCCAGCCGGGAAACCTGATTGGGCGCGTATTCGCCCACGGCTTGCAGAACTGCCGCTTTCGGAACGTGCTTGAAATACCCCTCGGCGGTCGGCTGCCACCATGCGGCCATGTCGAGGCCCACGGCCTGCGCCAGTTCCTCGCCGGGTTGCTGCGCCGTGGCGCGGGGCATCACCACGTCCACCGTGGAAGCCACGCACACGGCCAGCAACCGCACCAGTTCGTCTTGCGGCTTCGTCAGCAGCACGGCGAACAGTTCGGCGCTGTCTTCCGGCAAGGCTTCCCCGGCCACCTGTTGCAGTTTGCGCAGCGCCACGGCGGCAGGCGATTCCGGCCAATCCGGGGCCATGCCTTCCAGCCGGTCTTGCAGTTTGAGGCCCACGCCCAGCGGCAGAGAATCACGGTTGAGGCCGTAGCGCCTTTCCTGCAAGACGGTCTGCACCATGCCATGCACCACGGCAGCCAGCGCAGCTTGCGGATGACGTGCGACTTCGATTTGCAGCGCGGCGGTGCGGTGAGCGCTCAAGCGTTGCGCCAGCCGGTCGGACATGGCGACGCTCTTGGGTTGCTCGTCGTCCTCGCCTTCGTCGTCGTTCTCGGCGTCCGGGTCGCTGAAACCTTGGCGCAGCTTTTCAAGCGTGCGCAGCGCCTTGGCCTCGGCCTCACGCATCAGGCCGCGATGAATGACGGCCTCGCCGTTGCGGTCGATGGTGACGATGGCACCGGCTGCGGCCTTCACATTCGCGCCGTAGTCCTGCAAGCCATCTTCCAGCGCCTGCAACTGCTCGCCCACGGCTTCACCTTCCTCCTGCAAGGCGTCGGCCTTTTCCTCGTCGTCGGCATCCATCGCGGCGTCCACGGCTTCACCGATGGCCCGCATTTTCTCTTGCAGCTTTTCGATGCGTTGCGCTTCGCGCTTGTTTGGCTCGCGCCGTTCCCTCGGCGCACGCTGGAAGGCGTGCAGGTCGGCATAAGTTACGCCCGGCGTGGCGTCCACCCACGCCCAACCCTCGGCGCGGACAGTGGCGGCAATGCCTGCCAGCTTGTCTTGCGCCAGCCGTTCCAGCAGCGCGGCGTCGTTGAGGTACACGCCCGCATCGCCTTCCGCGAACAGGTCACGGCGGATGCCGCCGCCTGCGGCTTCGTAGCTGTCCAGTCCGACGAAGCGCACCAGCGGATGCCGGTAGGCGTCGATTTCCCTTTCGGTGAGGCGTTCGCGCAAGTGCGAGGGATGGCGCTGCCACTGCGGCGCATCGTAGAACGCGCTTTCCTGCGCGGCGTGGTCGTCGGTGATGGCAAGTGCCATCAACTGGTCAAGGCTCACGGCATCGGCTCGGTAGTCGGCCATCAAGCGCGGCGACACGTTGGCGAGCTTCAAACGGCGCTGCACCACCAGCGGCGTGACGCTGAAATCCGCTGCAATGTCCTCGATGGGACGGCCTTCGGCCACCAGCGCGGCGAAAGCCTCGAACTGGTCTGCCGGGTGCATGGCTTCGCGCTGCACGTTCTCGGTCAGACTGGCGGTGCGGGCCGTGCCATCGGCCACCTGCAAGCAAGGCACCTCCCAATCCTTGGCGATGCGGTGTTTCTTCGCCAGCAGCTTCAACGCGGCGAGGCGACGGCCACCGGCCACGACTTCGTAATGCTCGCCATCGGCAGATGCAATCACGATGAGGTTTTGCAGCAGGCCCACGCGCTGGATGCTTGCGGCCAGTTCAGGGATGGACATGCGCGGGGTCTTGCGCACGTTGCGGCCCGTGGGGCGCAGCACCAGCCGCGACAGTGGAACCAAAATCAGGTTCTTGGTCGGGTCGGCAGCTTCCAGCGGGATAGCTGCGGCGGTATTGACGGCGCGGGCTTCGGTTTGGGTAACGGCGTTCATGGTGTATCTCCAATCGAGTGAAACAAGGGAATGGAGGGGAAACCGCCCCTCCGACGGGGGGACGGTTCAGGCTTTCAACTGGCGCAGGCCATCGGCCAGCATCCAGAGGGCGCGATTGAGGCGCACATCGGAATCAATGCCCTGCACCGGGCGGGTCTGCTGGCGGCGTCCGTTGGCGCTGCGGCCATGCAATCCGCCCTTGGTCAAGTTCTCCTGCGTGCGGTTGAACACGCTCCACAGGTCGGGGCGGCGGTCATCGAACCGGCGCGGCATCAGGATTTGCGATTCGGTGATGGGCGCGGGCTTGTTGTCGGTGGGGTCGTACTTGAGGGCCAGCGCGGAACGGGCGAACACTTCGGCTTCGCCTTCGTCCAGCTTGATCGCGCGCATGGCATCGCGGGATTCCTTCACCCGCTCGAAGCCGCTCAATACCTCGAAAGCGCCTTCGATGACGGAACCGGCCACGTCGCCTTTGTGGGGTACGCGCACGTCCGCCACGGTGTCGCCGCAGACAAGGCCATTGCTGCAAACGAAGCGGAACATCCCCGCCAACATTTGATAGCTGCTCGTGCCGTCATGCGAGTTCAGCAGCACGATTTCGTTAGCCTCCGCGCCGTTGATCTGGTTGGCATGGCGCAGGCGCAGCATGTGTTTGGTGTGCTCGCGCTTGCCTTCATCGCGCACGCGGGTTTGCGTCACCATGAAAGGCTGGAAGCCTTCTTTGCGAAGCTCGGTCAGGACGGCAGCGGTCGGGATGTAGCTGTACCGTTCGGAACGGCTCTCATGCGGGGCGTCCGCGAAGATGGACGGGGCCACGCTGCGAATCTGGTCATCGGACAGCGGGTAGTCGCTGCGCAGCGAAGGGGAACGGGAAGCGAAACGGGATGCGAGTTGCATGGTCTTTCTCCTGACAAAAAGAGGTTTGCTGTTCACACCGCAAACCGGATTCCTAGATTCGGAGCCCAGCCTTTCGGCTGTTCGGTGCGGTCGGCACGAGGAACCCGGTTGGCCCTGTTGCCACCGTCTTTCCTGAGTTCATCGCCCGCGACGGTCAGGAGCGCGCGAACGGGCGCCGTCAAGGAAACAAGCGCAGGGTTGGTGCGGCCCGCAGGCGCAGCCGAGGACACGGCCCTGCGCGCCTTGACGGCGCACGGGCGCGGGCTACAGTCGCGGACAAGGTGATGAAGTCAGGGGAGACGGCTGGACAAGGCAACGGCCATCCCTGTGTGCTGAACCGCACGCAAGCGAAGCGCGCAGGCCCGAAGCTGGAAGCCGGGCCGAGGCGTCAGCCGAGCGGAGCGAGGGAACGATGGAAGCCCGACAGGGGCGAAACCCCGCAGGGGGTTCGATGCGCAGCACGACAGCGCGACCGGCCATCCCCCAGGTGGCCGGGGACGCCCAGCCTTCAACGCAAGATCAGGACGAGTCCACGCAAGGCATCGTGAATCTGCTGCGAATGCGGTCTGGCCGATCCGGCGCAGCCGGGTCGGCGGTGTTCAGGGGCGCCACGCCTGCGCGGCGGGGATAGCCCGCAGGGCTTTCCCCTGGAGGGCAAGCCGAAGGTGCGCAGGCATCGCGCCGCATGGGCGCGATGCGAAGGGCGTCCCTCGACGCCCCAGGCCCGGATCAGACAACGATCCGCCCAGCCATCCGCGCATCGCGCGCATAGGCGCTCAACCGCTTCTCGGCCCGAAACGACAGGTCGCGCTCAATCGGCAGGCCCAACCCGCCGCGCACCGTCGCCAGCTCACCCAGGCTGACCCAGCCGATTTCCGGCTCACCCAGCCCCAGGTCGCAAAGACCGAAGGCGTGGTCGTGGTCATCAGGATCAATCTCGGTCAGCAGCCAGGTCGCGCCGGCGTCCGGCGTGAACAGCTTGACCACGGGTGCCGGATCGAAGTCCGGGTTCTCCAAGGATTCGCGGCCGTTGGCCAGCAGCACAATGCGCTGCTCGTCAGTGATGAGTGCGTTGTTCATGGTGAACTCCTGAAAGGTTGCCGGGCGGAATTGCCCAGCCCTTCCAGGGCACGGCGCAGCGCAAGCAGTCAAAGATCGAAGACGGCCGCCAGGCCGCAAGCGCCTCCGGCGCGCAGTCATTGACGGCGAGCACGCCGTGGCACGATGAAGGGAACAGCAAGACCGCCTCCCTCACACCTCCATGCTCCTCGGTTTTCCGCAAGCGAAGCGCGCAGGCCCGCATGGGCCGGAGTTGCGCCACCAGACGCAGCAAAAAGGGGGCCGAAGCCCCCTCGGTCAAATCAGGCCACGTTCGGCAAATGACGCGGCGCTGTTGCCCGCGACGACATGATCCAGCGTGACAACATCCACCAGCGCCAGCGCCTCCTTGAGCCGCTGAGTCAGTGACCTGTCGGCGCCGCTCGGTTCGGGATTTCCGCTCGGGTGATTGTGCGAAACAATGACCGCCGCCGCATTGAGCCGCAGCGCCTCCTTGACCACCTCGCGCGGATGCACCGATGCACTGTCGATGGTGCCGTGGAACATCTCGACGTATTCGATCAGGCGATGCTTCGTATCCAGAAACAGCACCGCGAAGACTTCGTGCTCGTAGCCCGCCAACTTGGCACACAGGTACTCCTTGACGGCCGCCGGTGAAGTGAACGAGGCACCGCGCTGCATCTTGTGCTCGATGACCTGGCGCGCGGCCTCCAGCACCTGCTCGGCCGTCGCCAAGAGGTAGTGGCCCTGCGCGTCGCGCACCATCAACGAGGCGTCGAACGAGGAAAAGGTCAGTTGCGACATGATCGTGCTCCGGTTGCTCGGGCGGAATTGCCCGGAACCGTCGCCAGCACGGCGCAGCGCAAGCAGTCAGGGGTCGCAGACGGCCACCAGGACGCAAGCGCGCACCCGCGCGCGCCGCCCTTGACGGCGAGAACGTCGTGATACGGTGAAGGGAACAGCCAGGCCCGTCCAATGCACACATTCGATGCTGGCAAGCGCAGCGCGCAGGCCCAGAAGGGCCGGAGGCGTCAGCGATTTGGAAGGCTGGCGATAGACAGTCCCGCAGGGATGAGCGGGCAGCGAACCTGGAGCAGCGCGGCCCGGCTTTGCCGGGGCGTTGTTGCACAAATCGTTGCTCAGCAAGCTGTAGGCTTGCTGCATGAGCCAGCCCCGTAAGCCCCGCTACCGAACCACCAACTGGAAACAGTACAGCGCAACCCTTAAAGCTCGGGGCTCTTTGACGGTGTGGCTGGACAAGCGCATGTGCTGGTTTGCCGCTGCAAGCGGCAAACGCGGACGCAGTCCGAAGTTCTCTGATGCCGCTATTCAATTTTGTTTAACGCTCAAGAACTTGTTTTGCCTGGCACTCAGGCAAACCACCGGGCTAGTCGAGTCGGTACTGCACTTGTATGGGCTTGCTTGGCCAGTACCGGACTTCAGTACGCTGTGCAGGCGGCAACTCGATTTGAATGTCCAGATTCCGTATACCCGCAGTAAAGTTGGCTTACACCTACTAGTCGATTCAACAGGAATCAAATTCCTGGGTGAAGGCGAATGGAAATGCAAAAAGCATGGCCCTGAGCGCCGCCGTCAGTGGCGCAAGCTGCACATCGGCATTGACGCCAAGACACTGCAGATTCGAGCCATCTGTGTGACCTCGAACAACGTCAGTGACGCTGCAGTGATTCCTGATTTGCTACAGCAGTTGCCTGCGGATGAAACGCTAGAGAGTCTGACGGGGGATGGTGCATACGACACACAGCCAGCCTACGAAGCTGTCATCAGGCGTGGTGCTATCCCAATCATTCCTCCACGCAAGAATGCTCGAATTCGTAGGGGAAGTGTCTTTGAGTACCGCAATGCAGCCATTACTGCATGCAGGCGGCTAGGGCGTAGTATCTGGAAGCGCTGGATTGGCTATCACCGGCGAAGTTTGGTGGAAACCAAGATGCACTGCATCAAGCGACTGGGCGAGCGTGTGATGTCTCGAACCTTTGAGCGACAAGTGAACGAGCTGCATATTCGAGCAGCCATACTGAACCGATTCACTGAGCTGGGCCGTCCTCAGACGGCAGCCGTGGCATAGCCACGGCTGGGGTTGGGGGTAACTCGCCTCAAACTGGATTTATGCAACAACGCCCAAACCTTCCAAGGCATACCGCGCCAGTGCATGGCCCTTGTCGGCGCACAGGATCAGGCCCACGGGCGGGTTCTCATCGGGATAGGCCCAATGCTCCTTGGCATAGTTGCAATACATGTGCATCTGGCCTACGTCCGCATGGGTCAGGCTGCCCAGTTTCAAGTCGATGATGACCAGGCAGCGTAAGCGCCGATGGAACAGCAGCAAATCGACCCGATACCAGGTCTGGTTGATGCGCAACCGGCGCTGCCGACCGATGAAGGTGAAGCCTTCACCCAGCTCCAGCAGGAAGTCCTCCAGCCGCCGGATCAGGGCGGTTTCAAGATCGGATTCCGAATACTCGTCCTTGAGGTCGAGGAACTCCAGCACATACGGGTCTTTGATGGTGTCGTTGGGGGTGACGACATCCTCGGGCATGGGCACCGCGCCCTTGACCAGCATCGCCGCCTTGTTCTTCGACAGCGCCGTGCGCTCGTAGAACTGGCTGCCAATCTGCCGGTCAAGCTGGCGCACGCTCCAGCCGCCGCGCAGCGCCTCGGCCTCGTAGAAGCGGCGGGCGTGTTCATCCTTCACCGACAGCAGCCGCACGTAGGCCGACCACGGCAGCGTGAACACCTGCGCCAGCTCGCCCAAGGCCAATTTCCGAGACGCTGTCTCGGATTTCTCGGCGGGCAGCCCGTCCCCCGATTTCCGAGACAATGCCTCGGAAATCACCGGCCGGGGATAGGCGGCGAAGAACCGCCGCATGTTCTCCAGGTTGTCCGGGCTGAACCCGCGCCCGAAGCGCGCGGTGAGGTCGGCGGACAGTCGGGCAATCAACTGTTCGCCGTACCCTGCGCGCCGCTTGCCCTGTTGCTCGGCCTCCACGATGCGGCGGCCAATCTCCCAATAGCTTGCCGTCATCAGCGCATTGACGCTGCGTGCCGCCGCCTGGCGCGCAGCGCCAAGCAGCTCCACAATGCCGCTGTGGATGCCGGCGTAGCCGGCAGGCAGGGCCGCGCCTTTTTCCTTGGGTGTCCGGGCGCTCATGCCGTGGCCTCCTGGGGCTGCTGTTGCCGCGCACCGGTAATGGCCTGGCGGCGGCTGGCCACCAACTCGGCCGCGTCGCGCACCGGCTTGTCCTCGGTGTGGACGTAGTGCATGAACATCGCCACGGTCTTGTGGCCCGTCAGCTTCATGCCTACCTTGGTCGGCACGCCCGAATTGGCAATGTCGGTGGTCGAGCGGTGGCGAATGCCATGCGTGCCGACGTGCGGCACGCCGGCGGCCTTGAGCGCCCGGCACCAGCCGCCGTAGTGCTCGCCAAAGGTCAGGTGCTTGTCCGGGTCGTTGGGCGACGGCAGGACATACGGGCAGCCTTCCCGGCGCGGCGCCGTCGAAAGCAGCCGATAGGCTTCCGCGCTCATGGGTTTGGACATGCCGCCGGTCTTGCTGTCGGGCCAGACCACACGGCGGTTCTCGAAGTCCAGCCAAGCCCATTCGAGTGGGCAGATTTCGGAGCGCCGGGCGGCAAACTCGAATTGCAGCCGGATCGCCAGCGGGATGACGTAGTTCTCCAGCCCTTCGGCCTCCAGCTTGTCCAGATGGCGGTAGATCAGCGTCAGTTCGCCGTCCACAATGAGCCGGGTTTCCTTGCCCGGCGGAAACATCGGGACATGGCGGCACGGGTTGGTGCCGTCCGGGCGGTAGCCCCACACTTCGGCCAGATTGAACATCTTGCGCAGCACGCCGAATGCCTTGTTTGCCTCAGTGGGCTTGTACGAGAGCTTTTCCATCAACCCGGCAATGTCGGGGCGCTTCACGTCCTGTACCTTCTTGCGGCCTAGCAGCGGGATGATGCAGCGGTCGATGACGCCCTGATAGCCTTCCTGCGTGCTGGGCTTGTTGCGCTTCTTGGAATAGTCCTCCATGAACTTCGTGCACAACTCAGCCATCGTGGGCGCTTTGCGCGCCTCGGCCTTGGCGCCGCCGGGGTCGCCGCCCCGGCGAACCTCGGCCAGCCAGTCCTGCGCCATGACGCGGGCCTGTTCAACCGTCAGTTCCCCGAACAAGCCCAAGGCGGGCTTGCGGCGTTCCCCAGCGTTTGTGCGGTACTGAAGCATGAACACCCGACGGCCCGCCGGGGTGATCTTACAGAGGAAGCCGGGCACCACGGTATCCCGCAGTTCGATAGCCGTGGCCTGGGGTTGTGCCGCCTCTACGGCGGTCTTGGTGAGCTTGATCTTTGCCATGATGACTCCTTGGAACGACCCGATTCCAAGAGCCACATAGGAGCGGCGCGGGGGGAAGCCGGGTCAGGTTTCAGAAAGCACCGGCATATGATGGACGCGCGTAAGTTATTGATAAACCTGCTGTATCGGGCTACAGCGCAGTCCAGCGAAATGTCGGGTTGGAGTCATCGTGAAATAAAAAACCCCGCCAAGGCGGGGTTCCGTCACACCGATCGCATCGCGACAGGCGCTGCCAAACGCACGCGGTGCCGATTCCAACGACTCCAACACCGGACCGCGTAACGCGGCCTCAAGTCATGCTGCCCATCGCAAGCACTGCTGGCGAACCATTTCATTGAGCGACTTCGCGTCGGCATGCACCTCGCGCAACCAGACGGCGTCGTTCTTACCCGAAGCGACAAGCTGGCGGATCTCGTCGCACGCGACTTCAGCCTCGAGCGCGGCGGCATGCGGCTTGATGACCTCCAGCGTTTGAGCCACATGCTGTCCGAGCGACGTGCGCTCCCCCGTCTGAGGATTCACGTAAGCGCCTTCCAGGCCAAATCGGCAGGCTTCGAAGCGATTGAACGTATAGACGAGATAATCGTCCTCGCTCAGAACAAACGGACGCTCCTCGAGCAGATAACGGGCCAGAGACTGGATATAACAAGCGATAGCGGCCGCGCGACTGACCGACAAGGGGGTATCCATCACTCGCACCTCGATCGTCCCAAAGCCGGGTTTGGGACGGATATCCCAGTAGAAATCCTTCATGCTTTCGACAACGCCGGTTTTCACCATCTTGTCGAAGTACGTCTCGAAGTCGTCCCACTTCAGAACGAATGGGGCCCGGCCCGAGAGCGGGAACGCGAACACCGAGTTCAGGCGCGCCGAGTGAAAGCCCGTGTCCACCCCCTGCACATAAGGCGACGAGGCCGAGAGCGCAATGAAATGGGGGATATAACGGGACATGGCGTGCAGCAGATACAGCGCGCTGTCCGGGTCCGGGCAGCCGATGTGAACGTGCTGACCGAACACCGTGAATTGCTTGGCGAGGTAACCGTACAGTTCCGAGAGAAAGTGAAAACGCGGCGAGTCGTAGATCGTGCGCTCGCTCCATCGCTGAAAGGCATGTGTGCCGCCGCCGCACAGGCCGACGTTGAGCTGCTCGCTCGCGGCCACCAACACGTCGCGAACCCGCCCTAGCTGCGCGACGGCATCGCTGTGGCGATGACAGATATCCGTGGACAGCTCGATCATGCTCTCTGTCATTTCCGGCTTGATCTCGCCCGGATGCGTCTCCTTGGCAACGAGCCGCATCAGGTCCGCAGCCGCTTTTGTCAGGTCGTAATCGTGCCGATTGACGATCTGCATCTCCAGCTCAACCCCGAACGTGCACGGCTTCGAGGGAATGAATTCTTCTAATGACATGGCTTAATCCTTCCGTTCACCGACAAGGGCCAACGCCCAATAGACCACAAGCGGCGCAACCAGTTGCAGCAGCGCTATGGCGCACATCACCACGGCCTTGAGCATCGGGTCGAACTGCGGGTAGATGTCGTACGTGTCGGCAACGAGTACGAACGCGAGACTGGCCATCGGGCACAACGACATCCCTAGCGCGACCGCCTGCCTGTAACTGATACCGGCCTGATGCGCGACCGCCACCGTGCCCACCACCTTGGCGATCGCGCGCACGACGATGATCGCCGCAGCGGCCAGCCCGCCGACCAGGACGTATTCCCACTGGAACGTCAGCGACGTCAGCACGAAGAGCACCACGGCGAGCAGCCAGCCGGCCGTGCCGAAGTACGCAGGCCATAGCTGTGGACGTTCATCCAGATTCCGGAAAATGATCCCCGCCAGGAGCAGCGTGAGCGAGTTGGGCAACTTGAGCATGTGCACCAGGGCCACCATCAGCATGATGAGGCCGATGAGGATCACGAACGCGTGCTGATCCTGACTGCCGAACTTGCGGAAGACAATGTTGCAGGCCTTCGCCAGCACGACCGCCAGCACGATCGAGCCGATGAGCAGGTACAACGGGTGAAAGAGTACGACCCAGAAGCTGGAGTGGTACGCCTGATGCATCCAGCCGTAGACAAGCTTCACCGCCACGACCGCGTACACGCTGTTGAGCGCCGCGAGGGCCAGCAGACGCTCCGTTACCTGACCTTCGGCCCGCAACTCGTTCTTGAGCTGGATGACCACGGCCGGCGAGGTCGCCATGCTGATCGAGGCGATCAGTACGGCAGTCAGCGGCGTCACGCTGAAGACTCGCAACACGGCATAGACCGCCACAAAGGTGAGCAACGCTTCCAGTGCGCTGGTGACGATGATCCAGGGGTTGGCCCGCATCCATTTCAGGTTGAGGCGGCTGCCCAGTTCGAACAACAGCAGGCCGAGCGCCAGGTCGATCAGCAGCCGGATGGCCGCGCTCGTCTGCGCGTCCAGCATCGATGAAAGACCCAGGGTGCCACCGACCAGCCCGACCACCGCATAACCGGTGATGCGCGGCAGGCGCAGTCTCCGGAAACAAATCTCCCCGGCGAGTCCGGCAAAAACCAATGCCAGCCCGGCGAAGAAAACGGGATCGGGCGCCGGCGGCCAGCCCGGAAAAAGGGACAGTTCCGACGTCATTAATGCTCGCTTTGCGCCGCTTGACGGCGCATCAAGTGGTGAAAAGGAAAGAAAGTCGCGCGCGGGGTTGCAGATAAAAGACAAATGCGCGACGAACCCGAAGGGTTGGGCTCATTTTGCCACACTCGGTTTCCGACACTTTCAAACGGGCGTCACGAAGCCAGTCGACCCATTGCAGGCGGGTGCCGGACGCAATCGTCGTGGTGACACCCTGCCGAACGATCGCGGCGGTGCCTGGGGGGCGTTAGGGCGTTAGGGCGCTGGGTCGGCGGGCTTCGGCAGGAATGTCCGGGGGCAAGCGCCGAAGGTGCGTCGCCCCCGCACGGGGGGACTTTCAACCCAAATAGGGTCAGATTCGATTTATTGAATTCGCCCGCGCTTTCGGAGAAGCGCGGTGTACGAGCGTGCTTCGCGGGTGTTCAGGGGGCGCGGGTAACGGCGTAGACGGACTGGGGGGCGACGAACCCGGTATGCCGGATGGCGTGAGTCGGTACGGCAACGCGGAAGCCGTCAGTCCCGTTTCCCCTTGCGCAATGCCTGCATCAGGTAGCGGGCAGGGTCGAGGGCGTCCGCCAGGTCGCTGCCGATCGGCCACGGCTCGCCTTCGATCTGGCTGGCGACCAACTCTGCGCACAGCGACGCGAAGACCAGCCCCCGGGAGCCGAACGCGAAACTGGCATGCAGGCCATTCAGGCGCGGCAGATCGCGCAGATGTCCGCCGCAGAGTCGTTGCCGATTCACATCAATCGCGGCCAGATCCGGCAATTGTCCCGCCATCGGCAGTCGATCGGGTGTCAGCGAGCGAAACGCCGTGCGTCCGCCCAACTCGGCGGCGGCATGTGCACTCGCCAGTCCTGCATCGCCAAACGCTTGTGCGCGATCTGGCAGTAGCACGGCAAGACGTCGCAGATTGGCCTGATGGTCGGTAACGCGCACTTCCTCGGCAGGATCGTCGAAGCCGTACGTGGCACCTGTGATCGGTCCGGCCCCTCCCACCGGAGACGGCGCCACATAGCCATCGCCGCAGACCGGCACGCGCAGGTTGGGCAACGTGCCGGGCGGCAGGAAGGTCAATTGACCGCGCACCCGCTTGACCGGCACGAACTCAGCCGCGAGGTAGGGGGCGAGCAGCCGCTGCGAGGCGTCGGCGGCCGTCACGATCGCAACGTCTGCCTCGGCCAGCACTCGACCCGCCTCGTCGACCGCTACCCAGCGACCTTCGCGACATTCGAGCCGCTCGACGTTCACGCCGTAGCGGGCGTCGAGCGACGGCCCGGCGGCAACCAGTTCGGCGCGGCACAGCATCGCAGGCGCCAGCCAGCCGCCTTCCGGGTACCAGACGCCGCCGTGCGTCAGCGTTTCGCCCGCGAGCGCCGACGCCTGCGTCGCGTCGACCCATTTCGCATACGTCTGCGGATACTCGTGGGCCGTCAGGAGCTGCTGCATGGCTTGCGCTTGCGCGTCGTCCGTGGCGACCTGGAGCAAGCCGTCGGCGCGCCCGGGCAGCCCGCCCGGCAGGGTTCGCCATTGCGCGAGTGCGTACAGAAAGCCGGCGCGCGTCAGACGCGACAATACGTTGTCGTCTGCCGAGAGTTGCGGATGGAAGACACCCGCCGGATTGCCCGACGCGGCGGTCCCAGGCGCCTGCGCGCGCTCGAAGAGGCGCACGCGCCAGCCGCGCGCGACGAGCCGGCGCACCATCGCAGAACCCGCCATCCCCGCACCGACGACGATCGCCTCACGCGCTCGCGGTCCGGGAATGGTGGGTGGATCGTAGCGCCGCATCCGATAGGGCGGCGCATAAACGCTTGCGAGCATGTCTCGTTTGCGACCGAATCCGGCACGCCGCTCGGTCTGGAAACCGGCGGCAATGAGATCGCGTCGGACCTGTCCGGCGGCGGTATAGGTGGCCAACGTTGCGCCGTCGCGCGCCAGGCGACCGAGCGTCTTGAACACGGCGGGCGACCACATGTCGGGGTTCTTGGCGGGAGCGAAGCCATCGAGAAAGAACGCGTCCGCACCCGCGCGCAGCGAGGGCATCAGGTCGAAGAAGTCGCCGAACCCGACATCCAGGACCACCCCCGGCGCCAGCTCCAGCCGGTGCCAGCCCGCGACCGGCGTCGGCCAGGCATCGCACAGGCGCTGCACCAGCGGAGCGAGTTCAGTCATGCCAGGGAGCACGAGCATGGACTCGAGCATGCGTCGAAGGTCCGCTGCCCGGAACGGAAATTTCTCCACCGACACGAAGTGCAACCGCGCGGGTCGTTGCGGATCGTCGCGCCATGCGGCCCACGTCGCGAGAAAATTCAAGCCGAGGCCGAAGCCGGTCTCGATAATCACGAACAGCGCGCGGCTGCGCCAGCGGTCGGGGAGATCGTTGCCCGCCAGAAAGACGTGCCGCGCCTGACCGAGTGCACCGTCGGCAGTGTGATAGACGTCGTCGAACGCCGCCGAATAGGGCGTGCCGTCCGCCGAAGTTGCCGG
The DNA here is from genome assembly GCF_041919235.1 of Pandoraea sp. Classification (NCBI taxonomy): domain Bacteria; kingdom Pseudomonadati; phylum Pseudomonadota; class Betaproteobacteria; order Burkholderiales; family Burkholderiaceae; genus Pandoraea; species Pandoraea sp. The sequence continues at coordinate 110,911 of NZ_JAYRUC010000014.1, forward strand.
TTCAGCCGGCTTGATGGGGGCGGCGCTTGGGCGACGCCTCATTCGACCCCTCGTTCCTCGGTCACGATTTCGATGAGGTCCGGCAGCGACACAACGCCCAGCCACTGCCCGTCGGCGCCCGTCACCGGGATCCAGTCGGCGTGCATCTTGCCGAGCGCCCGCAGTGCGCTGACCAGCGTCATCTCGCCATCGAGCGCCTTGCACGGCGTGATCGCCTCCGTCCACCGTTCAGGTTTGCCGGTCGCCTGCCGCTGCCACCAGTTCGCGGCATCGAGCGTGCCGATGAGATGTCCGTCGTCTGCGCGTACCACGAGGTTGCGATAGCCCGTTGCGATGAAGCGCTCGCCCAGCGCTTCCAGGGTATCGTCAACGCTGACCACCGCGTCGTTGTCCACCGCCAGCGACGACAGACGCATGTCGCTGCCCTCGCCGCTCATCGACAACCACCGGCCAGCGACCTGATTGCGGCGCAGCGACTTTGCGTACACGGAGTCCGCGCGCAACGTGTGCGCCGTGATATAAGCCGTCACGCACGCCAGCATCAGCGGCAGGACGACCTGATAACTCAGCGTCATCTCGAAGATCATCAGAATCGACATCAGCGGCGCATACGTCGTTGCCGCAAGGAACGCCCCCATGCCGACCACGGCGTAGCTGCTCGCCACCGAGGCGGCAGCGGGCGCGAGCGCGTTCATCGCGATGCCGTAGAGGCTGCCGAGCGCAGCGCCAACGAAGAGCGTCGGCGTGAACACGCCGCCCACGGCACCGGAACCTGCCGACGACGCGGTCGCCAGCACTTTGAACACCAGCACCATCGCAAGCGCCTGCCAGGCCCAATGCGTGTGCAGGATCGAATTGACGACGCTGTATCCGTTCCCCCAGACGTGCGGCACCTTGAGCGACAGCACGCCCACCACCAGCCCGCCGAGCGTCAGACGCAGGAACAGCGGCACGGGCAACGCGCTGAAACGCTGCTTCGCGGTGTCGAGCAGGCGCAGGAAGAGCGGCGCGAGCACGCCGGCGAGAATGCCGAGGCCGACGTAGAAAAAGACTTCCCAGCCGGAAACGAAGTCGAAGCGCGGCATCTGGTAGACCGCTGCGTAGCCGAGGAACTGCCGGATGACGATGTTCGCGATGACGGAGGCGACGACCAGCGGGCCGAGCGTTGCCGTCGAAATCGAACCGTAGACAATCTCGGAGATGAACAGCGCGCCCGCGATCGGGGCGTTGTAGGCGGACGTGATACCCGCGGTCGCTCCGCAGGCGACGAGCAGGCGCAGACGCTCCGGCGGGAACGCCAGCATGCGGCCGACGAGCGACGCGAACATCGCGGCGAGTTGCACCATCGGCCCTTCCCGGCCGATCGACGCGCCCGAGGCCACCGAGCAAAGCGACGACAAGCTCTTGACGAGTGTCTGGCGCAGGCTCAGCACGCCGGTGCCGATCGCAATGGCCTCCATGTAGTCGTCGGAGCCCTTCTTGGGCACCCACAACGTGGCGTACTGCAGAATCAGTCCGGCGATCAGGCCGCCTGCGGTCGGCAGGAGCAGGCGCTGCCACCAGTTGAGGTCCTGCGCCAGCTCGACCATGCCGCTTCGGTGACCTGCGAGCAGAAACTGCAGCCCCGACAGGGCTTCCCGAAACGCCACGGTAGCCAACGCCCCCAGCAGACCGACGATGCCGGCAAGCAGCAACGTGACTTGCAAGGTGTTCGGTGCGAATTGACGTCGCACCCACACAACGACGGGCAATTTAGCCCAAGTAGACACTGCTGGCACGGATAAAAGACAGTCGTGATCGAAATTGGGTCCCATGGTATCGATCGACGCCCGATTTTGAAAGCGCATAGCCGCATTGCGCGTTTCAGCAACAAAACGCAACAAAACTGAGAGATGCTCAGGTACAAAGGATTTCCGCCGTCGCCGAGGGGCTCCACGAAACTGCTTGAATACACTGGGAAGCGAACGCGTCGGCGTATGGGGGAATATCGGAGGATAGGGCGACGGATCAGTCGGGGGCTCCGGGCGCGGTATTCGGATAAGCCGCTACGCTGTCCTTGAACGATCTCACCATCTTGAGCATCGGACCGAGCACCCATGTGTTGCGCACGAGAATATCGGTCTCTTCCTTGGGATCCTGAATGAGATGGAATAGGTAAGGCGACTCGAGTTTATTTGCGCCGGCGTTCACGTACGGCTCCCATACGAAATGGAGCTTCCAGTCGCGCCATTTCACCGCACGCAGTTCGTCTTTGATGTAGAAGAGAAAACCTTCCCGGTTGGAAGCGATTTTCTTCCCCAGAAGAAAGTCGAGCTGACTCACGCCGTCAATGGGGCGTCCGTCGTCGGGCATGCCGCCACCGATCAATTCTGCGAAGGTGGGTAACAGATCGACCACGTGGACGATTTGATTGTTGACGTCCACAGGAATCTTGCCCGGCCAGCGCGCGATGAACGGCACGCGCAGACTGCCCTCCATTGCCGTATGGTAAGTGCCCGTCCAAGGGCCTGCCGTGCCGCGATAGGGCGCGCGGAACTCCGGGCCGTTGTCGCTGCAAAATATCAATAACGTGTCGTCGGCAATGCCGAGCGCATCCATCTGGTCGACGATCTGGCCCACGCGGAAGTCCATTTCTGCGAGCGAGTCCGCGAATTCGCCCATGCCTGTCTTGCCCTCGAAATCCTTGTGAGGCAACGTCGGAAAATGCAGATGTACGAGCGGCAGATAGAGGAAAAAGGGCCTGGCTGCCCGCACGTTGCGCTCGATGAACGCCTTAGACCGTTCGACCAGTTCCTCGTCGATCGTCCGGCGCGTTTCCAGATCATAGATCTTGACGTTGTGGGACGGCTCCCCCTTTTTGCCTTCCATGATGTACGGCAGTTCAGCAACGCTTGGATCGAAGCCGATCGAGCTTGTGAACTGTGTCTCGTCGGTGGTGCGGGGAATGCCATACCACTCGTCGAAACCGCGATCCGACGGATAGCGGCCGTCGATATCTCCGAGATGCCACTTGCCGTAATGCGCTGTCGCGTAGCCCGCAGCCGAAGCCATCTGTGCGAGCGTCCATTCCTTGCGTTGGAGTCCTTGTGGCAGCCCCGGCGGTACCGACTGGAACGCGCCGGTCCGAATCGGATGACGGCCCGTCATGAGTGCGCTGCGGGTCGGTACGCAGTCGCTTTCGACGTTGTAATTCAGAAGACGCATGCCGCTTGCCGCGAGCGCGTCGATGCGGGGCGTTGCGGCGCCCCGCATCATTTCGCCGCCGCCGTAGCAGCCCAGTTCGCCCCAACCCAGGTTGTCGGCGACGATCAATACAATATTCGGTGAAGTGCTCATGATGTAACTCGATGCCGACGGTTCAGTCGGCAGGTTGATGGTCGCCGAAGTTTCGGAGGCAAATCAGCAGGGAAATCACGCTGATGACCGCGGCGACTGCGATATACACGGCTGGCACCAATCGGCTATGGGTCGCGCTAATACCCCATGTCAGGATCAGCGGGGCAAAGCCGCCGAAGAGCGCAACCGCCAGGTTGTGCGTGAGCGCGAGTCCTGTGGTGCGCACGCGGCTCGGGAAGAGTTCACTAAGCACGGCGGGCATCGGACCCTGATAGCCACTGATCGCAACGCCGAGCACGGCACAAATGACGATGAACGCGAACGGTGTCGGGCTTGCAATCAGCCAGGCGAAAAGCGGCACCGCCACCAGACCGATCAGCGCCGCCGCGACGAGCAGTGTGGTCTTGCGTCCTTTTCGATCGGCGATCGCGCCGGCAATCGGACACGCGACCATTTGCAGCGCGCCCATCAATAGCGTGCCGGCGAAAGCGAGCGATGAATCGATGCCGAGCTCACGCGTTGCGAAAGTCGGCATGTACAGCACGATCACATACGAGGATGACGTCACCAGCACGTAGATGCCGATTGCCAGCGCGAGTCGGACCTTGTTGTCCTGAAATGTGACGCGCACCGGGCTGGTCGCACGGGCGTCTTTCGAGAAGACTGGCGTTTCATCGACATGACGACGGATCACGTACGCGATCGGAATGATCAATAAGCCGAAGAAAAATGGCACGCGCCATCCCCAATCCAGCATCTGCTCGGGCGACAGGTAGTGCGAGAGCAGCGTGCCGAAGAGCGATGCGAGCACCGCCGTACCGCCTTGTGCGGCCATTTGGAAGCTTGCATAAAAACCGCGCTGGTGACGCGGCGAATGTTCGACCAGGAAGCTCGTTGAGGCGCCGAACTCGCCGCCCGCGGAGATACCCTGAATCAGCCGTCCGGCCACGACGATCATTGGCGCGGCGATGCCGATGGACGCATATGAAGGCGTGACGGCAATCAGCAATGTGCCGACCGCCATCAACGCTATGCTCAGCGTAAGACCGCGCTTGCGGCCATAGCGGTCCGAGTATGACCCGAGAATCAGTGCGCCAAGCGGACGCATCAGGTATGACGCACCGAATGTGCTCAGCGCGACGAGCAGCGAGGTGAGTTCGCTCGCAGACGGGAAAAATAACTTCGCGATCGTGACGGCGAAGAACCCATACACCACCAGATCAAACCATTCGAGCGCCGTACCGATCGTTGCGGCGACGACGACCGTGCGCAAGCGACTGCGCTGGTTTGGTGCCGCCAACGTCGCGGCTGCGGCCGAGCTTTCCACGTTTGTCATGTCCATGTCCTGTTGCCGCTGTCTGCATACGGTTTTCTGTCGTTGTGGCAGGAAGTATTGGCAGCACAAATTCGTGGTACAAGCACGGGATCGATATTTTCAATAACCAATGGTTATCATGAACCTCGACGACTTGCGCTATTTCCTGGCGATTGCTGACACGGGACGCTTGCACCGGGCGGGTGAAGAGGTCGGGGTTAGTCAACCGGCGCTGACCAAAGCCGTTCGCCGTCTGGAGGCAGAATTGGGCGTGACGCTGTTCGAGCGCTCGCCGAAAGGGATGTTGCTAACGCGATTTGGCGCCGAGTTTCAACGACACGCCGCATCGTTGCGCACGGTGTACGAAGACGCTCTGAATCAGCTTGGAGAAATGTCGGCCGGAGAACTGGCCAAGGTTCGACTGGGGGCGACGCCGGCGGCGGAGCCGCTGGTGGATCGGGCATTTCTGGCACTGGTCAGGAGCCGCCCCGCGCTTCGCCTGGATCTGACCGTTCAACTGTCCGATACGCTAATCCGGGCACTATTGGACGGAAATATCGATCTGGCGGTCGGCCCATCGCCGGCTGAGTTGCCGGAAGCCCTAAGAGCTGTCCCGCTTCTGACAGAGTCTACGTTTGTCGTATGCCGAGCGGGTCACCCGCTTTGCTCGAATATCGATAGCGTTTCACCGAGTCAGCTTGGGTGCTATCCGTGGATTCTGCCTGGGCATGGCGTCTCCGCGCGGCAGCAAATCGACGCGTACTTCAGGAAGCACCGAGTCGACGGGCCGCGAGTACAAGTGCAGAGCAGCTACAGTTCCCCGGTGGGCGTGTTCTTCCTGATCGCCAATACCGACATGCTCGGCATCTGCAGCACGCAGCATCGCCCGGTGGCTGAACAATTGGGTCTCAAAGCCTTGGTGGCGGGTCAAGCGACGTGGTCCCGTCAAATAGCGATCCTGACACGCAAGAGCGGTTCACTTTCGCCATTAACGCAAACGTTTCTGCAGCAGATCGTCGAAGAGGCCGCTCTCAGCGCCTGAACCGCCCCTCGTAGACCGACGATTCCGGCAAGTTGAACGCGATTCGCAAGGTGTTCGGGGCGAATTGAAGCCGCGCGGAAGCCGCGCACGCACAGCCACGAGAAGTTTTCGTAACGAAACCGAGTAATGCTCACATAACGTCATTTCTGGCGTCTCCTACGGCGGAATCGTCATACCAGTCGAATGCCAGTGGCACGCACTTCGATTTTGCGATTCCCTGCGTCCTCGCAGCGACAAACGTCAGAGGGGGAGACCGGCACGGCGATTTTCTGAACGTTATTCAGATAGATGTAAATTCTTGAGGCCACAACCGCTTTTGAACGGATTCGCGCGACGGTTTCCCCGACGCATCCGGTTACCGACAGCGATGTCGACCGACGGCGGCGTCACGTGATGCACCGTCCGCCTGGGTGCTCGCCCCGTCGTCGTCGCTTCATTTGATGCGGCGCGGCGGTGCATCTTTCCACGCAGACGTCCTTTGTGGCCCGCGAAGTCACACGTCAATGCAACTGGTCACATTCCACGCGGTGAAATAGAATGGCGCGCAATTGAACTGGAATTGAAAAGTGATCCACGAATGGCAGTGAGTAGAAAAGGCGCACAAAAACTCCCCGTGCGTTTGGAAGAGCAATTGGGTTTCGCGTTGTATTCGACGTCGCTTGCCATGACGAAGGCCTACAAGCCGGTGCTCGACAGACTGGGTTTGACGTACTCGCAATATCTCGCGATGGTCGTGCTATGGGAGCAGGACGACATCGCGGTCAATCAGCTTGGCGCACGCCTGGGACTCGACTCCGGTACACTCACGCCGCTGCTCAAACGGCTGGAAACCATGGGGCTTTTGACGCGCCGGCGCGGACAGGAAGACGAACGGCAGGTGTTCATCGAACTTACGCCAAGGGGGACTGCGATGCGTCGTGAGGCACGTCAGGTGCCCGCGCAAGTGCAAGCCGCAACCGGTCAGTCCGACACGGCGCAAAAGACATTGCGGACACTGTTGCTGCAGCTTCGCGACGCCCTCAACGAGGCATGATCCAAAACAAAACGCGCGCGTCTCTAAGGACAAGCGCGCGTCATTCGATTGTGCGCAATGAATTGCGCTGACGCCCGAAGATCAGTGGGCCGGGACGAGCATGTCAATGCCGTCGATTTTCTCGACGGTGTAGCCGGCGTCGCGCCAGGCGTCGAGGCCGCCAAGCAGCGGGCGGACTTCCGCGAAGCCCTGCTGACGAAGTTGTTGGGCCAGCCGAGCGGCGGTTACCTCGTTCGGACACGCGCAAAACACCACGATTCGGCGATCGCGCGGCACTTCCCGCAGTTTTTCAGCGATCTCGTTCGGTGCCACGGCGAGGGCACCGGGAATCGTGAACGGATCGACGGCCCGGCGAGCGGCGGAGCGCACGTCGATCACGACGGGCGCGACGTCGTCCTTCATCCAGGCTTCCAGCGTCTGCGCGCCGATGCGCGCCATGCGCAGCGAACGCAGCAGACGATAGCGGTTGAGCCACCGGTTGAGCAGATACAGCGCGAAAACGAGCACGATCAGCCACAGCACGCCACGGCCAAGCGTATCGAAGGTATCGAGGACGGCGACGATGTGCGACGCGAAGGCCACCCCGAGCGCCACCGCCACACCGGACCAGAGCACCGTGCCGATAGCGTCGTACATCAGAAATGTGCGCCAGGATACGCCGAGTGCACCGGCCATCGGCACGGACAGCGCCGAGAGTCCCGGCACGAAGCGGGCGAACATCAGGACGCGCACACCATGACGGCCCATCGCGCCCTCGGTGCGACTCACACACGAATCGGGCGAGATCGACAGGCGGCACATCAGCCGCAGAATGTGGTGGCCGTAGCGTCGTCCGGCAAGGAACCAGAGGGCGTCGCCGAGCAGCGCGGAGAAGACCGCCAACGCGACAATCTGCGTCGCCGGGAACAGCGACGTCGATGCCGTGACAATGAGCGTGGGATAAGCCGGCAACGGCAATCCCAGCGCTTGTCCGAAGATATTCAGAAAGACTAGCCATAGCCCGTAGCGGGCGATCAGATCGAACAGCATGCCGGGTACCTGTTGGCAAGTAAGCGCAATACGGCATGGTAGCGCCCCGTCGTGACGTCCAGAAGCCGGGAATACGAAAAGTATTGTTGCTTTTCTGGAACGATCGGCACGTTCTATCGGGGCGAGCGGGTGTCAGTGGCCGACAGCGGCTTTGGCGCCGCGCTTCGGTCGGGTCAGCCAGACAAGCGCCGCCATGGCGAGGAAGACATATCCCGAGAGGTGAAAAATGTCGTTCGTGGCCAGCATGAAGGATTGGCGCGTGACGAGATCGTTGAGCACGCCGATGTCGGCGCCGTTCGTGAGGCCCAGCCCCTGGCGCAGTTGGTCGAGATAGGTTGTCGTAGCGTCGGAGTATGGCGTGAGGTTCTCGGTGAGCCGAGCGTGATGGTATATCGCACGGTCTTCCCACATTGTCGTGCTCACGGCGGTGCCGATGGCCCCCGAGAGCGTTCGGAAGAAGTTCGACAGCCCGGCGGCGGCGGCGAGGCGATCGTCTGACACACTCGAGAGCGTGATAGTCGTCATCGGCACGAAGAAGCACGCAATGCCGATGCCCTGGACGAGCCGAGGCTCGATGACCTTTGCGAACGACAAATTCAGGGCGAAGTGTGAATTCCAGAAAGACACCCCGGCGAACACGAAGAACGCGAACGAGGCCACTGCGCGCAGGTTCAGACGTTCCATGTTCTGACCGATGAAGGGTGAGAGCAGCAGCGCCAGCAGGCCGACGGGGGCCGTCGCCAATCCGGCTTTTCCTGCCGTGTAATTCATCACCGTTTGCAGCCAGAGCGGGAAAATCACCACCGAGGCGAAGAACGTCATGAAACCGAACGAAATCACCACGACGCCCAACGTGAAGTTGCGATCCTTGAACAGCGTGAGGTCGACGATGGGCTTGTCGGACGTCAGCTCCCACACGATCAGGAACGACAGGCAGATTGCAGCCGTGAGCGCGAGCGTGACGATCAGGCTGCTGTTGAACCAGTCACGGTCTTTGCCGAGGTCGAGCATCATCTGCAACGCGCCCACACCGATGGCGAGCAACGCCATTCCAATCAGGTCTATGGGCAGCTTCAACGTCTTCGTCTCGTGCCCGCGCAGCAGGAGGAAGCAGGACACCGCCGAGAAGATGCCGACGGGCACGTTGATATAGAAGATCCAGGGCCAGGTGTAGTTGTCGGTGATCCACCCTCCCACTACTGGACCGAATATCGGCGCGACGATCACCGTCATGGCCCACAGGCCGAGCGCGAGGCCGCGTTTTTTCTCAGGGAAGCTGCGCAGCAGAATGGTTTGGGAGAGCGGCACCATCGGGCCCGACACGAGCCCCTGCAGCAGCCTGAAGAAGACGAGCGTCTCCATGTTCGGTGCGAGTCCGCACAGCATCGACGCCACGGTGAAGGCCGCGACCGACGACACGAACAGCTTTGCTTCGCCCACGCGACGCGCCAGCCATCCGGTGAGCGGCACGGCAATGGCCGCTGCCACCGCATACGAACTGATGACCCACGTGCCCTGGCTGTTCGATACACCCACGCTCCCGGCAATGGTCGGTACCGCAACGTTGGCAATGGATGTGTCGAGCACCTCCATGAAGGTGCCCAGGGCGAGACCTACCGTGAGGATCGCCAGTCGCGTACCGGTCAACGGCGCGCCTTGCGGCGCAGCGGTGGCGTTTGCGGCGGCAACGTCTGCCATGTGAAGCGTCTCCCAAAGAATGACGGCCGGGTCGCAGGGACTGGCACCGATGTTATCCCCGGATGGTGCCGCAGAACAGCGACCGTGTGCGACGCGGGTTTGGAATTCGCGCTCTAAATCGTTGGCGGGTGGACTCGCCGCGCCTCGGAATCCGGCGCGGTTGCGCGAATCGCGCGTCCCGTAAGGGTTTGCGACCCGCCCGTTTCGCTGTGCGCCATCGATATGCGGGAAATCAACTTTGTCTAGCGAACGTGAGACGCTTTTACCCCTTGACGCCGTGGGGACGGCGAGATTGAATCGGCGCTAAAGCCCGACGTGTGCGATGCCACGTCGCACTCCCCTGGGCATCGTCGTGAAGGCTCAAATATCGTTCGCTCGTCAGCGCAAGTGGCACCCCGGCGACAGCGAAATCACAGGATCAGCCCATGCAGCCAGGTAGCGTCATTCCGCTTCAGTACAGTGAGCTTCTCGTTCTGCTCTCCTTCGTGATCTCGGCACTGGGCGCGTACGTGGCGTTGGTAGCCGCGTCGCGCATTCGCGACGACGACGGGCGTATCAGCGTCGGTTATCTACTCGTATCGGCGCTGGCCCTTGGCGGTGTTGGGATCTGGGGCATGCATTTCATCGGCATGGCCGCCCAGCGTATGCCGTTCCCGGTGTCGTACTCGTTGTGGCCTACGCTCGGCAGCTTGCTGCTGGCGGTCGCAGTCTCGGGGGCGGCGCTCTGGTATGTGGCGCGTGCGCCGTATCGCAACGCCTTGCCATGCGTTATTGCCGGTGTGGCGGGTGGCCTGGGTGTCGCCGGCATGCACTATCTCGGCATGAGCGCTGTGCGTACGCAGGCGTATTTCCAATGGGATACGACGATCGTTGCGCTATCGGTGCTCATTGCAATTGTGGCGGCGAGCGTCGCGCTTTGGCTGGCGTTCCATCTTGAGACGAGCCTGCAACGCGCATTGGCGTCGCTGGTCATGGCGGTGGCCGTTTGCGGAATGCACTACACGGGCATGCGCGCCGGGACGATCGTTTGCACCAGCACGACCCGTGCGCAGATCAGCATGCGGTTGCATGGCGACACGTTGCCGTATGCCGTCTTCCTGATTGCTTGCGTGGTCCTGCTCGCGATGGCGGCGTTGCTTTATCGCACCTCGCGCAGGCGACGCGAGCGCATGGCGGCGCGGCTCGATGCGCTCATGCGCCAGCGGGTAGGGCCAGTCTGATACCTGTCACGTGTGTCTGAAAAGCGAAACGCCGGCCCGTCTTTCGATGGGGCGGCGTTTGAGTGACTTGAGTGATTTGATAGGTGAGCGCCCGTCCGCGCGGCACATGGTTCAGTGCAGGATGGGGCTGCCTCCGACCGGCATGACATCGCCCGTCTCGATCAGATCGGCAATGAAGAACGGTTCGGTGTTGAGTTGTTTCGATGCACCGGGCTGGCCGGAGTACCAGCACACCATTGCCATGTCGCCCAGCACGCGGGTGACGATGCCCATGGCCCCTTGCGGCACTGCAATGTGATTGGATTTGACGATCGATCCGACTTGCACTTGAGCCTCCTGCGAATGACAAAAAAACCGACGCACCAACCGGCCGGCCGGTGCATCGTCATCCGAATATACCGTATTGCGTTGCGGGCATCGCCGAATTCTCGGGGGGCGTTGCGGAAAAGCCGTCGGACTGCGCGCCGTGGTGTTGCGCGAGCACGCGGTAGTGCGGGCCGCGCGGCGTACGCACCGAATGGACGAGCACATAACCGTCGCAGTGCCAGACGAGCGGGCGCGGATGCAGATCGGACGGCGCGCGGCGCGCATGCCGCAGCAGTGTCACATGCGGGCGGAACGATTGCGTCACGACGCTGGCCCCCGTCGCACGCCATTGCGAGAGGAGGGCGTTGCGGGTGGCGACGAGGCTCTCCGGTACACCGGTCGCGCCGGCCCAGACGATCTTGCGATCGCACCAGTAGCCAAGATGATCTAGGGTGAGCTTGAACGGCGCGAGCGGCGTGCGCTGCATGAGCGCGAGCAATACCGGTAGCCGCGCGGGATCGACCTCGTCGAGGAAGGCCAACGTCACATGCAGGGTTTGGGCGCGCAGGACACGTCCGCCGCATTCCGCGTGCGCCGATACCGCCCACTCGTGAAGCTGGGCGCGCACACCCGGCCCGGGCCACAGGGCAAGGAAGAGTCGCATGAAGACACCAGGGGTTGGGTCCGTCTGATGATTCTCATAGTAGACGGGCTACCGGCCGAATGCCAGTGAGGCGGAGGGTGGCCGAACGTCGCCTGAAGTGTTGACGAGCGGCACTGGCCTGAGCGGACGCGTTACGGCGACTGCGGTATTTCGACGACGGTCCGGTCAGTTCGTCGAGATGCCGGGGGTGATGCCGCGACGGCTGCGGCGCGGTGTCTCTGCCGGTTTGTCGTCGGGTTTGGCGTGCACGGGCGGCCGCACGATGCTGTTCCAGTTGTTCTGAATGGCCGTGTCGGCGGTGTCGTGTGCGATGGCGCGCGAGATATCCGCGCTCGGATTGAAGACCCCCGATCCCGTCGCGCTGGGGGTACCTGCTGCATTCGTTACGTTGCCAAAGTTCGATGCGGCGGACGTGTTTTGCGCGTGGGCGTGCGGCGTAAGCACGAGGGCTGCGGCGAGGCTCGCGCACAGCATCAGCCAGCGTGATCTGTCTAGCGGGACAGCGTGGCGAGCATGGCGAGCGGAGGGAGCGGAGGGAGCTGAGCGCAGGGTCGAATTGTGGGTCATTAGGTGTCTCGGGGTGACGCGACGCGATTTCGCCGACGTCGGCCCCTCTCGCGGGGGCGACGTCGGCGTCACGTCATTTTGTAGGATCAGTAGGCGCCTGCTGGCGGCTTCCAGCCCGGGGGCGGAGGCGGCGGCGGTGCATAGCGCTGCACTGGAGGCGTTGGCAGGGCCATGTCTCCGCGAACGGGGACGCGATTGCCGGACGCATACATGCACTGGACGTAGGCCTGATCATAGCGGCTTTGCGTCATGTACGCTGACGACTGCGCGTTGCCCATGCCCACGGCGCTGCCTGCGAGCAGGCCAGCCCCGGCACCGACGGCGGCCCCTGAGCCGCCGCCGAAGGCCGCACCGGCAGCGGCCCCGATGGCGGTGCCGAGCACGGCGCTGCCGATGGCACTGTTGTTGGCGGCGGAGGCAGCGTCCAGCCCGCCGTTCTGGCCCGAGGCATATTGTCGGCAATTGAAGTCGTCTCGACGGAACTGGTCGAACGATTTGCCCGTGCCGGGCAACGCCATGAGGCTTGGGCCGGTGGGGACTACGGCGCACCCGGCGAGCGCGGCGGCGGCGAGGACCAAGGCCAGCGGCGCGGCGAGGCGTGGTGCGCGACGCGGGCGTCCTGCAACCGGTGCGATATGGGCTGCGGCGATTGACGGACGACGCGACCGGGCGAGTGACGATTCGAATGACATGGCGCGCCTCCCGATCAGTTCGAAGCCGGTTGGGCAGGGACTTCGCGCCAACCGGACGGACACGTTTTCACGTAGGGATAGTAGGCGCCTGCTTTGTCGCAGTAGTACCAGGTGTCGCCGTTCGCGCCGGACTGATCGCCTTGGGTGCCGGGGCGGGGTTGTTCGATGTATTGCTGGGGCTGGCTTGGCACGACGACGACGGGGGGCGCGTAGTACTGTGCGGGCGGATAGTAGGGATAAGCGTAGGGATAGGTGTAGGGATAGTAGCCAGGACCGACCCAGACGCGCACACCTGCGCCATGCCAGGCGAAGGCGCTGCTGCTGACCATGGCCGCAGCCACGGCGGCGACGCCGAGGACAACAGGAAGACGTTTCACGGCACTGACCTCGCAGAACGAACCCCCGGCGCGGTGGATTCCGCCTCGCGCACGCGCGTCGCAAACGAGGTGGATGTGACCCAATGTGACGCAACGCCGCCCGGGAGCTGACCCTTCCGAGTCTAGGCGCGTCCCCCGTCCGGGGCAATCACGGTGCCTGTTAGAAGTGTTTCAAAGCATTACGCTTTTGACGACGATATGCGGGGGAGCTGGGGGGGCGGGAGAAGTGGGAGGCGGCGCTGAGTGGTGCTGAGTGGTGCTGAGATCACTTCCCGATACAGAACCGGCTGAAAATCACGCCGAGCAAATCGTCTGACGTGAACTCGCCTGTGATGGTGCTGAGTTGCTCCTGCGCCAGGCGCAATTCTTCGGCAAAGAGATCGAGCGCGCCTGCATTCTGACGCGCATGCGCGTTTGCCGTCTCGATGTGCTCGCGGGCCGTGCGCAGCGCAGACAAATGACGCTCGCGCGCAAGAAATACGCCTTCGTTGCCCGCCTGCCAGCCGGCAATTCTGAGCAGCTCCGCGCGTAGCAGATCAATGCCCTGTCCGCCCTTCGCCGATAAGCGTACGCCAATCGGTGCGGCGCCCTCCTTCGGCAACACCGTCGCCGGCTCGCCCGCGAGATCGGTCTTGTTGTATACGCGCACGATCGGCACGTGCTTCGGCAATTGCGTCGCGATACGCGCGTCTTCCGGGGTCATGCCGGTGCGCGCGTCGAGCAGGTGCAGCACGGCGTCCGCCTTCGCGATCTCGCTCCAGCTCCGCGCGATGCCGATGCGCTCAACTTCGTCTTCCGTCTCGCGCAAGCCCGCCGTGTCGATGATATGCAGCGGAATACCATCGATCTGGATCGTCTGCTGCACCTTGTCGCGCGTGGTCCCGGCAATGGGCGTGACGATGGCCAACTCCGCGCCCGCCAGTGCGTTGAGCAACGACGACTTGCCCACGTTCGGCAGTCCCGCGAGCACCACATTCATCCCCTCGCGCAGCAAAGCGCCCTGCCGCGCCTGCGACAACACCCGCGCCAGTTGCGCGCGAATCCGCTCGAGCTGTCCGAACGCGTCGGCGGCTTCCAGAAAATCGATCTCCTCCTCGGGGAAGTCGAGCGTTGCTTCGACCAGCATGCGCAGGTGAATCACCAGATCCACCAGCGAATGAATCTCGCGCGAGAACGCGCCGTCGAGCGAGCGGCTCGCCGAGCGCGCGGCAGCCTCCGTGCTCGCTTCGATCAGATCGGCAACCGCCTCGGCTTGTGCCAGGTCGAGTTTGTCGTTCAGAAACGCGCGATGCGTAAATTCGCCCGGCTCTGCCAGGCGCACACCCAGTGCCGCACCTTCGTCGATACAGCGCTGCAGCAGCAGTTGCAGGACGATCGGTCCGCCGTGCCCCTGCAACTCCAGCACGTCTTCGCCCGTATAGGAATTCGGGCCGGGGAAGTACAACGCGATGCCGCGATCGAGCGCATCGCCCGAGGTGTCGAGAAACGGCAGATACGACGCATGACGCGGCTTGAGCGGTTGCCCGACGAGTCGCGCGATCACCCGTTGTACAGCGTCGCCGCGGTGTTTGCCGAAGGACACCCGCACCACGCCGATCCCGCCGCGTCCGGGGGCAGTGGCAATGGCAGCAATCGGAACGGTCGAGACGGTGGCGCTCATGGAACGATTCATTGAAAAACAGGGGACTATTCTGACACGCACGAAACAAAACCGCCCGCGAGAGACTCGCGGGCGGCTTCGTCAGTCAGGCAGGCCGGAAAACGTCAGGTCGCCTTCTTTTCTTTCTTTTCCTTCTTGGCGCCGAGCATTCGGTTGATCGACCATTGCTGCGCAATCGACAACGAGTTGTTGACGACGTAATACAGCACCAGGCCCGACGGCAGGAAGAGGAACATGACCGAAAAGATCAGCGGCATGAACATCATCATCTTGGCCTGCATCGGATCCGGCGGCGTCGGGTTCAGGCGGGTCTGGATGAACATCGACACGGCCATCAGCACCGGCAGGATGTAATACGGATCCTGCGTCGAGAGGTCATGAATCCAGCCCAGCCACGGCGCACCGCGCATTTCCACCGACGAGAGCAGCACCCAGTACAGCGAAATGAACACCGGAATCTGAATCACGATCGGAATGCAACCGCCGAACGGATTGACCTTTTCGGTCTTGTACAGCTCCATGAGCGCGGCATTCATCTTCTGCGGATCGCTCTTGTGACGCTCGCGAAGCGCCTGCATCCGAGGCGTGATTTCCTTCATGCGCGCCATCGACTTGTAGCTCGCAGCCGACAGCGGGAAGAACACCAGCTTGATGATCACAGTCACCGCAATGATCGCCCAACCCCAGTTGCCGATCAGGGCATGCAGCTTCGAGAGCAGCCAGAACAGCGGCTTGGCGAGGATCGTGAAGTAACCGTAGTCCTTCGTCAGCTCCAGGCCCGGCGCAATCTGCTCGAGCATGTGCTCTTCCTGCGGACCGGCGAACAGACGCGCATCGACCGTCTCACTGCCACCGCCCGGAATGCTCGCGAGCGGCTCTTTCACGCCCACGCGATACAGACCGTTGTCCAGCTTGCCGATGTAGTTGTCGCGCTTGGCGCCTTCCTTCGGAATCCAGGCCGTGGCGAAGTAGTGCTGCACCATGCCGATCCAGCCATCGCTCGACTGCTTGACGTATTTCGCCTTGTCCTTGTCGATGTCGCTGAACGTGATCTTCTGGAATTTCTCGTCGCTGCTGTAGACCGTCGGGCCGGTGAACGTATGCGAGAACTTCGCGCCGCTGATTTCACGGCCGTCACGCACCAGTTCCATGTACAGCGTCGGCGTGATGGCGGCGTCGGTCTTGTTGACGATCGTGTTGGATACGTCAATCACGTAGCTGCCGCGATGGAACGTATAGGCGCGCACCAACTGCAGGCCGCCCTTGATCGGCGATTCGAACTTCACGGTCAGGGTGTCGCCCGTCATCGTGGTCGGGCCGGGCACCTGCGTGAAGATGTCGTTGTGGTTCGGGAAGTCGCCGCCGATCAGACCGGTGCGCGCGAAATACTGATGGCTCGGCGTGTTGTCGAACAGCACGACGTGCTTGTCGGCTTCATCGGCGTCGGGCCACTGGGTGAGCGCGAGGAACGACAGCGTGCCGCCTTGCGTGCTGATGTCGGCTTCGTAGACGTCGGTCGTGATGCGGACCTGCTGCGCGGTGGCCGGGGCCGGCGCGTTGCCAGGCGCATTCCCGGCAGCGGCGGTGCCGTTGGCAGCGTGCGGCAGGTCGTTGGCCGGTGTCTTGCCCCCGCCCGTGGCGGCCGGCGTCGAAACCTCAGGCGTCGGGAAGAACAGCGACGAATGGCCATTGGCGCGTTGCCAGTTGTCGAAAAGCATCACGACAGACAGCGCGAAAATGACCCAGAGTACGGTGCGTTTGATGTCCATGCGGTAACTCGTGGTGGACGAAACTCAGGAATGGCCCGGCGCGCGGCGCGTTACTGCCGATGCGGCCGCAGGCCCGGACGAGACCGTCTGCGTGGCTCGCGACGTGTCGCCTCCGGCGGCCGCATCGGCGCCTTCGGCGGTGTGATCGGGAGCGTTACAGACGTGTCGAGCCGGCGGCACGGGATCGAAACCGCCGGGGTGAAACGGGTGACAGCGACATAGACGCCGGGCCGCGAGATAAGTGCCGTAACCGGCACCGTGCTCGACGATGGCCTCGCGCGCGTAGTCGGAGCAGCTCGGATGAAAGCGGCAACGGTTCCCCAGCCAGGGACTGATCGCCAGCTTGTAACCGCGCAGGAGCAACAACAGCACGCTTCGCATCTCGATTCCGCCTGTCAGTCCGGCCGAGGTGGCCGGGTGGGCGGCGCATGCCCGGGGTCGGGCGCTACCGTGTGAGAACCAACCACTAACTACTTTCCGACTTGTCGCCGATCGTGCGGCGCTTCCGGGCGGCTTTCTCGGCCGCGTCGAAGAGCTGCGCGAATTCGGCTTGGCACAGTGTGTTCAGCACTGGCGCCGCCGCCGCCGTGTACGTTCCCTTATCGAAGCGCCGGGTCAATCGCAGCACGAAGTCCCAGCCTGCCAGAGCGGCGCGGCGCTGACGGAACATCTCGCGCGCCTGACGCTTGATCAGGTTGCGAGTGACCGCGCGGGGCGCGTGCTTCTTGCCGACGACAATGCCGATGCGGCCCTCGTGAGGCGTGGCATCGACATCGGAAGGGGCGTCAGGCGCATTTTCGCGCCAGCGCATGTACAACACGAAGTGCGCGCTGCGACGCAGAGGGCGCAAACTAAAAACGGATGAAAACTCATCCGTTTTGAGAAGTCGCGCAGCTTTGGGAAACCCCAATGCCGGGACTTCGCGCCTTGCGGATTTGACGCGCAAACCGCGGTACGAGCGAGCCGCGATTAGACGGCCAGGCGCTTACGGCCCTTGGCGCGACGCGCGGCGATGACCTTGCGGCCGCCACGGGTCTTCATGCGAACCAGGAAGCCATGGGTGCGCTTGCGGCGCGTCACGGAAGGCTGAAAAGTACGTTTCATGATGCACTCACTGTGTGAAAAAATTCCCGCGCAGCAGCATCGTGAAACGCCACATGGACACCGTGAAAACCTGCGAATTCAAGGACTTTCACGCTTGGCCCAGCCGTCGGGAGTTGGATAGGAATCCGGTTATCTTTCTAACGAACCCGCTATTTAATCGGCTTTTCCGTTGTGTGTCAATAGGTTAGCCATTTCACGCAATACTTACGCGATAGTCACGCAATACTTACGCAATACGCCCGTCTACTATCGGTGCGGCGTTACTCGCGCGAGCACCATCTGGCGGACTTGCCGCCGGGAATGTTGGCGGAAATCGTCCGATAGTTCAATTTCTGCCGCTGGAGCGGGGTGCGCGCGGGGGAGATATCCAAACGGTCGCGGAATTGCTGCAGTTGCCGGGCATTTGCGCAGCCATGACGCAAACTCAGGCGGGTTAACGCGGCACGTCCGCTCGAAAATGTCGGCGCTGTGGGCATTCCTGTGGATAACTCGCTTTGCCGACGCTTTGGCGGTAAAATCCCCCATCATTTTTTTTCCCAGCAGAGCACCGGTGACGCCGCCATGTGGACAGCGCGCCGGGTTTTGTCGTCTGCGCGCGCCGAAGCCGGCCGAACGCGCGGGGCAAAACCCGAACGCAGCGCCGTGGTTCGTGTGTTCCCGGACGCCTGCAATGCGTCGCCGGTCCGATTCGACCCCGGCCGACAATCGGTCAGCCCCGAGCTTGGGGACGCGATTTCCGGCTTGGTTTGCAACGCGCTGCCCCCCTGTCCGATGGATCTGACACGGGGCGGCAAGTGCGTTGACCGAAGCCGTCGGACGGACCGCGCGCCACCTGGATACACGCTGCATGAACGACTTCTGGCAACACTGCGCGACACGTCTCGAACAAGAGCTGACGCCCCAGCAATTCCGCACCTGGATCAAACCGCTGGCGCCGCTCGACTTCGACGAACAGGCGCGCACGCTCAGGATCGGCGCCCCGAACCGCTTCAAGCTGGATTGGGTGAAGAGCCAATTCTCGGGGCGAATCCAGAGCATGGCGTCGGACTATTGGAATGCCCCCATCGAGGTGACGTTCGTACTCGATCCGAAGGCCGGCATGCGGGTGCCGTCGTCAACCCCTGCCCCTCCTCCACCCGCTCGTTCACCCGCGCCGACGCCGAGCGCGCCGCCGGCTCAGGCGCAGGGGGGCGGCGCGGCGCGCGCGAATTCGGGTGGCGGTGCGGCACAGGGTGCTGCGGCCGGTCGGCAGGGGGCCGACACGGCGTCGCTCGATGGCGAACGCCCCGATCTGGAAGCGAGCGAGGCCGAGGCAGTGCGCCGCAATTGGCGTGTCACGCCGCAAGAGCCTGTGCAATTGGGGGAAGTCGAGTCGATCTACGAGCGCTCGAAGCTCAATCCTGTGTTGACCTTCGACAATTTCGTGACGGGCAAGTCGAACCAGCTCGCCCGAGCGGCGGCGATCCAGGTCGCGAACAATCCGGGCACGTCGTATAACCCGTTGTTTCTGTATGGCGGCGTGGGTCTGGGCAAGACCCACTTGATTCACGCCATCGGTAACCAGTTGCTGGCCGAGAAGCAGAATCCGCGCATACGGTACATCCATGCCGAGCAGTACGTCTCCGACGTGGTCAAGGCGTATCAGCGCAAGGCATTCGACGAATTCAAGCGCTATTACCATTCGCTCGATCTGCTGCTGATCGACGATATTCAGTTCTTTTCGGGCAAGAGCCGTACGCAGGAAGAATTCTTCTATGCATTCGAGGCGCTGATCGCGAACCGGGCGCAGGTCATCATCACGAGCGACACGTATCCGAAGGAGATCACCGGCATCGACGATCGGCTGATATCGCGCTTCGATTCCGGGTTGACGGTGGCGATCGAGCCGCCCGAGCTTGAAATGCGTGTGGCGATTCTTATCAAGAAAGCGCAGGCCGAGGGGGTGGGACTGTCGGAGGACGTGGCGTTCTTCGTCGGCAAGCATCTGCGCTCGAACGTGCGAGAACTGGAAGGCGCGTTGCGCAAGATCCTGGCGTACTCGAAGTTCCATGGGCGCGAAATCACCATCGAGCTGACGAAGGAAGCGCTGAAAGATCTGCTTACGGTTCAGAATCGTCAGATTTCCGTCGAAAACATTCAAAAAACGGTAGCCGATTTTTACAATATCAAGGTTGCCGACATGTATTCGAAGAAGCGGCCGGCGAATATTGCGCGGCCTCGGCAGATTGCCATGTATCTGGCGAAGGAGCTCACGCAGAAGAGCCTGCCGGAAATTGGCGAGCTGTTTGGCGGACGCGACCATACGACGGTGCTGCACGCAGTACGCAAGATTGCGGAAGAGCGAGGCAAGGATGCGCAGCTCAATCACGAGTTGCATGTGCTGGAGCAGACGCTCAAGGGGTAAACCGGAAGAGGCACGAGGGTGGCGGGCGGGGTTGCCTGTGTCCCTGTGGATAAGCTGGGAGCGGATTGGGGGAAACTGGCGTTTTCGGGCACAATAGCGGATCGGCGCACAATGTGTCCCCTGATCGTCCACAGTGTTTTCCGCCCTGTTATCCCTTCCGCAAGCGATTGATCGATAAGGGAATCTTCGGGTTGTCAGCGCAAACTGACACCCGTTAACAGTTACTACGAAGGATAAATATGCAATTGGTCAAAACTCAACGAGACAATCTGCTGCGGCCGCTGCAAATTGTGAGTGGCATCGTCGAGCGTCGCCATACGTTGCCGATTCTGGCCAATTTGCTCATTCGCAAGCACGGACAGGACATTTCCTTCCTGTCGACCGACCTCGAGTTGCAGATCACCACCACCGCCGATTGCGGTGCCGGCGCCGATGATGTGGCGACGACCGTGGCGGCTCGCAAGTTGCTCGACATTTTGCGCAATATGCCGGACGCCGAGGTGGCGTTGTCGCTGTCTGACAAGCGTTTGACGGTGCAGGCTGGCAAGAGCCGTTTCCAGTTGCTGACGCTGGCGGCTGAAGATTTCCCGACGGTGGCTGCCGCGAAGGACTACACCGCGAGCTTCAAGCTGCCGCAGCGTGCGTTGCGTCAACTATTGGGCATGGTGCATTTCGCCATGGCGCAGCAGGACATCCGTTACTACCTGAACGGGATGTTGCTCGTGGTCGAGGGCGAGAAGATTGAAGCGGTGGCGACGGACGGGCACCGTCTGGCGTATTGCAACACGACGATTGCGGGTCAGGATTTTGCGCGACAGGAAGTCATCATTCCGCGCAAGACGATTCTGGAGTTGCAGCGTTTGCTTGAGGATATCGACGATCCGGTGAACATCGACGTGGCGCCGAGCCAGGTGAAGTTCAGTTTCGCGAATGTCGAGTTGGTTTCGAAGTTGGTTGAGGGCAAGTTCCCTGACTTCAACCGTGTGATCCCGAAGGGTTACAACAAGAGCTTCGTCATCAGTCGTGAAGAGTTGCATCGTTCGTTGCAGCGTGCGGCGATTGTGACGTCTGACAAGTTCAAGGGCGTGCGTTTCCTGGTCAGCGAGAATCTGCTCAAGATCAGCGCGAGCAATGCAGAGACTGAAGAAGCGCAGGAAGAGATCGAGATCGATTTCACGGGCGAGTCGGTGGATATCGGCTTTAACGTGACGTACCTGCTCGACGTGTTGTCGAATCTCAAGGTCGAGCAGGTGAAGGTGAGTCTGGGCGACGCCAATTCGAGCGCGCTGATTACCTTGCCGGACAACGACGAATTCAAGTATGTCGTGATGCCGATGCGCATTTGAGCGGATATTCCGCCATACGCGCCGTCATATGCGCGAAGGGGCCGAGCGCCCCTTTGGCGTTTCTAGAGAATTATCCTTTTGCGGGATAAGCTGCCTTCGGGGCGCCAAAAGGCGCGCGGAGGGGGCAGGTCATGAAGCAGTAATTCGTCAGTTAATGACGCAGTAACCGGAAGATTGTCATGAGCGAACAGCAAAAGCAGGCCGACAGCGGCTATGGTGCAGCCTCCATTCAGATCCTTGAAGGTCTGGAGGCTGTGCGCAAGCGTCCCGGCATGTACATTGGCGACACGTCGGACGGCACGGGCCTGCATCACCTGGTATTCGAGGTGTTGGACAACTCGATCGATGAGGCGCTTGCCGGTTACTGCGATGACATCCACGTGATCATTCACGCGGACAATTCCATTTCCGTGACGGACAACGGTCGTGGCATTCCCACGGGCATCAAGTTTGACGACAAGCACGAGCCGAAGCGCAGCGCGGCGGAAATCGTGATGACCGAGTTGCACGCGGGCGGCAAGTTCGACCAGAACAGCTACAAGGTATCGGGGGGGCTGCACGGCGTGGGTGTGTCGTGCGTGAACGCGCTCTCCACGTATTTGAAGCTTACGGTGCGTCGTGACGGCAAGAAGCATTTCATGGAGTTCCACCGAGGTGTGCCGCAGAACCGCGAGCTTGAGGTGGTGGACGGCATCGAGACGTCGCCGCTCAAGTTCTTGGGCGATACGGACAAGCGTGGCACGGAAGTGCACTTCCTGGCGGACGAAACGATTTTCGGCAAGGTTGAATTTCACTACGACATTCTCGCCAAGCGTATGCGGGAGCTGTCCTTCCTGAACAATGGTGTGCGAATTCGACTGACGGATCAGCGCACGGGCAAGGAGGACGATTTTGCGTTTGGTGGTGGCGTGAAGGGTTTTGTCGAGTACATCAACAAGACGAAGTCGGTGCTGCACCCGACGGTGTTTCATGTGACGGGCGAGCGCGATGGGATTGGCGTGGAAGTCGCCATGCAGTGGAACGACAGCTACAACGAGACGGTGTTGTGCTTCACGAACAACATTCCGCAGCGTGATGGCGGCGCGCACCTGACGGGGTTGCGGGCGGCGATGACGCGCGTCATCAACAAGTACATCGACGAGAACGAGTTGGCGAAGAAGGCCAAGGTCGAGACGACTGGGGACGACATGCGCGAGGGTTTGACGTGCGTGTTGTCGGTGAAGGTGCCGGAGCCGAAGTTCTCGTCGCAGACGAAGGACAAGTTGGTGTCGTCCGAGGTACGTGCGCCGGTGGAAGAGTATGTGGCCAAGGCGCTGGACGAGTTCCTGCAGGAGACGCCGAACGACGCGAAGATCATTTGCTCGAAGATTGTCGAAGCGGCGCGTGCACGCGATGCGGCGCGCAAGGCGCGGGAGATGACGCGTCGCAAGGGCGTGCTCGATGGCGTGGGTTTGCCGGGCAAGCTGGCGGATTGCCAGGAGAAGGATCCGGCGTTGTGCGAGATTTATGTGGTCGAGGGCGATTCGGCGGGCGGATCGGCGAAGCAGGGTCGCGACCGTAAGTTCCAGGCGATTTTGCCGTTGCGTGGCAAGGTGTTGAACGTTGAGAAGGCGCGATTCGACAAGCTGATTTCGAGCGAGCAGATCGTGACGCTGATTACCGCGTTGGGTTGCGGCATTGGCAAGGACGACTACAACATCGACAAGTTGCGTTATCACCGCATCATCATCATGACGGATGCTGACGTGGACGGTGCGCACATCCGTACGTTGTTGCTGACGTTCTTCTACCGTCAGGTGCCGGAGCTGATTGAGCGTGGTTATGTGTATATCGCGCAGCCGCCGTTGTACAAGGTCAAGCACAACAAGGATGAGCGGTACATCAAGGATGAAGGCGAGTTGGCGCAGTACATGCTGAAGCTTGCGATGAACAATGCGGAGCTGACGCCGTCGACGGGGGCTGCGCCGATTGCGGGCGATGCGTTGGGCGAGTTGACGCGCAGTTATCAGTTGGCCGACGGGGTGATTGAGCGCTTGAGCCGGATTTATGAGGCGTCGGTGTTGACGGCTGTGACGGAAGGTGTCGAGATCAATCTGGACAACGAGGAAGCGGCGAAGCAGTCGGCGCAGGCGTTGCAGGCGGCGTTGAGTGACGACCCGCTGGCGCCGGAGATCACGGTGACGGCGGTGATGGAAGACGTTGAGAATGCTGAATCGGTGGCGGCGTTGCGAGTGGAGCGTCGGCATCATGGCAACGTCAAGGTGAGCGTGATCGATCCGGACTTTTTGCAGACGGCGGACTATGCGCAGTTGCAGAAGACGGCGGAGACGTTCAAGGGGTTGATTGGCGAGGGTGCGACGATCAGGCGCGGCGAGCGTTCGCAATCGGTGGCGAACTTCAAGGCTGCGATGAAGTGGCTGATGGCCGATGCGGAGCGCAATGTGTCGAAGCAGCGCTACAAGGGGTTGGGCGAGATGAACGCGGAGCAATTGTGGGACACCACGATGGATCCGGCGGTCCGCCGCCTGCTGCGTGTGCAGATCGAAGACGCGATCGCAGCGGATGGCATCTTCACCACGCTGATGGGCGACGATGTTGAACCGCGTCGTGCCTTCATCGAGTCGAACGCGCTACGGGCCGGGAATATTGATGTTTGATGGGTGTTGCTGTCGTAGGCGTAGGGCGCCAGAGTATGTGCGACTGGCGCCACAGTTTTGCGACTGTGGGACGGAGTTTGTGCGACTGACCTATCTCTGCCCGTGTCTTTTCCCCTCGAGAGGCCAGCGGCGGAATCATAATCCGCAGGTCCGGGGTTCGAATCCCTGATTCGCCACCAGTATCAAAAAAGCCCTGATTTTTCAGGGCTTTTTTCTTTTCAGCGATACGCTGGGGGTCCAAAGCGGGGGGCCACTCTTATATAGAGTGAGCCCATGCGCCTCATGACACCCAATGCACGCGTCCTCGCCGAACCCAAAAGTGCGAGCGGCAACCGGCATTTCTCCACACTGAGGGATGCAGGGTCGGACGATTGGCTTCAATCGCGAGTTTCCAGCGATTCTTGGATGCTGGCGAAAGCGATAGCTCGATCACCTCCCCGCAGCCACACGGGCACATCATGACAGCGGCCCAAGGCTCGCCCTCATCGATCATGCGAATCAGTCGACGTCGTGTGATTTTTTCTGGCGGCTCATCGCCATGCGCATCGACACAGACAAAGTCGCCTCGGAACCAAGCTACCAAGCTCTCCCAAGAGCGTGAGACCAGTTGTATCAACGACATCGCAGATCCTCAAGTGCGGGCAAGCCAAGGAGGGGAAATTCCAATCCGCGACCGGCGTGCGCTTGGGGCGTGGCTTGGAATGACTCTTCGGCGAGGTAATCATGCTCCTCGGCTGCCAGATCAAACTTGGTTCGGGCGTAGCACGAATTAGGTTCCAAGCGGTAGCGGTAACGCCTAGCGATGAACTCCTGGACGACGGCGCTGGCCGCGCGCATGTTCAACGTGATCACTGACGGTGCTTCTTCGTTGGCGCCGGGCATATAGCCCTCCCCTACCAGCTGCTTGTAGGCCTCGGGGTCTCGCTCGCGCTTTTCCTCTGCTGCCAAGCGTTGGGGCGTGTAAACACCTCGGTCTCCCAAGCTCGATCGCTTGGGCTGGACGTAGTCCACGCGGCCGCTGATATTGGAAATCGCCATTTCGCCATTAGGGTGGTAGACGGGAATGGAGACGCCCACGTCGAAGAGGGGTTGGACCATTGCAGCGGCCAAGCGGTCAGCAATGTGCCTGCCGCCAAAGCTGTCCACGCAGGAAAAGATGATGTCCGCCTCGGCCACTGCTTCGATCGCCTCACGCGTGCCGATCCGGAGCGGGAGGACCTCGACGCGTGCGGACGGATTGATTCGCGCCGCAGCATCCTTGAAGACATCGACCTTCAAGCGAGCCGCATCGGCATCGGCCTTCGTAGAGTTAAGGATCCGGTTGAGATTCTTGTCCTCGACATGGTCGTCGTCGATCCCGATCAGCTCACCGACGCCCATCCGAAGGAGCTGCTCAGCTACTACGCTTCCCGTTCCCGAGATGCCAATGATGGCAATGGAGAGGCGGGAAAGCTCTTCGCGCATTGCAGCGGAAAACGCTAGGGGGCTGGCCGCGTTGGGGGCCGCATTCCAGTACAAACGCAGATCGTCACCATAGATCGCGACGAGGTCGATGGGGTGGGGGTGCATCGTCTCGTCGTAGAGTCGGGCTTTGACCCCGCCGTCCGGCAGCATGATTGCCGTGCCATGCCACTGGCCGCACGCATCATCGGCGTGGCCATAGGGGTGGAGATAGGGCATGAGCTCGCGGTCGGACGCGTCGTCGAGCCGGGAAAAGTCGGGGTAGCCGCTTGGGTGTGAATGGATCAGCACCAGGGACAGTCCGCCTTGCGTCGAGCGGTCGAGCCAGGGATCTAGCACCGCACTTGGCCAGGTGAGACGATCCTCCTCCCGCACGCACAACTCGTGCGGCACGAGGACAACTTCACGCACCAGAAGCTTCAAACGCCTCCCGCGCATCCGCGTGCACACGAGGATGGCGGCTGCTTCCTTGTCGTCGCCAGGGAATAGGTGGACCATGACTCGGGCATGGTCCACGCCCGCCATCACCAGTGTGCCGCCGCGGTTCACGCCCCGACCTCCCGGGTAATCGCGTGCTCGATCAGGGCGAAGTGGGACTCGAGGTTATCGACCCCAGGCGTCCACTCGCTCCCTGCGCCACGGTGGCGGGACCACCGCTGGAACTCGGTGCTGGCGATCAACTGACGGTGCTCTGTCTGGGGCGGCGCAGCCCCGTTAGCGGTGAGATGGGGATTGCAGAAGAACATGTCGAGCTGGGCGCTGGGATAGCTTTCGGGAATCTCAACGGCGATAGTGCAGCGAGAGGCATTGTAGCCAGCCGGAAGCGGGTGGCCCTCTACGATCAACCAGCGGCCGCCGTCGATAATGGTCTGCCAACGCAACCCAGCGCTTGCGAGGAAGGAAGCATCGTCCGGGAGCAGGCTGAAATCGCGGCGCGCATCCTGGGTCCCGTCGCCGTTGTCGACGTTAGCGGGGGCGACGCGCAGGCGCTCGACACCGGGCTGGCTCAGATCCAGGACGTCGTCCATGCCGACCGGACGGATGGCATGGTCCTTGACCTTGAACTTGACCTCCCAGGACTTGGAGACGTCGAAACCCGCACGGATCAATGCGTCGCGGACGATGATCTTTGGCTGATCGAACTCGTAGTCCTTGTCCCGGATCTGCAGGCGCCAACTCGGCTTCTTCGTGTAGAGGCGTTCGACGCCACGCGCCTCCAGGTCGATTACCTCTCCCGGTGCAAGCAAGCGATCTTCTGCGTCGGTGAGTTCGAACCATAGGCCCATCTGCTCGTCGACACGGCCGATGCGGCGGACCATTTCGACATCGAGGGGCCCCGCCCAGGCGTAACGCTCCTCGTCCAGCGTGAAATAGCGGACGCCATCGGCCTTCATGGCGAAGAACTCGGCCAACGGTTCGCGGCGCGGCAGGTTGATTACATCGCCGAGGGCGACCTCGTTCGTTGGCCCGCGCTCCGGCCAGTGGATGAGAGCGTAGTCGGCAGTCGGACGTAGTCGGGCTGCGGCCAGGATCTGCTCGCCGGTCGGGGTCGGGTCATTCAGTTCGACCACATCTCCATTAACGCGCACTGCGGTCTGTGCGCGCTCCGCGGTGTGATCGGGCGGTTCGCCGCTGTCGTGTTGGGTCATGTCGTTGGTCTCGGTGTGAGGGCGAGTTGATCAGCCCTTCGGCGGGAAGGGGTCGTTGCCGTAGCTGTTGGAGTCGCGGATGCGGCCATCGGGACGGTGGATGACAACCTCCCCGCGCTCGCGAATCGCTTGGCTGCGGGCGGCCTCCGTGGCCTCCGCCTGGGTGCGATGGGTGCCGCCGACGCGGCTGGCACCCTCGGAGCGGGTGGCCCAGCCGGAGCCATGCGGAACAACGTGAACGCGCTTACTCATCTGAATCTCCTGGCGGGCCTATCCCGCGTTGGATACATCAGACCATCAAACTGGGGTTTGTGTCAATACTGCAATCATTAAATTAACAATGTTTTCATGGCAAACATCAAAGTGTTTGTAGTGTTGACATCGACCCCTACCTGGGGTGAACATTGCTTATGCGAGATGAAGAGATATATGGGCTTTTGGGGCGCGCGATCGCCGAGCGTCGGTCGAAAATTGCGCTGACACAGCGTGAGCTGGCATCGATGGTTGGCGTGTCTCGCGCCTCTATCGCCAATACGGAGCGTGGTAGGCAGACCGTATCGGTTCACAACCTCTATGCAATCGCTGCAGCTCTCCAAGTCGACAGCCTGGCAGAACTTCTGCCACCGCTCCCGCAACGAAGCTCACCCATCGACATCGAACTGAAGTCATCCTACGAGTCGGTAAATGCGAGTGAAGCAGCGAGCGTTATGAAGTTGATTGACAGCATTTCAAAGACGGAAGGTGCGAAGGTGCGTAAATGACTGACGATCGCAAGGCGAATCCAGTGATGGCCAGAATGCGGGCGCGGGAGGTCCTTAGCCAGGCGGGGATATCAAAGGCCCCGGTGCCCGTCGAACGCTTGATCAAAAAGCTGTCGATCGTGTTGCGTCATGAGGCCTTGGACGAGGATCTCTCCGGCATGGCCTACATCCAAGGCGGCCTATCCATGATCGGCATTAACGCGAGTCATCATCCCAACCGACAGCGATTCTCTGCAGCGCACGAATTGGGCCATCACATTCTGCACAGAGTGGAAATCACCGGGACGGTCCATGTGGACAAAGGCGCCACGAGAATGTTGTTGCGCGATGGGGCCTCGTCTTTGGGTGTGGATCGCCTCGAGATAGAGGCCAACGCGTTTGCGTCCGAACTATTGATGCCCAAGGAGTTACTTGTGGCTGAAGTGCGCGGCGTTCCGATCGATGTGGAAGATGACCAGCAGGTTGAGGAGCTGGCCAAGAAGTTCAAAGTGAGTACGCATGCTATGCGCTTGAGGTTGCTGGGTCTGTTGAGCGAGCAGCTCACAGCATGAGTTTCGTTTTTTACGATACTGAAACCACTGGTCTATCCACCCGATTTGACCAGATCGTGCACTTCGCTGCGATCAAGACCGACGCCGAATTGAGGGAAGTTGATCGGTATGAAGTGCGCTCGCGTCTGCGGGCGCATGTCCTGCCGCATCCCGAGGCGATGTGTGTCAGCGGTATCGGCATACATCAATTACTCAATCCCAGCTTGCCTTCGCATTACGAGATGGCATGCGAGATTAAAGCCAAGCTGGACGCATGGACGCCTTCGATATTTGCAGGATACAACTCGATCCGGTTTGACGAGGAGCTTCTGCGCCAGACACTCTTCCAGACGCTGCATCCGGTGTATTTGACCAGTCTGCGCGGAAATGGGCGCGCCGATGTGATGGGGCTGGTCTTGTCGGCTGTGGCGTCGGCCCCTCACTGTCTTGTCGTGCCGACTGATGCATCGGGCCGTCGCAGTTTCAAGCTGGCAGATATCGCGCGAGCAAATGGCATCGTGCACTCCAAGGCGCATCATGCGATGTCCGATGTGGAGGCTGCGCTAGAGCTCTGTCGACGATTGAGGGAAGCGGCCCCTGATGCGTGGCAGTCATTCGTGCGTTTCTCCAATAAGGCTGCAGTAGCCCACTTTGTCGACGGCGAGGATGCCTTCGTGCTCACGGAGTTTTTCGGCGGTAATTCCTATACCTCGCCCGTTGTCTCGCTGGGGCAGCAAAGCGGCATGGTAAACGGGCGCTTGTGCCTGATTCTTGGCGCTTCAACCCGCGGCATTCTCAGCGCTTCCGTGGATGAGCTTGGCGAGCTCCTGTTCGCAAAGCCATCGCCCATACGTCGCATTCGAACAAACAGTGCTCCTGTGCTGGCGCCCCTATATGATTTCGAAGATGGGCGGTTCGATATGGATATAGATGATATCGAGGCGTTGGCACGCGAAGTCCGAGGGGACACAGCGCTTTGCGCGCGCCTGATTTCGGTCTTCGAGTCCCGCGATAAACAGTGGCCCGCATCGGCGCATGTCGAGGGGAGGATTTATGACGGATTTCCATCGCCTTCTGATGGAGGAATCATGGAGCGCTTCCATCAGGTGGGCTGGAAAGAGCGAGTAAGGTTGCTGGATCGGATTGCAGATGAGCGTTTCCGCATACTCGGCGAGCGCTTGGTTTATCACGAGGCACCGCAAGAGCTTAGGCCAGATCAAAGGCATCGCGTGCTCTCTGGGTTTACGTTCAAAACGGGAGATTCACCAGATGGCCCGCTGTCGCGCGAAGGCGCAATCGCCTACATTGATGAGATGAGGGGGCAAGCCCCGGCGCACCATCTGGCTCTGCTGGATGACTATCGAGCATACTTGGTCCAGATTGGATCGACCGGGGTTTCATAGGTACTTATCCTTGAGGATCTGCATCAAGCGCCACCGCATGATCGGAGAATTCCAGACGATGTCAGGCGCGCTGTTTTGCGGCGCGATGGCTATAAATGTCTCCATTGCGGATGAACTCCGTCCGAATGTGTCAACGCCGGTTCAAATCTGACCCACCTTCCGGCATATCGCCGAAGTAAATCTGACCCACCCGGGCTCCGTATCACACGGCGGCTTTCGCGCCGGCCCGCGTGGTTTGTCCAGCCTTCCGTTTGTCCTTCAGTCGGTAGCTCTCACCAGCAATCTGTACGATATGGGCGTGATGCAGCAGCCGGTCGAGCATCGCTGCCGTCAGCGTCTGGTCATCGGCAAACGCCGTGGCCCACTGCGTAAACGGCAGATTACTTGTGAGTACGATGGCACCTCGCTCGTATCGCTTGGCCACCACGTTAAAGAACAGGTTGGCCTCCTCGCGTCCAAACGGCAGATAACCGATTTCATCGATAACCAGCAGCTTCGGGCCGACCACGGCGCGGTTAAAAAACTCGCGCAGCCGATTTTGTTGCTTTGACCATGCCTCGAAACGACGTACAGCAGAGAAGTTGGATAATCTGTTGAACGGAGGTCAATATGGGCGAAAAAGGCGTACCGAATCGTCGCTACACGGATGAGTTCCGAGTGGAAGCGGCGAGGCTGGCAAATTCTGTGGGACACAATGAGGCGGCACGCCGTCTCGGCGTGCCGGTGGCAACCATCGGCAACTGGGCGCGCAAGCTGCGCGAAGGGGTGGCGAGCACGTCTGACGCGGCAGCCTCTGTGAGCCGTGCCAAGCCCGGCGTATCAGAGCTGGAAGCCGAGGTCAGTCGGCTGCGCAAAGAGTTGGCCAGTGCGAAGCTTGATGTGGAAATCCTCTCAAAAGCGACGGCATACTTCGCGAAGGGGTCGCGGTGAAGTATGCGTGGATCGACGCTCACCGCGACCAATACGGTGTAAGCCGTCTGTGCCGAGTGCTGGCGGTCTCGAGAAGTGGCTACTGCCAATGGCGGGTGCGACGGCCGAGCGAGCGCCGGCAGCGGCAGGCTGCCTTCGATGACGAAGTGGCGCGCCTGCACGCGCAAAGTCGCGGCTGCTACGGACGCCCGAGACTGGTCAAGGCGCTGGCCGCACAGGGTACGAAGACGAGCGCAGAGCGTGTGCGCCGCAGCTTGATACGTCAAGGGTTACGGCCGGTGTACCGGCGAGCATGGCAGACAACCACAGACTCGGCGCACCGCTTGCCGGTGGCACCGAACCTGCTGGCGCGACGCTTTGATGGCTGGGCGCCGAACCAAGCGTGGGTGGCGGATATAACGTACCTGCCCACAGACGAAGGTTGGTTGTATCTGGCGGCCATTCTGGACTTGGGAAGTCGCCGCATCGTCGGGTGGTCAATGTCCGAGCGCATCGATGCGAAGCTCGTGTGTACGGCGCTGCGCTCGGCGTACTGGCAACGTCAGCCGCCTCGGGGCTTGATTGTGCATAGCGATCGCGGCGTGCAATACGCGAGCTGGGCACACCACGAGCTTGCCCAGGGGTACGGCATGGTCATGTCGATGAGCCGGCGCGCCAATGCTTGGGACAACGCGTCGATGGAGAGCTTTTTTAAGACGCTAAAAGTCGAGCAAACGTCGCGATGCCACTACGAGACGCGAGCGCAAGCACGATTGGACGTGGTTGATTGGGTTGAAGGCTTTTACAATCGCCAACGCATTCATTCGTCGATCGGGTACCGCACGCCGTCCGATTACGAAGCGATGCAACAAGTGGCGTGAGTTGCTGTACGTGAAATCGAGGCAAGGTCACGTTCCACGGTCGACGATTTTTTAACTGGCTAACCCATGCACCCGGGTCTTTCGTGTGCGTCATGACAGACCGCGCGCCGTGGATCAGTAGCGTGCGTAAATAGGTGTCACCGCGCTTGCTGATCCCATGTAGATTTACGCGGCCGCCAGATCCAGTCTGCTTTGGGACAAGCCCTAGCCACGCGGCGAACTCACGCCCGGAGCGAAACGCCTTCGGATCACCTATCATCGCCACTGCCGCAGTTGCAGTGAGCAGTCCGACACCCGGGATTTCACTTACTGCTCTCACAGCCATGTCGTCCTTCTTCCAATCGCGCATTCGCCGTTCAATTTCAGCAATCTGCTGATCAAGCTTTGTGAGGCCGTTCCATTGCTCGCGTAACGTTTCGACTAGCGCTGCTGGCAATCGATCCGAAATTCGGGCGAATACCGCAGGGATTTCGTTGTCGAATTTTGCTCGACCCTTACTCATTACTTCGCCGTATTCCGTCAACAAACCACGCAAGCCATTAACCTGCATTGTGCGAAACTTTACTAATTGCGTACGCATCCTATGCAACGCTAGCATCGCCTGTTGCATTTCCGTCTTTATTGCGACGGGCTTGCATGGCTGCTGCACCGCTTGCCAGATGGCCTTGGCGTCCGCCGCATCATTTTTGTTGCGAATATTGAATGCCTTAACGTATTCGGCAGGTATCAACCGCACTTCGTGGCCCAGCTTCGCGAGCTGCCGAGCCCAATGGTGTGCGCCACCACAGGCTTCCATGCCAATCAGGCATTGCGCTCGATTCGCGAAATGCTCAAGAAACTGCGCTCGCTTTATCGGCTTGTTCACAATTTCCCCCGTCTCCTGGTCTACGTAGTGCACCTGAAACACGCTCTTCGCGATGTCTATACCAACAGGCATTAGATTCATGATGAGACTCCCTGATTGACTAGGAATGGAGCATTCTCCGCTTCGGCGTATCGATTTCGTCGAATCGTAAGAATCCTAGTCCATTCCTTCGAGATCTCGGGTGGGACGCGCTCATACCATTACTACAGTACGTACTACTATCGGGTCAAAGCGTTGGCCACCCCAGACCGGTATGGTGGGCTCAAGGCGAAGATTCAGCTGTCTATGCTGCACATCGCGGCTTGTATGGCTATCGTCCATCACCTTGACTATCCGCAGTGATGGCGAGCTAGTCAATCACAAGAAGGTGCAGCGCCTCATGAACGAATTGGGAATCAGGTCGAGGGTGCGCCGGAAGAAGTTCCGGTCGTACCAGGGCGAGGTCGGCGAGGCCGCGCCGAACCTGCTCAATCGTGAATTCACCGCGTCGGGCCCAAACGAGAAGTGGGTTAGCGATGTGACCGAGTTCCGGGTCGCGGGGAAAAAGCTGTACCTTTCTCCGGTCATGGACCTCTACAATGGGGAAATTATTGCCTACGAGTCGAGCCATCGCCCCGACTTCCCGATGGTCATGGGCATGCTCAGGAAAGCTGTCACGAAACGCGGGAATGCGGCTACACCGACGCTTCAGTCAGACCAAGGTTGGCACTATCGCATGTGACCGGGCCGAACGGCACTGGCGCGCTATGGAATGAAGCAAAGTATGTCGAGAAAAGAGAACTGCTTCGATAACGCGGCCATGGAAAGCTTCTTTGGCACTCTGAAGGCCGAGTACTTCCATCTCACGGACTTCGAAGACGTCGACGCATTACGGGTAGGCCTGAAGGGCTACATCGATGACTACAACCGGCACCGCATCCAATCGAAACTTGGTGGACTGAGTCCCGTGGAATATCGAATGCGAGCGGGAAAAAACTAACGCTTCAACGTCCAACTCTCGGGGGCCAGTTCAAAGCCGGAGCGATTCACAACCCTTTACGGGCTGGGCTTTAGCTCGGGCTCATGATCGCCTGGAAACGCGACGAAAACCCCTCGCTCAGGCTCCTCCGCCATTGGACAGCTCTCGTCTTTGAAGTCTTCAAAAAAAGAGATTTTGCCCATATTTCTCGCTAGACATTTGTGATTCACTATGTCTTTTGCGACGGTACTCTGCTCGTGCTCCGAATAGGCGCGCTTTGGTCGTCACGCGCTCTCCCTCCGCTATCGCATGCAGACGATTCAAGATGTACTCGCACGTGCGAGCTCTGTCGTATCCAATCCTCTCCTTCTAGAAGTCGCCACGCTCGAGTCATCCATTGATGTTCTTGAGTTTTCACTCTCCGAGGAGATGAATCGGCCGTTTCTGGCTGACATCACGGTGACCTCTCTCGACAAGCAAATCGACAGTGCGCTCGTCGTTGGCCGCCCGGCGATCTTCAAAGTCGACGTGCGTGCAAGCGTGTCCGGCCTCATTGATCCGGTGCAACGCACCGCGCGCATCGTGCACGGGGTTGTGACGCGCTGGACACGAGTCAAGACAACGCGCGACGAGGCCACGTACAGGCTGCACCTGCGTCCTCGCCTGGCATTGCTCGAGGAAATCCACGACTCCGCCGTATTTCAGGATAGAACGCTACAAGAGCTGCTGACCGACACCCTTATTGGAAATCGCAGTGTTAGCGCGCAGCAGGCTTCTACAGATCCGATTGTGGCCTGCGGGACGTTTGAATCCTACGACGTTGAGTTCGCGTTGGAGGGGCTGGACACGAAGTACGAGCAGACGCTGATGTACGAAGAGACGGTCGGGAATTTTATCGATCGTCATTGTCGACGTTCTGGCGTCTATTACTACTTCAAGCACGCTGGGGCGAGCGAAGGGCCTCAGCGTGACACGTTGGTGTTCGGCAACACCCCGCGGGGGTACATGCGCTCACTGGAGGTTCCAATCGTGCCTTACTCCGGCACGCTTAGCGAGCATGAAGCGATCCTGTCGTTGGAAGTCACACGGGAACTGGTCGCGCAGACCGTGCGGGAATGGGATCACAACTACCGCAGTCCGGATGATCCTTTGAAAGTTGAGTCTGTCGTTGCGCAGGATGATCGTTCCGTATTCGGTAGTGTCAATCGCAGCATCGAGCATTTCCATAGTGTCGACGAAGGGAAGGTGCTGGCTGATGTGCGACGCGACGAACTACTAACCAAGCAGACACGTATCACCGGCAAGAGCAACGTCACGGGCATGATGCCCGGCATGGTAGTGCGGATCTCGGAGGATGCGCCTGCCGAAGCCCCTCACGGCATCGTCATTACGAAGCTGGTGACGACGGGCAGCCGCCAATCGTCAATCGTTAACGAGTTCGAAGCGATCCCGGCGCACGTCACCTACCGCCCCGAGTACGTGCCGCAGAAGCACTGGCGTTGGGTGAGTGGAACGCTGATCGGCACGATTGAGTCTTGCGACGACAAGCCATACGCCTGGCTGGACGAGTATGGCCGGTATCGGGTGAAGTTCCAGTTTGCGCGGCGCACCCAGAAGCGTGGCACGAACAGCATGCTATTGCGTTTGTTGCGCACATCCGCGTCCTACCAAGGTGGCTTGCACTCCCCGCTGTTGCCGGGAACTGAGGTTCGAATCGGTGCGACGCAGGGCAATATCGACCGCGTTTATATCGCTGGGGCGCTACACGACTACAGCCAATGCGACCCAGTGCACGGCAAGGAAGGCTGGTACAGCCGCGCGGTATGGCGTTCGCCGCTGCTTGGTAACAAGATTCGCTTCGACGATCTGAAGGGCTCGGAGGGCGCGAAGGTCGCATCGGTCTTCGCCAAATCTAGCATGTCGCTCGGTTACTTGGTTGATGGCACAAAGAAGAAGCGCGGCGAGGGGTTCGAGCTGGCCACGCGAGCGTGGGGGACGGTACGCGGCGAGAAGGGACTATTCTGGTCGGCCGATCCGTTCACGAATGAGAACGCGTCGCAAGTGGAAATGCAGGCGGCATTGAGCCAGCTCAGAGCCGCGCTTGACGAGGCCGAGTCGATGCGCACGCTTGCGCAACAGGCAACAGCGGAGTTGGCAGAGGTGAAGGCGCAGCAAGCGTTGCTGGAAGACTCGTTCAAGGATTTACAGAAGGCGGTCATTCTCCTTTCAGCCCCTGACGGGATCGGTGCTGTGACACCAAAGAGCATCCAGCTTTCCGGAGGTGAGCATCTCACCGCAACTGCCGGCGCGAACACCGATTTCAGTGTGGGGCACAACTTTACGGTTGCCTCTGGAAAAGCCATTTCCCTCTTCGCGAACCAGAACGGGATCAAGGCGCTGGCGGCCAACGGCAAAGTCGATGTTCAGGCGCAACGCGGTGAAATGAGCTTGATTTCGAACGACGGGATGAGTATCGCAAGTGCGAACGGTCGCGTGACGATTTCGGCCAATGAGGAACTCCTGCTGGTCTGTGGTAGTTCGTATTTGCGCATCACTCCAAGCGGCATTGAAGATGGTACCCACGGTGA
Source organism: Pandoraea sp. (assembly GCF_041919235.1). Taxonomy (NCBI): domain Bacteria; kingdom Pseudomonadati; phylum Pseudomonadota; class Betaproteobacteria; order Burkholderiales; family Burkholderiaceae; genus Pandoraea; species Pandoraea sp. Next base: position 147,135 of record NZ_JAYRUC010000014.1, read on the forward strand.
TCGTACGATTCATTCTGCTTCTTATCAGAAGCTCGGTCCCCAGGGCGTGTCGACAGCCATTCCTTCGTTACCGTCTGTGGCGGGTAATTTTGATCAGGCCTACGTGGTGAACTGGAGCGGAACGCAGATACCCGCAAGCAATGCGAAGTATCAACTGTTTTCCGAAGGAAAGCTAATTGCTGAAGGCGTAACCAACGCCAATGGCGAAACTTCATTGGCGAAAAGCCATGTACCTCAAAACGCTGTTCTGAACCTTCTGGAAGATTGAACCGTGGCCGGAACCGGCGATTCGAAAGTTGTGCGTTTTTTTGTTTCGCAAATGACACCATCGGGCCATACGCAACGTGCCGTGGCTGAAAAATCGAAGTGTGACCTTAATGTCCCACCTGCGGCTGACTCGATCATTGGGCAGTGCGAGTACTACTACCGGCCGCTGGGGTGCGCGTATCCGGAGATGGTTGAGAAGCTCAGCACTTCGAGTGCATGGACAACCGTTAAGGCGTTCGCAACGTCGTGGGATCCATGGACTGACAAGGAACTGGCTAAGCGCCTTCTATATCGCCGAGAGCAGTTGATTCCGCCGCAGTGTACTGATTCGGACTGGTCACGCCATAGCAACTTCATGATGCGGCA